>NZ_JAJNAY010000002.1:364933-729867 GCF_021010565.1 Chryseobacterium turcicum
ACCGATGGAAAAGGAAATCTTGCTTCCGGAACATTAATTATTGAAGGTAAAAAAGCAGGAATTGAAGTTGTAGAAATTAAAACTGAAACTCCAGATTTTAGCCCGAAACTTCACATTGCAATTGCTCCCACCAAAAATATTGACCGAATAGAATTTTTCGTAGAAAAGGCAGTAGAAATGGGAATTTCTGAGATTACCATTCTTCAAACCGAAAAAACAGAGCGTAAAAATATCAGTATCGATAAAATCAGAAAACAGGCAATTGCTGCATCCAAACAAAGTCTAAGATTCTATTTTCCTGTCATTAATGATTTAACGAAAATTCAGGATTTCCTTAAAAATGTTGATTCTGAAACAACTTTTGTGGCACATTGCAACGAAAGTTTAGGAAGAGTGGCTTTAAATGAAATTCCTAAATTAGAAAATTACACTTTCTTGATTGGTCCTGAAGGTGATTTTTCTGATAAAGAAATTTTGTTTTTAGCCGAAAAAGGAATTAAAGCGGTTTCTTTGGGAAATCAACGCTTGAGAACAGAAACTGCGGGAGCTTTTGTTGCCGCTTGGAATTATAATAAGATGATTAAATAGTTTTTTCTTTAAATCTTTTTATAGGCCAAGTAATTCCCACCTGAAGAGTATTAATCGGAAAATTTTCGGCTTTCAGTAATCTGAAATTATAGCCAACAGTCAATTTCCCTCCACTTCCACCGAATCCCAAATATGGCATCATCCGTGGAATTACTTTTTCAAAATTGGTCTGAAACTGTACTTCAGCACCTAAAGCTATTCCCGCACTTGAACTCACCCCAATTTTAGGAGCCATAAAAAAATCATATCGATTATTAAAAATAAAATCACTGCCTGCGTACAAAACTCTTGCAGCCCCGTGATTTCCTCCGAACTCAGTTATTTTTGCAAAAACAACCTCAATAATATGCATCTGTGATGCCCTGAATGTTTCGGTATTATCTTTTGCGTCACCTGCATAATGATACCCCACTAATATAGCAGGAGTAACTGTAGTTTTTAATGTTCTACGAGAGAGCGTATCAAACTTCAATTGAGAAAATACAGTACCATATAAAAGCAAAAATAAAACAGGAAATAATCTCGTCATAATGATTTAAAATTTTAATAAGAACTTTTAAAAGTGAAAATTATTGTCTTTAAAATATTTCTCTAAAATCATCTCCCCACTTTTTATAGAATTTACCGCCCAACGAATCTTCATTCTAAGCAGTTTTTCTTCATTCAGTTTGTAATCAATATTAGATTTTATCAGTTTTTGTTTCAACTCATACATACAAATCGATGCCGCCACCGAAACATTAAAACTTCGGGTAAAACCATACATCGGAATCGCCAAAGTTTCATCTGCAAAATCTAAAATCTCCTGAGAAACGCCTTCCATTTCAGTTCCAAAAACCAAAGCAATCGGTTCTGTAATTTCATATTCAGGCAACATTTTCGCATTATTTTCTAATGAAACGGCGACAATTTTGTAACCTCTATCTTTAATTTTCTGAAAAGATTCCATATTTCGGGGAAGTTTTTCCACTTCAACCCATGTATCTGCGCCTTTTGTTACTCTTAAATTGGGCTCAAAATTATTTTCTTCCTGAAGGGCAACCACTTTATGAAAACCACAGGCTTCCACAGACCTTACAATCGCGGCTGCATTTCTAAACTGATAAACATCTTCCAAAACCGGAAATACAAAATCTGAACTTTCAGGAGCAAAATGCTCTATTTTTCTTAATCTTTCGTCCGTTAAAAACTGTTGTAAATACTTGTAAGTTTTTGCTAAATCTTCCATCTTCTTTCAAATCTTTGCAAATTAACGTAATTTTGGAATTCTGAACCTGAAAAGAAACTCAAAATCTTTAATTTAAATTAAAAAATGAAGCGAAAAGTCCTTCTGATTTATACCGGCGGAACGATTGGTATGGAAAAAGATTACGAAACGGGAAGCCTACGTGCTTTTGATTTCGGAAATATTTTTGAGAAAATGCCCGAAATGCGACTCATGGAATGTGAAGTATTTGTGCATCCTTTTGAAAAACCTCTCGATTCTTCCGATATGGGACCCACAGAATGGAGAATGATTGCCAATTTAGTTTTTTATAATTATAAAAAATATGATGGCTTCTTAATCCTTCACGGAACGGATACTATGTCTTATACAGCTTCTGCATTGAGTTTCATGCTAAAAGGTTTAAGAAAACCGGTTATTTTAACAGGCTCACAACTTCCGATTGGAGATTTAAGAACAGATGCCAAAGAAAATCTTCTGACGAGTTTATATTATGCGAGTCTTTATGAACAAAACGATGCCGTTATTCAGGAGGTTGCGATTTATTTTGAATATAAATTGTTACGTGGAAACCGTACTTTGAAATATTCTGCGGAGTATTTTGATGCTTATGCAAGTCCGAACTACCCTATCCTTGGGCAATCGGGAGTACATTTGAAGATTGAAAAAGACAACCTTTTCCGATGTGACGGCAGAATTGAGTTTCATGTAGATGAGCATATTTCTGAAGACGTTCTTTTCTGGAGAATTTTCCCAGGAATGCAACTGAACCATTTTAAAGAAATCCCTAAAATGAAAGTTTTAATTTTACAAGTTTTCGGCTCAGGAACGATTTTCAGCAGTGAAAAAACATTGGAAACTTTACAGCAAATCAGAAATAACGGAACTGAAATCGTAGTGGTAAGCCAGTGTATTTCAGGTGGAATTTCTTTTGGAAAATATGAAAATTCTAATATATTCTCAAGAATCGGCGCCATCAGCGGAAAAGATATGACTGCAGAAGCTGCGATTACCAAAGCTATGCATCTTATTGACAACCCTAATTACAGCGGAACTTTTGCTGACAATTTTTCAAAGAATCTTTGTGGAGAAATAAGTGAATAATTTTAAAATTAAGAATTTGTTAATTCAATAAAATACTCTATTTTTGCAGTCTTCAAAACATAGAGAGGTGTCCGAGTGGTTGAAGGAGCTACCCTGGAAAGGTAGTATGCGGGTAACTGTATCGAGGGTTCGAATCCCTTCCTCTCTGCAAAAGCGTTGATTTTTCAACGCTTTTTTTTGTTTGAAAATTTGGTATTGTTAAATCATAATACATTTGATTATCTTTTCATTAAACTAATAAATTCTAAAGTATTGATAATCTGTTTTTTTTAAAGATTAAAAACATTAACAAAGTTCTACAAAACTATTTCAAATTAACAATACCAAAAATTTCTTTCTTAATAAAATCTAGCTTTTTTCCAGCCTCTTTTTCTTCACCAACAAATAATATAATTTTCTATCTGTTGTTGTGTAATATCTTTGGGTTTATTTAGCAGAAAGTCTAAAGGAAAGATGAGATGTAAACGTTTTTACACCTCTATCAGCATAACTTTGCATATGGACTATGGTTATAAATTGCTCTATTAATTTTTCGTTCATTATTGCACTGCGTTTATCCAAATATAAATAACAAACTAATTTACAAACCGTTATAAAAACATTAAATAAGATAAGCGCAATTGTATATGTTTAGTATTAACGCAATGCGTAAATTTGGATGTTAGCGGTAATTTTAGCAGACCGAACGAAACAGAATAAGAACAAGATGAAAATATTACTTTTTACACTATTATTATTTCAAAATTTCACATACTCACAAAGGGTAGATTTAAGAAAATTGACTTTAAATAGCAACATCATTCTTTTTGTTGAAAGAAATGACTTTGATTATTATTCAAAAATTAAAAATGACCATTTTAGCGAGAATAAAATAAAAATAAAATCAACACAACAAATATTAAAAAATAATGTAACTGAAAATTTTCTTAACACATACATTCCTGTTCCAAAAGAAGGAAATGATTTTTATGACAACGGGAGAATAAATGGTGAGGACTTTATGGGAGTTGGCGAAATAGCAGAACCAAACAAAAAATATTACAGTATTCTTTTTTTGAAAAAACAAAAATCAAAACTCATTTTGTTAGCACATATAAACAGAAGTGATTTTGATTGGAAAGAACTCATAAAAAAAATTAATGACATTCAAGAAATAGAAAATACAACTTCACAAAAAGAAACTTACAAAAAAAACATAGATTATTACCTTAAATATGATGATTATCCCAGCTATGAATTTATTGAATATTACAAAAATATAAATATTTTGAAATCAGATAGTTTAGTATTGGATAACAACCAATTAATTGTAGCCAAAGAAAAATTTCTAAATGGAATAGAGAGATATTATGACTTAGTATGGAATAAATTTCCAAAAGAAATTTCTAAATATTATATACAGAAAATGAAAAAAATAAGTCAAACCGAAAATGAAGAAGAAATTTCCTTTTACGATTTTCAAGAAGCCTACGAAAGAGCAACTCACACAGGATTTATGGACGATAGTGAAATGGGAAAATTAAAGAATAAGCTTTTTGGCAATGACGAAGCAATATTTGAAGAAAAACAGAAAATAATGAAAACCTTAATCGAAAACGCAGAAAACAAAAACTACCGCTAACAAGGTATTGCCAAAAGCGTGGCTGAACAGCTTCGATTGGGCATTTGTGCAAAATTCAACATTCGTTCGTCGATTGAACTTTAGTGCAAAAAATCCCCGCCTTCGGCAATACCCAGTCCGTTACTGTAATCTCCTCCAAAATCGCGCAATAAACTGAATATGAAAAATTTAATTATCCTTTTCGCACTTTTGATTCCCTTTATAAGTTATGCTCAAAATAAAAAATTAAATTCTGAGACTAGGACAAAACAACTAAAATTGCAAAATCAAGAAAACGCACTGGATTTTAAAAGATTACAAAAGGAATTATCCGAAAAAGACAGCATAAATAAAGGTCCATTTACTTATGGAATTTTCCCTTATCCTGATTATGATAGTATAAGTAAAAAAACATTCTCCGGAATTGGTACAACAGGAAATTTTTACGGAATAAATTTAAACGGAAAAAAAATAGTTTACACAAGTTTTTCTGAGAATAAAAATAGTTTGAATAATTATAGAGTTAAGGAAAATAATAGAATATTCTTTACGATTGTAGTTCTAACAGATTTTATTGATGAAAAAAATTTCAAGTCTATGAAATCTCAAATAGTTTCTAGAAATTTTCCAGATGTAATTGGTCAAGGATATATAAAAACGAAAGAAAACAAAATAGATTTCTCTGCTTTTGTGACCCTTGAAAATGATGAATTCGCTATAATTAATATGAAATTGTACAACCTAAAATATGGCAATATAATTTTAATTGCTCCTCAAAAAGAGGGAAGTTTAAGAAGTATTCAAATTTTAGCAGATGAAAACTTAACAACAGAAAATATAAAAATGAATGTTGAAAAACTTCTTAAAAATCAACAAATAAAATCATTCTTCACAAATGAAAATGTAATTTAAAAAGAGACTACAGTTAACAAGGTATTGTAAAAAGCGGGGCTGATGTGCTTCGATTGCCCCACCATCGCAAAGATTCTGTGTTAACTTCCAAATATTTTTTAATATTTTTACAATCTTAAAGCGACCCAGAGTCAGCTTCTGTAGGGTGAAAATCTTTTGTGGTTTTCGCCCTATTTTCTTCAAAATTGACCTCGTAAAATGTTTTTGTCTTGTATAAAATATACATTAATTCTAATAATTTTCGCTGGACAGCAACCAAACCTTTCATTTTAATCCCCGTTTTGCTCACGATTCGATGAAATAATTCACGATGCTCTTGATTGAGTCTCACCGCTGTCATCGATGGAAAATGAAGCGTTTTACGCAAATTCTTATTCCCCTTTTTGCTGATTCTCGGCTTGCCTTTTACTGATGTTCCTGATTGTTTTTCCCGAATATCTAAGCCTGCATAACTTGTTAACTGTTTCTTGTTTCTAATCAATTCAAATCCATTGGTTTCTGCTAAAACCGCAATGGCGGTAGCTTTTCCAACACCCGGAATGCTACTCAGAAAACCCATACCCAGCGTAGCTTCACTGCTATTCCCCACTTCTTTCAGCATATCGGTATTGATTTCTTTTTCCTGCTTTTCAAGCAAAGTAATTCGTACCTTCAGACGTTTTAATGTTTTGGCATTGGGCAAAGCTTCCACTTTTTCGGCATGAAGCTGATTCATGCACACCACACGCTCGCTGATTACTTGATTTTTCTCCCGACTAAGCTGCTGAAGCTCTTTGTACACCTTGTTGGCAGGTTGCCATTCTTCTAATTTTCTGCTCAATCCAAACTGGGCAATAGCGATGGAACAACTCTTATCGGTAATCGTTTTAATATCTAAAGTCCGCATGAAATTGCTGATCTTATTGGGCAAAACAATAACCACTTTTTCTCCTTTTGAATGAAGATAATAAGCAAATCTTTCGTGATAAACACCTGTAGATTCCATCACAAAAAGAACTTCTACATCGACAGATTTTTTCTTAAAAACCCAATCCAGCAAAGATTTAAATCCTTTTTCAGTATTCCTGAAAACTTGATACTCTTTCGTGCATGTCGTCAAATCGTCTTGCAATTGACCTAAAGAAACCACCAATTCGTCTTGCGCAACATCAACTCCTAAAACCTGTTTTAATACTTTCATATCCTTAAATTTTAAAAAAGCAAAATCTTCCTCCGTTTTGTCTCCTAACTGTTATTCAAGATGTTTCTGAAACTCTTTACATTCTGTTCAAACTCTAAAAGAAGTAAAGGAATGAGGATGTTTCTTTGCGAGAATATATCTTTAAGATTATTGAGCCCCAAATCTTCTCTCATTCCTTTTGCTTTTATTCACAAATTTATTAATTTGCAAACATAGGAGAGCCCCAAACAGTTAATCGACATTTTATCTAAACTCACGTCAATAAAAAATGAAAAAGAAAATTTTATTTTTTTCAGCCTCAATATTTATTTTTATTATTTTTATTTCAACAAAACTAAATTTAAATCCAAATTTTGCCGATTTTGAAATTGAAAAAATATTCTATAAGAATTACTTTCCTGAACCTGCAAATACTAAAACTTACGCGTCTTCTCTTATTTATGAAAATGAGAATAGTCTAACTTTTCCGAGAAACAAACCGCAAAAAATAATTCTTTATTCAAATCATAATTGGCTGAAAAATAAGTATGAACTAAATGATGATGAAAGTTCTAAGCTTTTAAAAATCCTTAATGACAGCACAAAATATAGATGGGGAGAATTAGGTACCCCAGAAGTTCATTACTACTTTAAATACTTTGACGAAAAAAATAATCTGATTGGAATCACAAAAATTGACCAAGAAGGTATGGCATATTCTGAACCATATTTAGCAAAAATGAAATGGTGTGAAATAAAAAATATTAATGAAATAAATAATTTAATAAAAGAAATTGAAAAATAAAAACGTCGCGTAACAAGGATGGGTTTTGCACTAGTGGAGAGAAACTGCAAAGTTCAACGATTCTACTTCGGTTCAACATTTGTGCAAAATTGAAGTTTTGTGCTTATATTGCCTTGCCTTCAGCAATATCCAAAACGTTAACAATAATACTATGACCGACCAACAAGCAATAGAACTTATTGAAAAAGAATTCAAGGAAAGGATACTTGGAGTGACTGAACAATATCTTGAAATCCACAATCCAATCTCTATAGATAATAAACTAAAAATTGACCGTATTGACCGAGACAGAAAAGACGAAATAATTATAGCTTACCTACCAATAGTTGACGAAAGATTTTATTTTGCAGTTTACATTGACACAAAGGCACATGAAATAACAGGTATTGGAACAGAAGCATTTCACAGAGTTTGTTTCAGAGCAACATCGGAAGCTCTAACTGTGGACGACATAAAAGCAATGACACATTTGATGCCAACTGAATTTTGGAACAAAGGAGACTTGAAGCCAAACGGAAAATCAAATCATACGTTTAGCAGTTTTAAAATCCTACCTAATCCTGAACCAGATGAGTTTGAAGACAAACTAAAAAAACTACTTGACTTTTTGGAACAAGATAAAGATGGAATAAAACAACTTACGGAAAAAGCAGAAGGCTATATTCAGGTTACTATGGACATTCATAATGCAAATGGAATGATTGGCGGACACAACATTGACACAAACAACATACGAAGGATGAACGACTTGAAATTATCAATAAATTTTGACCTTTATGTGGGTGGAAAAAGCTTTAAGGAATAGAGAACTACTACAGCTAACATGGTATTGCCAAAAGCAGGGCTGAAGTAATTCTCTATTGAACTTTTTGTTTATATTTAAACTGTGGTATTTCTGTTAATCTTGGATAGAAAAATTTCCGCCTTCAGCAATAGCCGGAACGTTAGCGGTCAGGCTGACAGAACCCAACGAAGAACAACCTTAATAAAAATTGAATGAAATTTTGGATTAGAATAATTTTACTGACAATATTCGATTTTGCAATAATTTGGTTATGGATTAAACAAATGAACCCTGATCCAAGCATTTCAATTGGAATTTTAATACTTGTTCCATTTGTTGTTATCTTGAATTTAATTATTGCTTTGATTTTATACTTTACAAAAAGAGAATTTGTTTCTTTATTTGTAGTCAACTCAATTATTGCTGGAATATTAATGTTCTATTTATTTGGTAAAGGCATTGATAGATATCAAAATGAAAGACTTGAAATTTGGAGCTTTAAATTGCAAAACACGACTTATGTAATTACACATTGGAAACTCGAAAATACTTTTAGTATGAGTGAAACCAATAACCCTGGTTCTTCAACAGTTTTTTTAAACGGAAAATTTATAAAAAAAGGAAATGAATATTATCTGACGACAGATACAACTGAATTTATTATCAAGAACGAATATTTTTATAAATTCAGAACTGAAAATGACAGTATAAAGTTGACAAAAATTGAAAGATAACCGAACAAATAAAAAGCCCGAATCGCTAACAAGGTATTGTTAAAAGAAGGACTTAAGTAATTCTATTGAACTTTTTGTTATATTTAAACTATGGTATTTCTATTGAGCTTGGATGCAAAAATTCCCGTCTTTGGCAGTACCCAAAACGTTAACTGTAACCAAAAAAACTAAACCTTGCTAAAATTAATACTTACTATTGTTTTAATAACTTTTGTGTCTTGTACTCAAAGTGAAAGCTCAACAAAAAAAGACAATAAAAACAAACACGAAATAACAAACACGATGACCGAATATTGGAAAGAATTTCAACAAAAGAATCCTGAATATAGTAATACTCCACAACCCCAATCGTTTTTCTTTTGTGATAATAAAAAAGATGCTGATGAATGTGCCGAATTGGTTGTTAAAAAAATAAAGCAAGCAACTTCACCATCCGTTTGGTGGTTTAAAAAAAACAATGAGTCATTTCCTAAAATTGGAGATTTAGCGATTGTTACCAATTGGAATGGAGAACCTAAAGCAATAATTAGGACAAAAAAAACTGAAGTCGTTAAGTTTAAAGATATAACACCAAAATACGCTTATACTGAAGGAGAAGGAGATAAAACTTTAGAATATTGGAAAAAAACACACTGGGATTACTACACTAATGAAATGAAAGAATTCAATGAATCACCAAGTGAAGATATGGAAATTGTTTGCGAATACTTTGAAACTATTTGGTAAAAACTTGGTTATAGCTAACGAAGATTTTGCAAAAGTAGGCTTAAGTGAGAATTAAAACTAGTCTTCAAATCTTCTCAAAAAACTAATTTCTTTCGCTTTTTTGTTATATTTACTCCATAAGCATTGGCTTTTGCTCAAGTATTGTAAAAATTGAAATTTTATTGATAAACAACAACCGTAATAAAATACGATTTCAATAAATAAACTAAACAAACCTCATTTAAACATTAAATTAAACATAACAAGAATGACAAAAAAAGTAAAATTAGCAATTGTATTATTAACAACAGTTGCAAGTATGAATGTAAATGCTCAAAAAAAAGCAACTATAAAAACCACTAAACCAAAAACAGAAGTAAAGACGGCGCAAACAACGGAAAGCAAAACTTCTGAACCAACCAAACAAGAAACAATGGATTGGATTGGCGGAAAAATGAAAGAAAAACTTGCAGAAAATAGAAATTTTATTTCATATAATAATGGTGTTTTTGTTACAAGCAAAACTTATGTTGGTGATATTACCGTAACTATTTCTATAGATTTAAACAAAGTTACAGGAGTAAGCAATGAATATTCTTCAGATTTTGTTGTTTCGGGGACTAAATTATGGAGTGCTGAAAAATCCAACGATCCCGGTTCATTAAGCTATGGACAAAATCAATTTATCAGCGGACCCAATTATGAAGATAGAGATATCCTTTTCAATTTTACGCCAGACCAGGCTTTAGTAGAAAGATTGAAAAAAGCATTTGCTACACTTAAAGAGTATAACTCAACCCAAAAAAGAGCTGACGAAAAATTTTAGTTTATAAATCCGAAGAAGAAAAACTGTCACCAAAAAGGGCTTTGCAATAGTGGGGCGAAACTACAAAGTTCAATAGCTGTACTTCTGTTCAGCTTTTGTGAAAAATTGAAGTTTTCTGCTCTTGATTAAATGTCGTCTATATTATAATTTTCACTCATCTAAGTCTAAAAAACAAAATCCAAATCGATTGATTTGGATTTTTGCTTGAAATGAACCTTTTAAAAATTCATTTCGACAATATAATGATGTATGAATGGTTGTGTGTTTTGATGAAGGACTTCTTCCCTAGCCCGGATTGCAACGACATCCTTTTTCTGAAATGGATAAAGCGTTGGCGAAAAAGATACAGTGGAAAGCCGGATAAAGCTCCTAAAAAATCAGTTGCAAATCGTTAGAAAACTTTGTCCTCTCATATGGATTTTTATAGACGCTTCAGATTTTAATTCGTGATAGATACTTTGGTCGAAAGCTTCCACTGCTTTCAGTTTGTAATCTATAAAATCGGCAATTCTTACGACAGAAAAATAGAAATTTCTATACAAAGATATATCGACTGTGCCACCGAAATGAGGAAGAAAAGCCTTTAAGAATGGAAGTTTTTTCTGGTGCACATCGTAATCGGGACAGTACCCTGTTTTTTCTTTTGCTGTGATGATTTGATAATGATTGAGGTAATCTAGAATCGTCTCATTTTCTTTCATCGAAGTTTTATTTTTCTGAAAATAGAGGTGAATTCTGTCTAAAATATGTTGAGCATACTCCATCATCGTGATGGTTTTTGTTTCAGAAACATTATTGATTCCCGTTTTGAAATTTTTGGCGTTAGAATGATTCATATTGAACGAAATCCCAAAATTTTCATGGTACGGAAAGAAACAGTTTTTAATTTCAATCACCGCATCTGCCTGCAATCTGTCTTCAGAAAAACTGTAACACAAATACGGTTTATACATCTCTTTCAGATGAAGCAAAAAATCTGTTTCACTGGTATTTTGGTCGCTTTCAAACCATTTTTCGAGATTGTTATAATATTGCTTTTCGAATTCTCTAAAACTTAAATAAAACGGGATTTCCATAGCTCTCAATATTTTATACAGCAAAGCTATAGGTGTATTGCGACAAAACTCGACGTGTTTTATTTTGATGAAAAGAATTATTTTAAATTCTATATGATTGACTTCTGATTTTCTCCCAATCAGTTTTTTTAAAACCTGAGTTTGGGATAAAAAATTGAGCAAAATCTTTTATAACGCAAAGATTTTAATTTTTAGGCTTATTATTTTAAGGTGCAAAGAAGCGCGACAAAGTCGCTGATGAAGCTTGAAGAAAACCAGTAGTGCTTATAAAAAGCAATACGATTATTTTAATGAGATAAATTTATTATGTTGATTAAACAGTTTTTTAAAACCTGAGTTTGGGATAAAAATTGAGCAGAATCTTTTATAATGCAAAGATTTTAATTTTTAACCTTATTATTTTAAGGTGCAAAGAAGCGCGACAAAGTCGCTGATGAAGCTTGAATAAAACCAGTGTTTATAAAAATTAACACTATTGATTTAATGGGTAAAATCTGCACAATCATTGAAAATTTTACATTTTGTAAACTTTTGAATTTCCTTTTTCCCAATCATTTCTTTTGCCGCTTTTGCGGTTAAATAAGAATTAGCTTAGTAACTCACTACCTGAGAACTCCGGAAGTTCCCCGCACTCTGCAGGAGACTTTCGGAGCTCTCCGGAGGGTTCCCACAGATTGCAGGAGACTGTCGGAGGATTCCGGAAGTCACAAACACCCTTGATTTAAACAAACGGAGAACTCCGGAAGTTACAAACAAGGGTGTTTTAAATCTCCGGAGGACTTCTTTGGTTACAAACACTCTTGTTTGAGACTAAAGAAGTTTTAACATATAAAAAAATCCGGCTCTGAAAACAGAACCGGACTCCACACAATTGAAATAATGATATATATGAATAAAAAACTAATTTATTTCCAGCCGCCGCCTAAACTTTTGTAGATATCGACCACGGTGCTTAATTGCTTTTGCTTAGCTTCAATCAACTCCATTTTTGCATCTAAAGCGTCTCTTTGGTTTAAAAGAACTTCCAGATAATCAGCTCTTGAGTTTTTGAAAAGCTGATTAGCAATATCAATAGATTGGTCTAAAGCCTGTGTTTCCTGAGACTTCAGCTGATAATACTGGTCGATATTTTTCACTTTAGACATCAGGTTTGAAATATCCAAATACGCATTCAAAATGGTTTTGTCATATTCATACAAAGCCTGAATTTGCTTTGCATCTGCTGTTTGAAAATTCGCTTTAATCGCACTTTTATTAATCAGCGGACCTGCCAATTCTCCCACCAAATTGTAAGCAATTGACTCTGGCATTTTAACGAGATAAGATGGTTTAAAAGCTTCCAATCCTAAAGTTGCAGAGATTTCTAAAGTAGGATAAAACTCTTTTCTTGCGGCTTCTACATCTAGTTTTGCAGCTTTTAATTCTAATTCAGCCTGTTTGATATCAGGACGGTTTGCTAACAATTGAGACGGAATTCCTGTATAAACCGTTTGCGGAATGGTCGACATAAAGCTTTCCTTTGTTCTCACAATCGGTTGCGGATAACGCCCACACAGTGCATTAATCTGATTTTCCTTTTCCGTAATCTGCTGACGAATGGTATATTCTGTTGCTTTAGATTTAGCCAATTCAGCCTCAAACTTTTTCACTGCCAGTTCTGTTGCAGCAGCAGCTTGTTTTTGAATCTTAGCAATCTCTAAAGCTCTTGTCTGCAACTTAATATACTGCTGAATAATATCCATCTGATTGTCCAGCGCCAATAATTCATAATAATTATCGGCTACTTCCTCAATCAGATTTGAAAGCACAAAATTCTTTCCTTCAACTGTTGAAAGATAATGTGCTACGGCGGCATCTTTCTCTGTTCTGAGTTTTTTCCAAATGTCGATTTCCCAGTTGGCCATCAAACCGCCTTCGAAATTTCCAAGCGGATCTGGCATTTCTTTTCCGGGTTCGATTTCTGTGGAAGCATCACCTGCTCCTTCACTTGTGTAGCGACCTGCTTTTTTTAATCCGGCTCCTAAACCAGCTCTTACTGTTGGAGTAAGCTTTCCTTTTTTAGCAACGACTCCACTTTTAGCAATTTCAATTTCCTGAAGCGTAATCATTAATTCCTGATTATTTTTCAGGGAAGTTTCAATTAAACTCACCAAATTAGGGTCGGTAAAAAACTGTCTCCAAGGCGTTGTTCCGCTATTGTTATTAACATCCTGCTGTTCGTTTTGATTAAAATTCTCAGGAATATTATTTTTCACATCATCCTGAATCACCGTTGCCATCGGAGCTTTACAGCTCGCCAAAACAAGTGATACGGCAATTGCGGCAATATATTTATTATAAATCTTCATGTTTATCATCGTGTTGATAAGGTTCTGTTTGTTCAGTTAAAGGATTTTCTTCTTCGTATTTTGCCAGTCTGGTTTTATCGGCAATTGTTCCGAAAATGTAATATAATCCAGGAATAATCATCAGTCCGAAAACGGTTCCTAAAAGCATTCCTCCTGCAGCTGCAGTTCCGATGGTTCTGTTTCCTACCGCTCCCGGTCCGGTTGCCATTACCAAAGGAATTAATCCGGCAACAAATGCAAACGAAGTCATCAAAATTGGTCTGAAACGTACGGCTGCTCCTTCAATTGCCGCTTTCGCCACAGAAATTCCTTCTTCAGCTTTTTTCTGAACGGCAAATTCGATAATCAATACCGCATTTTTACCTAAAAGCCCGATGAGCATTACCATCGCAACCTGTGCATAAATGTTGTTTTCTAATCCTAAAAGTTTCAGACATAAAAACGCTCCGAAAATACCTGTTGGTAAAGATAAAATTACTGGTAAAGGAAGAATGAAACTTTCATACTGCGCTGAAAGAATTAAATAAACAAACCCTAAACAGATTAAGAAAATATAAACCGCTTCGTTTCCACGACCTACTTCGTCTTTTGAAATCCCTGCCCAGTCGATTCCGAAACCTCTTGGTAACGTTTTATCAGCCACTTCCTGAATGGCTTTAATTGCCTGTCCCGAACTGTAACCAGGAGCCGGAGTTCCGCTCACTTCCGAAGAATTGTACATATTATGACGAGTGATTTCCGAAAGTCCATACACTTTTTCCATGTGCATAAAATCTGAATACGGAACCATTTGGTCTTTATCGTTTTTCACATATAATTTCATCAAGTCACTTGGCAAAGCACGATATTGAGGACCCGCCTGAACAATCACTTTATAAGGTCTGTCGAAACGGATGAAACTCGTTTCGTAGTTTGAACCGATTAACGTTGATAAATTATCCATTGCTTTTTCAATACTCACCCCTTTTTGTTCGGCTAAATCATTGTCGATTTTAAGCATATACTGAGGGAAACTCGCAGAATAGAATGTAAAAGCAGAGCCCAATTCAGGACGTTTTTTCAATTCTTTCACGAAGTCTGTACTCACCTTCTCCATTTTTTGATAATCTCCACTACCGGCTTTATCGAGAAGTCTTAATTCAAATCCACCTGCAGCACCATAACCCGGAATTGATGGCGGCTGGAAAAACTCAATATTCGCACCCGGAATATTTTTAGCTTTTTCTTCGAGCTTTTCAATAATTTCGGCGGCAGATTCTGAACGTTCATCCCAGCTTTTAAGGTTAATCAAACATGTTCCTGAGTTTGAACCTGTTCCTTCCGTTAAGATTTCATAACCAGCTAAAGATGAAACAGACTGTACTCCATCAATATCTTCCGATTCTCTCAATAATTCTTTAGCAATCTGATTCGTTCTTTCCAAAGTAGAACCCGGAGGAGTTTGGATAATCGCATAAATCATTCCCTGGTCTTCACTCGGAATAAATCCTGAAGGAAGTTTATTGCTTAAAAGATAAGTACATGCACAGAAAATTAACAACAAAGGAAGCGTAATGAATTTTTTAGTCACTGTTTTATTCAATAACTTTTCATATTTCCCCGCTCCTTTATTAAACGCATTGTTGAACTTATCTAAAAGAATCGTAATCGGACCTTTTTTCTTAGCTTTTCCGTGATTATTTTTCAGAATTAAAGCACATAAAGCTGGCGTCAAAGTCAATGCAACAACTCCAGAAAGAATAATTGCCGAAGCCATTGTAATCGAAAACTGACGGTAGAAAACTCCAACCGGCCCCGACATAAACGCTACCGGAATAAATACCGCCGCCATGACCAATGTGATGGCGATAATCGCACCACTGATTTCGTGCATTGCTTCTTCCGTAGCCTTTAATGCAGAAAGTCCTTTCTCTTCCATTTTAGCATGAACGGCCTCAATCACAACAATTGCATCATCGACGACGACCCCAATTGCCATTACCAAAGCGAAAAGCGAAATCATATTCAAAGTAATTCCAAATGCGGACATTACGGCAAAAGTTCCCACCAAAGAAACCGGAACGGCAATCGCAGGAATCAACGTTGAACGCCAGTCTCCCAAGAATAAAAATACCACAATCGCCACCAAAATAAAGGCTTCAAACAAGGTATGAACTACTTTCTCAATCGAAGCATCCAAAAATCTTGAAACGTCATAACTGATGTCATAATGCATTCCTTTCGGGAAGTTGGTTTTCTCCAGCTGAGCCATCAACGTTTTTACGTTTTTGATAACATCACTCGCATTCGAACCATAAGATTGTTTTACCGTAATTGCTGCTGAAGGTTTTCCGTTTAATGTAGAATAAATATCATACATTGAAGAACCAAACTCTATATCGGCAACATCTTTTAGCCTTACAAATTCCCCTGCTGATTTAGCTTTAAGAATGATATTTCCGTAATCTTTTTCATTATTAAAACGTCCGGAATATTTCAAAATATATTCAAAAGACTGAGAACGTTTACCAGAACTTTCTCCTGTTTTTCCGGGAGAAGCTTCTAAACTTTGCTGGTTTAAAGCTTCCATTACTTCATCAGCTGAAATATTGTAAGCTGTTAAACGATCGGGTTTCAACCAAATACGCATTGCATATTCACGAGTTCCCAAAATATCGGCAAAACCAACTCCACTTACCCTTCTCAATTCAGACATTACATTGATGTCGGCATAGTTGAAAAGGAATTTCTGGTCAGCTTTCGGATCATCACTGTACAAGTTAATATACATCAACATATTCGGTTCTTCACGGGTAATTTTCACCCCTTCACGCACTACCAAAGGCGGAAGTTTGTTTACCGCAGAAGAAACACGGTTTTGAACATTTACGGCTGCCACATTCGGATCTGTTCCCAAATCGAAAACAACCTGAATAGAAGTTTCACCATCATTTCCGGCATCGGAAGTCATGTATTTCATTCCTGGAACCCCATTTAATGAACGCTCTAGAGGAATTACCACAGCTTTCACCAACAATTCGTTATTCGCTCCGGGATACGTTGCGGTAATATTTACTTTTGGTGGAGAAATAGACGGAAACTGAGTAATCGGAAGTTTCATTAGTGACAAAACTCCCATAAAAACTATAATCAAAGAGATTACAATCGACAGAACGGGTCTGCGTATGAATTTTTTAAACATGTAATTTTATATTTTTTAGACAATAGATAATAGACGAAAAGATGATAGACAGCGAGTCGGCATCATTTATCAATTATCATTTATTCCTTACTCTGCTTTTAATTTTAAAGACTGAAGAACTTTCTTCGGATCTTGTGCTTTCACCTTTACTTTTTGGTCGTCTTTCACTTTTTGTACGCCTTCCAATAAGATTTTATCACCTTCTGATAATCCTGAAGCAACTACATATAAATCTGGAAGTTCATAAGCTATTTTTATATTTTTAGATTTTGCAACTCCATTTTTATCGATTACAAAAACATATTTCTGATCCTGAATTTCATACGTCGCTTTTTGTGGAATGATTAAAGCATTTTTCAACGGTAACGTCATTCTGATTTTTCCTGTTTCGCCGTTTCTTAATAGTTTTTCAGGATTGGGGAACTTCGCTCTGAAAGCAATATTTCCGGTTTCATTATCAAACTGACCTTCAATCGTTTGAATTTCTCCAGTCTGATTAAACAATTCTCCATTTGCCATCACCAAGCTTACATTCTGATTTCCACGGTCCGCAACATTCTTCTGATAATTCAGATATTCAGGTTCCGAAACATTGAAATAAGTATAAATATTGGTATTGTCTGAAAGCGTTGTTAACAAATCACCTTCGTCTACCAAGCTTCCTAATTTCAACGGAATTCTATCGATAATCCCGGAAAACGGAGCTTTAATATCTGTAAATGAAAGATGGATTTGCGCTAACTTCATTTCTGCGTTGGCTGCATCGAGCTTAGCTTTAGCCATTAATCTTTCATTTTTAGAAACAATATTATTGTCGGATAACGTACTTGCATTTCTTAATTCGATGGAAGCCTGTTCTACTTCAGCTTTTGCTTTTAATAATTCAGCTTGGTATAATTGAGGCATAATTCTGAATAAGGTCTGACCTGCTTTTACATACTGACCTTCATCTACATAGATTTTCTCAAGGAAGCCTTTTTCCTGAGCCCGAATCTCGATATTTTTTACCGACTGAACCTGGGCAACAAAATCTTTGTTAATAATCGTATCCATTTTTACTGGGGAAGTCACCGGATACACTGAGTCTTCTTGTTTTTCTTCTTTCTTCTCGTTACAGCTAAACAGCAAGAGAATTGCGCTTAATACAACGCCTGAGACAACTCTTTTCATCATAATTTTAGAGTAATATAAATCGTTAAATGTTTGATTGAATAAATAATGGTGGGGGTTTTACATTGTGGAAATCAGAATAGACCCAACGCAAAAATTTTCGCTCCGGTTTTGGAACAAAAAAGATAATCGAAAAATAGAATTTTAGATTCTGATGGAACGAATCAGAATAAATGTTTTTACAGAATTACAGTGCTGTAAAAAATCGGAAATTGAAGGTTTAAACCTTTTTTTAAATAATAATCCAAATGAAAAAATCAACCCAAATACACTTGCAAAAACAATCATTGCCTGCACTGTATCTGAAAACTGAAAATCGTCTTCAGCCAACTCTATCGAAAAACCATCTGCTGTATCTGCTGTTTGCTGAACAGAAAATTTTGCTGGCGCTTGATTGGTCTGATTAATTTTATTGGGATAATTGTGAGAAATATGACCCGAAAAGTCATTACGCAAAGTTTTAACATTGAGCTTACTTTCCACCATAAAAAGCAGAAAAAGGCTGGTCAAAAAATATACGATATAGTTTCTCATTAGAAGATGCAAATGTATGCTTAGATTTTAATACTCAATTCACTATTAACAAAATTTAACTCTTCTTGAAATCTGCTGAAAAATGAATGAGAGAAACGATTGATTATATTTAACATTAAAATAAACTATTAAAATGCGTTTAAATTCTTTAAATTATTAAAATTTAACACATTTTAAAGAAAAACAATTGTAATTTTACACAACCATAGCAATTCAATATGAAACCCTTAAAAACCACAATTACAAATGAAAAATTTAGTTCTCGGATTCATTATAATCCTCACACTATCAGCGTGTAAACATTCTGCCAAAGATCCAGAAACAACGACTATACAACAAGAAATACCTACTTCTCAGGATGAGATTACCAAGTTGACTGTTTATGATCGCCATGGTGATAATATGGATATCATTACCAATAACACCAAAAATACTGTTGCGGTAAGGCTCAGCGGAAAGACTTATGAGTTGCACAAAAATGCAGAAAACCCAAGTTTTACTACTGCTGATAATAAATATCAATTTACTGAAACCAAATATGAAGTCACATTCTTGCAAAAAGATGTTGATATGGTATTGTTTCACGGAAAAAAAGACCCATCTGCGACCAAGATGGCCTCACAATAACAAAAGACGCTTTTTGAAGCGTCTTTTGTTATTAAAATCTATCTATAGAAATCTCTTGAGGTAATGGAATATTATTTTCTATATATTCAAACAATGTTTTTGAGAAATAGCAACCATTAAGAATTCCACGGGCTCCCAAGCCATTAAAAACATAAAAATTAGAATGCTGAGAATGTCTTCCTACTATGGGTCTTCTATCTTTTACGGTAGGTCTGAAACCAAAATGCACTTCTTTAATTTCAAAATCGCCTGGATAAAATTCTGAAAGTCCTTTTTGTAGTTGTTCGACTGCAGAACTATCGATTTCGTGATGCATTTGTTCACGGTCATACGTTCCGCCATAAAAATAAAGATTATCATTTAACGGAAAAAGAAAGTGTTTTTTCTTAATTGTAATATCTTCTGGAATAGCATCGGAAAGTTTGACCCGAATGTGATGTCCTTTGTTTGGAATTACAGCAATATCTGAAAAAAATGGATTTTCTTTCCCCCCCATCCCTTCACAAAATAAAATATTTTTAAAACTAAAATCTTTATACTCAGAATTTGAGACATCAATTTTAGAATAATCAAACTTTTCCTTGACTAAATTTCCTTTACTTTCCAAATAACTCAATAAACCATTAAAAAATCCACTAACATTCAGTCTCGCTGATTGATTGACCTTTCCGGTCTGAAAGTCGTTTTTTACACCATTTAAATGATCAAATTTTTCGTCTAAAAAGTTTTTTAGCTCTTCATTGCCCGATTTTTTAAGCCAAAGCTTCTGCTCATTCTCATCATGAAAAATTCTATGGATAGGAGAATCTATTAAATAATTTTCTCCTGTGTAAGATTCGATTTCTTTTAACGATGTTTTTAAAAAATCAATCTGCTCCTGTGCTAACCAAAATGTGGTAAACTTTTTCAACACTACTGGGTTGATAATTCCGGCAGAAATCTGTGAAGCGCTTTTTTTACCCTCTGAAAAAACGACAAATGATTTATTATTTAAAAGTAACTGATGTGCAAAAAATAAGGCTGCATAGCCATCACCAACGATGATGTAATCTACATTTTTCATATGAGAAATTTGATTTATTAAAAAGGGGTTTAAATAGGTTAATCGTTTTTTAGGTGTTCGTTAATAGATTATAACTAAACCCTTAAAATTTGATAATATATTTTCTTCAAAACGATGAAGAAAGTGTTTTTAACAATAAAAAAACCTGAGTAAATGTACTCAGGTTTTTTATAAATATCAAGTGAAATTTAGTAATTCCACATATCATTTTCCATTTGAAGAATCTGATCTTTGATTCTTTGGCTTTCAGCCAATTGCTCTTCAGCATTTCTAGGAACATAATCTTTAATAGTACCATCTCCAAGACCGTTGCTTGACTTGTAGATGATTGAAGAAAATCTTCTAGCATTGATAACGTCATCAAAAGATAAATCCGCTGACGAATTTGCTCTGTTGTAGACATAATTATTTGCTAAAATATCTCTTGCTTTAGGATAATAAATCCAAAACAAATCGATTAATTCATCTTTACCAGCAATTGGTTTACCATCAGCATCAAAAACACCTTGTACTGCTGGGTCAGGACCCATTGCTGCAATACCAAGAGGTCTGTACTTCATCATACCATCTCTTTTGTCGATGAACCACATACCCATAATTTTTAAAACTTTAACTTTCTCAGTTGTCGTTTCAAAAATATCAGTATTTTCTTTTATTTCTTGTTCCGTAGGTTTTCTACCAGAAGCTATAATGTCTACTAAGCCATCACCAGTAACTATTTTCTGCAATCTAGCTTTAATTTGCTCAGGAGATAATTTAATTGAAAAATTTTCATCATCATACACCTCTTCAACTTGACCACTCATTGCTGCATCTAACAAAACTTGGTATAAAGATTTTGTCGTTTTAGAAAGCAATCCATTAGGGTTGTCGTAGTAAAGAGGCTGATTAATCTTATCATTAAGGTCAATTACTTCCCATACTGTCATACTTTTTAAGATGTCTTTTTCATCTACAAAGCCATATTCTAAAGGAGTAACTTTATTACTAATAACAGTATCTCCAACTTTTTTCATATTTTCAGCTCTCATCTGTCTGAATTCTTCCGGAGAAGAAGCATTTAGAATAGTCTGAGAGAATGCAAACCCAGAAGCTAAAACTAAAAGACTGCTAATATATTTTTTCATAATAATTGCTTTTTAATCTTATGGAACATTAATAACGATTGGAGTAATTCTCTTCACAGGTCCTTCAAGTCCCTGAGCAGTAGCTTTAATTTCAATAATCGAAACAATATCTCCAGATCTTACATTTTTCAATAAACCTTCTGCATCTGCAAGTGAATTACCTTTCACTAGCATTGCTGCTTTACCAGGAACTCTAATCATAAACTCGGTAACCGTAAATGTTACAGGGAAATCAAAGTCAGGAATTGCTGCCTGTACAGTTTGATTTTTGATTGAGCTAGCTGGCATAGAAAGTGCATTCTGCCCTCTCATCTGACCTTGTGGAGGAGGTACATTTTTAATTCTGTATTCAAATACTTGTGAAACCGATTTTCCAGTTGGATCTGTTCCTGATAATGTTAATTTAACAGTATTTCCACTTTGAGGTTTTACAATCCATTTACCCGAACCAGTATTTCTTACCTGCGCACCTGGAGCTGACAATGATAATTTAGCATTATCTGCACCTAAGATAGAACCTGAAACAGGATTTTCTAATCCTCTATACATTACGTTCATCTTATCAGCAGAAAGTAATAATCCTTGTTCTAGTTTTACTTGTTGAGGACCAGCGATTACGTTATATGTATGCGTGAACGGGAATTGCTGAGCTTTTCCTGTAGCATCTGTTAAAGTAATTACACCACCAATCTTTTTCTCACCAATACCACCAGTATTTAAAGGAAGATACCCTTTACCGTTTTCTTGTCTGCTTACTCCGCTAATGCTAATTTTACTACTGTTTGAATAGTTACCTAACATTACTACAGCTTCAGCTTTTTTACCCACCTGAACATCAGTAGGAGCAGAAACAATTGCCTCGTAGCTTGTAAACTTGATGCTTGCATCTACTTTTTCCTGAAGCATTAACGCCAATGCATCTGATTGTACGTTTCTTGCATCATTCTGAATAATCTCTAGATTTGAAATCGCAGCAATAAGTGGTTGGTGATAGAATTTATTCTGAAACCAAGTCTTACCGTTTGGAGATTTCCCAGCAGGATATTCTGCAATAATAGATTTATTTGCTCTTTCCACTAATTTCAATAACTGTGGGTTACTTCCAAAATTAGCAACAATATAAGATCTTACATCATCTAATTGCTTCTTAAGCTCTAAAGCTTTAGCAGAAGGAGCATTTTCGTCACCTTCTTTAAAGAAATAGTTAGTTGTTGCCTCATTATTATTCAGTGCAGAGAAGTTCTCACTTACGTCAGTTTCTTTTCCTGTTTTAGGATCTTTGTCATGGAAATCTGATTGCTTCTTCAGAATAACTTTAATATCATCAGCCGATTTTACCAAAACATCAATCTTGCTTTTCAGTCCTTTATACTGTTCCCAAGGTGTTGCATAGGTATCTGGTACCTGCTGAGCTTTTGCTTCTAATGTTTTCTCAAAAATATCTTCATTCTTCTGCTCCGTCAAATGTCTTGTATCATTTAAGGCTCTTGTAGAATCATAATATGATCTGATGATTTCAACATCAATGTTGAGGGCCATCATAGCGATGAACACCAAATACATCAGGTTGATCATCTTCTGACGTGGAGTCTGTTTTCCTTTTGCCATTCTTTTTTCTTTAGTTTTTGTTTAAATTAATGGTTAAGGATTTATGACTTCATAGCAGTTAACATACCACCATAAACTCTGTTTAAGCTGTTTAAGTTGGTTGTTAAACCTTGTAATTCTTGATTAAATTTCTCAGACTGTTCTGCTGATTTTTGCATATCTGCAACATATTTTTTAGCAAAATCTGATTGTTTTTGACCGTTTTCTAACTGCATTGCATAAAGAGCATTCATGCTTTCCATGTGTGAAGCAGCTTTGTTTAACTGGTCATTGTATTTGTGTGTAGAAGCAGATACGTCAACAGTTTGGTTGATTTGATCTACTGAGCTTGAAAATTTATCAATTCCTGTTCTCAATCTATCAAACAATTGCACGTCTAGTTTCGCATCCTGAAGCATTTTATCTAACTTCGTTGAAAGTGAATTCTCTAGTTCAGCAAATTGTGCTCCTGCATTTTTAGAAGAAATATTTGAATGTAAAGGATTTGGGTTTGCATGTTTATCTAACAATTCAGGGTAAACATTTTCCCAATGGTAAGATTCTTCCGCAGCTGGAGGGTCGAATGCAAAAATAATAAAGATAATTGCCTCAGTTACAAGCCCTACTGTAAGAGCGATGTTTCCGTTAATAGGTCCAAATGTAATGTGAGTAATTTTAAGCCAAGCTCCAAGAATTACAATTGCAGCACCGAATGAATAGAAGAAATTCATCCAAGCATCTTTAGTCTTAAACATATAAGTTAGTTTTTTTTAAGTGTTATAAATTGAAAATAAATAATTTAAGTGAAATTATCTGTTAACTCTTTTCGCTTTAACAGCAGCTTCAGGAATATCTTGTACCGTTCTGAAACCGATATAACTTCTTGCAGAATCTTTGTTTTCCCAGTCTCTTGCCCCTGTCATCAACATATAACCAACATCTTTCCAAGAACCACCTCTTACAGATTTTTTGTTATCTGCTTTAGATTTAATAGAAGGATTTAAAGTAGAAGAGAACCCGTAAGCAGAATTGTTGTATCCTGAATCAGTCCACTCAGATACGTTACCTGCCATATCAAATAATCCAAAAGTATTTTTCTTGAATTTTTTTACAGGAGCAGCGTAGGTATAAGTACCTTTTTTCTCATCTTCCATATAGCTACCTCTTTTTGGCTTGAAGTTTGCTAAGTAACAACCTCTATCATCCATTAAGTAAGGACCTCCCCAAGGGTAAGTTGCATTTTGTTTTCCACCTCTTGCAGCATATTCCCATTCCATTTCGTTAGGAAGACGGAAACGTAAAGGTCTTTGTTGTTTTCTTTTTAAGCTTTCGTTATAATCAGACTTTAATTTAGTTCTGAAATCACAATATGCTCTAGCTTGATCCCAAGTTACCCCAACAACAGGATAATCTTTGTAAGCTTTGTGCCAGAAATATTGCTCAAATAAAGGCTCATTATAAGTAAAGTGGAAATCATTTACCCAAACTGTTGTATCTGGATAGATAGAAATACTTTCGCTTCTTAAGAAGTTTACTCCTCTTTCGTTATCAGCGATAGCTACATCCATATCTCCCCATCTATAACCATATTTTAATTTACTAACATCAATAAGTCTTTCACTTCCTACTCTAGAAGAAGCAGGTAAATACATAGACTCAAGAACTTCAGCATATTCTACATCAGGATATTTTGATGTATTCCAATGTAATGGAATTTTCCAATCTAATTTTTTGCTTGCATCAAAACCGTCGTCTCTTCCTCCGGCTCCTTCAAGATATTCCTGATATGGTGTTAAGTTTTCTTCTTTTTTAGCAAGATAAGCATAGTCTCCGATGCTTGCGCCTTTACCGCCACCATCGCCACCTTCACCTGCAGCTTCAGCAAGCATTGTTCTAGCGATAGAATCTCTTACGTAATTGATGAAAACTCTGTATTCTGCATTAGTAGTTTCAGCTTCATCCATAAAGAAAGGAGCTACGGTTACCGTTTTCAAAGGTGCAGTTTCACCATTATTGGTAAATGATTCATCGGCCATACCAGCAATAAAAGAACCGCCAGGAATTGCCACCATCCCATAAGGTCTTTGTGCAACAAATGATTTTGTTTTTTCTCTAGGTATCAATTCTCCTTTTGTTCCAGGCTTCCCTACAGAAGAAGATCCACCACCTGAACAAGATACCGATGCTACCGACGCAGACAATAATAAAAGAAATATCCTTTTCATGTTAATTTTTATAATTAAGCCGTAAATATATAATTTTTTTAAGAAACTTTTAAGATTTTTTTCAGAATAACGAAAAAAACCTAAACTTATTTTATTTCCAAGTACTTTTTACTCTACAGTTACAGATTTTGCAAGATTTCTTGGCTGGTCTACATTGGCACCTCTATACACTGCTATGTAATAAGCTAATAATTGTAATGGTACAGAAGCTACTATTGGAGAAAAACATTCTGAGGTTTCAGGGATTTCAATCACATAATCAGCCATTGCACTTACCTGAGTATCTCCTTTGTTTACTACGGCAATTACTTTACCTTTTCTAGCCTTAATTTCCTGTACATTGCTTACAATCTTCTCATAGTGTCCTTTTTTAGGGGCAATGATAACAATTGGCATGTTTTCGTCAATTAGAGCGATTGGGCCATGTTTCATTTCTGCGGCAGGATAACCCTCTGCATGGATATAAGAGATTTCTTTTAATTTAAGAGCGCCTTCCAAAGCCGCAGGATAATTGTACCCTCTTCCTAAGTATAAGAAATTGGTAGCATCGATGAAGTCTTTTGCGATATGCTGAGTAAGCTCATGGGTAGCTTCTAATACTTCTTCGATTTTTTTAGGAATCGCATCAAGTTCTGAGATAAGACTCATAAATTCAGCAGTTCCTAAGTTACCGTTGTGATTTCCTAATTTTAATGCAATTAAAGAAAGAATGGTCAACTGTGCTGTAAATGCTTTTGTAGAAGCAACACCAATTTCTGGCCCTGCGTGAGTATAAGATCCGGCATCTGTAATTCTTGCAATAGAAGAATCTACTACATTACATATACCATATATAAATGCACCTCTTTCTTTTGCTAGTTTTAAAGCAGCCATCGTGTCTGCCGTTTCTCCTGACTGAGAAATTGCAATGACAACGTCTTTATCCGTAATAATAGGGTTTCTGTATCTAAATTCTGATGCATACTCTACTTCTACAGGAATTCTTGCAAACTCTTCGATTAGATATTCACCGATAAGGCCTGCATGCCAAGAAGTACCGCAAGCGATAATGATAATCCTATTAGCGTTTTTGAATTTTTCTACATGATCCCAAATTCCGGCCATTTTAATAACTCCTTCATTTACAATAAGTCTTCCTCTCATTGTATCGTGGATAGATTTTGGCTGTTCAAAGATTTCTTTAAGCATAAAATGCTCATATCCACCTTTTTCTATTTGTTCTAAGCTTAATTTTAATTCTTGAATTTCAGGAATTATTTTAGAATTATCATTGATTGTTCTGATGTCTACGCCTCCTTCCAAAGATATTGTTGCCATATGCCCTTCTTCAAGGTAAATAGCTTCTTTAGTAAACTCAACAAAAGGAGATGCATCAGAAGCGATAAAATATTCTTTATTACCAATTCCAATTGCCAATGGAGAACCTAATCTCGCAACAACTAAAACCCCTGGATGGTCTTCGTGCATTACGGTAATAGCATAGGCTCCATATACTTCGTTTAATGCATATCTTACAGCTTCAGGAAAATCTGTTTCAGAATTAAGATCTGTAAAATACTGAATAAGATTAACTAAAACTTCTGTATCTGTTTCAGATTTAAAAGAAAAACCTTTTTCGGTAAGCATTGTTTTAATGGTGTCATAATTTTCAATAATACCATTATGAACAAGTGCAATTTTTCCGTTATTTGAAACATGAGGATGTGAATTTCTATCACTTGGTACACCGTGAGTTGCCCAACGCGTGTGACCCATTCCTATTTTGGAAGTTCCTTTTAAATTATTTGAAATATTGACCAAATCATCAACCTTGCCTTTCGTTTTTTCAACGCTAAAGCTGTTGGCTGTATTTTCTAAAACAATTCCGGCACTGTCGTACCCTCTATATTCTAATCTTCTAAGACCATTGATAACAATATCATAGGCATCTTGAAAACCTGTATAACCAACTATTCCGCACATAATTTAATCGAGTGTTTTTTTTAATATTTTTAGTTTTTATTTTTTGGTACCATGTGTAACCAATAGCTTAATCTTTTTATCGCTTGAAGAATTAGAACCTACAAAAACAGTTCTTCCCATAGAAAAAGCTCTTGAAGTAGAATTATATCCCGCAATAGCACCGGAAGCGTTTGGTAAAAATTGAGCAAGATCTATCTTGAAATATTTATCTTTATATTTATCATAAGTATCAGTTGACTCTACAATATCTTTTAAAGAACGAGTTACCGTAAACTCATAAGACGCTGGGTTCTTATCTGTATTATAAGCTCTTACAGGAATAAAAGTAGCTCCTAATGAAGTAGGATCTGTCGTAAATGCCGTTGTTTCTTTACCGGCAGAATCTTTATTTCTTTGAACAATAGTAAAATCTTGAGCACCTAGCTTTGGATAAGGGTTTACCCATTCTATTTCATCTGTATAAATTCTGATTTTTGCACTGATAATAGCAGCCTTATCGTCTTGGTAAAGTTTTCTAAGTATATCAATCTCTTCTTTTTTGAATTTTATACCTATAGAATTACCTCCCATTCCTTGGGCGTACAGTTTTTCATCTCCTATTTCTTTATTTCCAAAAGCAAAATCGTTAATTTTAGCATTTGTTCTATTATATTCATAATAAGCAGAATGCATATTTGTAAATTTCACAGCAAACTCATATTTTGTTTGAGGTCTTTTGGGAGGAGCTCCAGCTACAGCTAAATCATTCTTATAATACATAATCAACTCCATATCGTTAGGAGCAAATTGGAATAAGTAACCATCATCTTCAGCTACAGAAACTTTTAAACCTCTGAAATGTCTGATAAAATTCGAAGCATCACTTAGCTCAGGTTGTCCTTTCTTATCAATAATTTTAGATTGAAATAAAGTCGGTGATAACTGGATTCTTATACCAGGTGCTGATGAAGGTGTTATTTGAGAATTATCAGAATCTTTAGTAATGGTTACAGCGCTCACATTCCCCTCTTTAATTTCTTTAGAACCTAAAAGAGGAGTGTATGTGTCAAATTTTTTATCAGAATAAACATAATCATTATACCCATTCATAAATTCTTTTACTTCATGTACCTCTAGAGTAAGTTTCTTTTTGGTTTTTCCGAATTTTGTAATAGGATAAGTACTCACCACTTTTTTAGCATCTATATTAGTACCTACATTTCCATTAGCATCTAGACCTCCGTTCTGATAAACATAATTTTCATCTGTAGTAGTAGCGATAAGCGAATCTATACGATAGCTAGGCTTAAGAACCAAAACTACAGAATCTACGACTGCGTTAGTTCCAAAATCAGGATTATCAGCAGCCAATCTCACCTGAGTAAAATACGAAGCTCTCTGCATTCCAAACTGACTTTCATTAAAAGCGCCTAAAACCGCTGTAGAAGAAGTTGAAGAAGAGCCAATAATATTTAATAATTTATACGCATCTGTTCTTATCGTATCATTATTTTTAAAGTTATAAGCAATAAGATCATAAGAAGACTCTACTCCTTCTGCAGCACCATTTAAAAATAACTGCTCTCCTAGAGAATCTGGTTCCGGCTCGCAGTTATAAACCAATACACCCCCTAAAACCATTACAGAAAGAAGGGTGAAAACTTTTCTAATATTATAAATCATCAAAATGTATATTAATATAATTTACTGATAGAGTCTACATCAAGGTATTCAGATTTTGAAGTAGCCGTTTCATTAAAGCCTTTGTCAAGATCACCGTTCAAAAACTCATCTCCTTTTACGACTTCGTCTACATAATTCATACTTTCAATTACGAAACTCTCGAAGCTCGGTTTATTTAACGCATTTAAATCTGAAATATTATCAAACTGCAGTTTCTCACCTACATTTTCTGCCAAAGCTGCATCTTTCTCATTGTATAATGAAAGTACAATTTTAGCATCTTTGAAGTAAGTATCAGATTTGTAGTAGGTTTTTAGATAAATAGGCACAAAAGAAGACATCCATCCATTTAAGTGAATTACGTCTGGAACCCAGTTTAGTTTTTTAATAGTTTCTATTACACCACGTGCAAAGAATATAGCTCTCTCATCATTATCGTCAAACGCTACACCTGCATCATCAAAATAATATTGTTTTCTTTTGAAGTATTCTTCGTTATCGATAAAATAAACCTGCAACCTTTCTCCTGGAAGTGAAGCCACTTTAATAATTAAAGGTTGATCTAAATCATTGATAATAATATTCATCCCCGAAAGACGAATCACTTCATGAAGTTGAAATTTCCTCTCACTTATCTGTCCGAATCTTGGCATAAAAACTCTTACATCATTGCCTTCTTGGTGCATTTTAAGTGCCATTTTGTTTACCACCGCTGCTAAATTTGTGTCTTCCTGATAAGGGTACATCTCTGTGGTAATGTACAGTATTTTCTGATTGGGCATATAATTTTTTATATAATTTTAAATAACGCTCTAATATGCAAAATTACGAAAAAACATTCAACATTATTCTAATTAACATTTTTTTACGATAGTTATTGAGATAATGCATAAAAACTAAAAACGAATCTCTTAATATTTAGTATTTTTGAATTGTTATTAAAATAAACTATGGAAGTTCTAAAAAACAAAAAAACACTTCAGGATTTTATAGAAAGACAGAAGGAAATGGGCAAAAAAATAGGTTTTGCGCCTACTATGGGCGCTTTACACAATGGTCACTTATCATTGTATGAAGCTGCAAGGAAAGAAAATGACCTGGTCATCTCATCAATTTTTGTAAACCCTACACAATTTAACAATGCTGAAGATTTGGAAAAATACCCTAGAGACACCGATCGCGATATCTCTATTCTCAAAAATTCAGGGCTTGTAGACGCTGTTTACCTTCCTCAAGTTGAAGATATCTATCCTGAAAAAACAGAAAGCCAGCGCTATGATTACGATGGTTTAGAAAATGAAATGGAAGGAAAGTCTAGACCCGGCCATTTTGATGGTGTAGGAACGGTAGTTGAAGAGCTCTTCAAACAAGTAAAAGCGGACAACGCATACTTCGGAGAAAAAGATTTTCAGCAATTGGCAATCATTAAAAAAATGGTTGAAAAAAAACTGCTTCCTATCAAAATAAAAGGAGTCTCTATTTACAGAGCAGAAAACGGCTTAGCTTTAAGCTCAAGAAACCAGCGTCTCACCGAAGCAAGAAAAGAGGAGGCTAAAATTATCTTCGAAACATTAATGAAAGTAAAAAAATCGTTTAAAAACACTTCGGTTTTAAATATTAAGGAAAATGTAAATGAAATCTTTCAGAACCACAAAGACATGGAGCTGGAGTATTTTCTGATTGCTGACGAAAGCACATTGAAAGAAATTGACCAAAGAGAAGAAAATAAATCTTACAGAGCGTTTATTGTAGTTAATGTAGATGGAGTAAGATTAATTGACAATATGCATTTGGATTGACATAAAAAATCAAAGGCTTCCTGAAGGAAGCCTTTGAACACCAAATCACAAAATATTAATATGAAAAAAATTTACTTTTCAGTAAACTTGTGACCCGGCTGGGATTCGAACCCAGGACCCATACATTAAAAGTGTATTGCTCTACCAGCTGAGCTACCGAGTCGGTCACATAAAATTAACGAGGACAAATATAAAATATTTTTTACAAAATATCAAACATTAATTAAATATTTTTTTTGCTGTGCCTGTGACTGGATTCGAACCAGCACATCCTTAGGAAACCACCCCCTCAAGATGGCGTGTCTACCAATTTCACCACACAAGCTATAAAATTACAAAAATCTAGTAATTTTTTTTAAGTGACCCGGCTGGGATTCGAACCCAGGACCCATACATTAAAAGTGTATTGCTCTACCAGCTGAGCTACCGAGTCGGTCACTATATTATCAAGTTTTTACTGTTAAGTAATATCCTTGTTTTCAGTGGTGCAAAGATATAACTTTTTTCGTTATCTCAAAATTTTTTTGCAAATTTGTTTAAAATAATTTCATGATAATTTCACTGGTAGGCTACATGGGGAGTGGTAAATCTCACATTTCCAAAATATTAAGCGACAAAATAAATTTTAAATTAATTGACCTCGACAAAGAGATTTCTAAGCGAAAAAAATTAACCATTCCCGAAATATTCGAAAAAATGGGGGAAATTCACTTTAGAAAATTAGAAAGAGAAATTTTGGAGGAGATCTTAGCCTCTCAAGAAAATATCGTTTTGAGCCTGGGAGGCGGAACTCCGGTTTATTATAATAATATGGAAATTATTAATAATAGCTCGAAGAGTATTTTTTTGAGAGCCTCTATTGCTACTTTGGCAGAAAGAATTTCAAAGCAGAAAGAAAAAAGACCGTTGATTGCAAAAATATCGGATGAAGATCTTCCTGAATTTATTGCCAAACATCTATTTGAACGAAATGTTTTTTACAGTAAAGCTCAGTTTAGCATTAATACAGATTCAAAGACTCCTGAAGATATCATTCAAGAAATAATAGAAAAGCTCTATCTCTAGAGCTTTTTCTTTTAAATTAATCGTTGGTTTCAGAATCACTGCCATCTTCACCAAAAAAATCGTCCCAATCTGTAAAGTCAGAGGCAACATCATTTTCAACATAATCATCCATCTCTCTTCTATCTTTTTTGGTAGGTCTTCCTTCTCCCCTGTTTCGGTAGTATTCCTGAGACATTTTTCGCATCATTAAGATTTCGTATTGATCTTTATCAGTTACATCTTTAATATGAAGCGATACCAATTTAGCCCCTATTCTACTTTTAGGAATTTGTATTACTTTAATTTTATAATCGATTTGATTTTTGCGAATTTTGATAACATCTCCTTCTTTTACTTCTTTGGACGACTTCACAGTCGAGGCTCCAATAGAAACTCTGTTCTTTTTTATTTCATCTGCAGCCACCGATCTTGTTTTATAAAAACGAATGCTCCATAAAAATTTATCTATTCTCATATTTTTTTATACTTTTGTCGTTATATTATTTGTAAAGTAATTAAAGTTTTTGAAATGAAAAAAATATTTTTGTATATCCTTGCAGGATCGTTGTGTTTCGCAGCTTGTAAAAAGGATGATGAAGTGGAGACTTTTGTAGAGCCCGAAGACATCAATGTAAGAAATTCTTATGACGAGCAGGCTATTCAGAAATTTATGGACAACAACTATCTAGATTCGCAGGGAAACATAAAAGCGTTCAGCAGCACAGATGCAGCTGACGACAATGAGAAAAAACTATCTCAGCTAGACCCTAAAACACTTCCTTCCGGAGTTATTTATATCAAAAGAATCGGAGCTCAGCCAGAAGATAGCAATCCCCCTGTAACGGGTGTTACCATAGAAGATTCTACGCAGATTAAAACAATGATAAGAGCGAACTATTATCTTGCTACAAACACGGACGGAAATATTTCGTTAGGAAACGGAGAACCTCTTTTAAACACCATTAACGGAAGTGGCTCTCCTGTAACCGACCCTACGTTTTATTACGTTAAAAAAATCGTTAGAACGGCTTCTGGAAAAGATAGTAATTATTACGAGATTAAAGGCCTTAAAGAAGGTTTAAAATACTTTAAAGGTTTTGAAAACTTAACCTCAGGAAACCCTTATAATCTACAAGGAGTAATTATTGTACCGTCTAAAGCAGCTTTTGCAAGAAACGCCAATTATTACAATCTTCAGAATGCAACTTTTGTTTTTAATTTTCAAATTTACAAAGCAAATGTAAGACCTTCAGCAGATCAATAATAAATGCTAAAAAGATAAAAAAAGCGCTTCAAAATATTTTGAAGCGCTTTTTTATTTACCTTACATTTCCCAAAATATCTGGGAAATACTTATCTGAAAGATGCTCAAACTCATCACCACGCATAAACATACTGGCATCAACTTCTTCATAAGAACTTCTTCCTGCTGCTGCTATTAGCTCATTACACGTATGCAAAGTATTTTTATGGAAATGATACACCCTCTCAGCTTTATCTGTTACATCAAGCCCTTTAATCAACATTTTATCCTGCGTAGCCACACCCGTTGGACAATTGTTGTTATTACACCTTAACGCCTGAATACAGCCAAGAGAAAACATAAATCCTCTCGCATTATTACAGATATCTGCTCCCATTGCAACTGCTCGAAGAATATCTAAACTTGTCAGTACTTTTCCGCTGGCAATGATTCGCAATTTATCTCTAAGATTATAGTTTCTTAATGTACGATTCACAAATATCAAAGCTGGTTCCAGCGGCATTCCTACTCCATCAGAAAATTCAGGGGGTGCAGCTCCGGTACCTCCTTCTGCGCCATCAATGGTAATAAAATCGGGATAAATTTTCAATACATTCATTTGAACACAAATATCTTCAAACTCTTTGGTATCACCGATACACAGCTTAAAACCGACAGGCTTGCCTCCAGAAAGTTCTCTCAAATGCTGTACAAACCTCAACAATCCGGGAGCATCTGAAAAAGAAGAATGCGAAGGTGGCGAAATAATAGTCATTCCCGGTTTTACATGACGAATTTTAGCAATCTCAGGCGTATTTTTCACCCCAGGTAACACTCCACCATGGCCAGGTTTTGCTCCTTGAGATAATTTAATCTCAATCATTTTTACATTAGGAAGAGTAGAATATTTTGCGAACAATTCAGGATTAAACTTACCTTCATCATCTCTGCAACCAAAATATCCGGTTCCTATTTGCCAACATAAATCTCCTCCTTCCAAATGGTAAGGTGAGATACCTCCTTCTCCTGTATTATGATAAAAGTTTCCTTTTTTTGCTCCTTTATTTAAAGAAATCTGAGCCCTGTCACTTAATGCACCAAAACTCATCGCTGAAATATTAAATAACGAAGAATGATAAGGCTGAGTACATTGCTCACCACCTATCCAAACTCTAGGAAGCTCTTCTTGTGGAGATTTAGCATAAATAGAATGCTTAATTCCTTCATACTTTCTATGATTTACTTCTAATTGAGTTCCAAAAGGCACGGTATCGCTTATATTTTTTGAACGCCTATACACCGCAGAACGCTGGTTTCTGGGAAATGGCTTCCCGTCTGTTTCTCTTTCAATAAAATACTGCTGCATTTCAGGCGAAATATCTTCAAAGAAGTACCTAAAATACCCCAAAACAGGAAAATTCCTTAGAATTGCATGTTTTGTTTGGTAAGAGTTATAGACTCCCAATGCATAAATTGCTGTTAACAGCGTAGGAATCCAGTAATGTGCTTTGATTAATAATGCCACAACCCATGTAGCAGCTACCAAAACAATTCCCCAAGATAAGAACTTATCTCTCATAAGAATATAGATTTAAAACGTTAAAGAATAAATTTAGTGGAAATAAAGCAAATAGACTATGCTTTTGCTAAAAAACTTTCGTAAGACGATAGCACAGTGACCGTGCCATCTGACAGGATTTTTTCTAAATTTAGAAATTCAATTTTATTCACTGATCCTTGGTCAAAATCTTTCTGCACTCGCACATAGTTTTCTGTGAAGCCGTACATTTTGCCATCTTTATTTTCGTGTTCCCAAAGAACGGGAAGTGTTTTACCAAGCTGAGTTTGGTAGAATGCCATTTTCTTTTTTTCAGAAAGAATTCTAAGCATTTTGTTGCGTTTTTTTCGTTCCGGAATAGGAACAACGCCAGACATGCCTACAGCTTCTGTATTTTCTCTTTCAGAATAGGTGAAAACATGCAAATAACTGATAGGAAGCTCATTCAGAAAGTTATATGTTTCCATGAATAGCTCTTCGGTTTCCCCAGGAAAACCAACGATTACATCAACGCCAATAGCCGCATCGGGCATTACTTCGCGAATTTTATGAACTCTATCGTTATATAATTTGGTAAGATAACGACGTTTCATTTTTTTCAACAACTCATCGCTTCCTGATTGCAAGGGAATGTGAAAATGCGGAACAAAACTCTTGCTTTTGGAAACCAATTCGATGCTTTCATCTTTTAAAAGATTTGGCTCAATAGAAGAAATACGGATTCTTTCAATTCCTTCCACCTGATTAAGCTCAGAAATTAAATCTAAAAAAGTATGCTCGTGTCTTTTGTTTCCGAATTCACCTTTACCGTAATCACCAATGTTTACGCCAGTTAAAACAATTTCCTTGATATCTCTTTCAGCAATTTCTTTGGCATTTTTCAGAACATTCTCGATAGTATCTGAACGAGAAATTCCTCTTGCTAAAGGAATTGTACAATAAGTACATTTATAATCACAACCGTCCTGTACTTTCAAAAAAGCTCTGGTTCGGTCTCCAATGGAATAACTTCCGATAAAGAAATCTGTTTCTTCAATTTCACAAGAGTGCACCACACCTTCGCTTTCAGACTTTTCTAAATCGTCGAGATAGCTTAAAATGTTGAATTTTTCTTTGGCTCCAAGAACCAAATCGACTCCGTTAATCTGTGAAATTTCTTCAGGTTTCAACTGAGCGTAACATCCAACAATCACCACCAAACCTTCAGGATTGGCTTTCATGGCTCTTTTTACATGAAGTTTACATTCTCTGTCTGCATTTTCGGTAACCGAGCACGTATTGATTACATAAATATCTGCTTTATCATCAAAACTTACTTTATCATAACCTGCATCTGTTAATTGACGGGCAATAGTAGATGTTTCCGCAAAATTTAATTTGCAGCCAAGAGTATGAAATGCGGCCGTTCTATGAAAGTGAGACATTTATTTTCCTGAATTTTCTGGGTGCAAAGGTAATCAAATTTAATATAATTTTTAAATTGATTTAGTCTATAGTTTATAATCGTCTCTTACTTCGGAGGTATTCACAAAACAGACAGAAGAAGAATTCTGAATTTCTACCTCATCATTTTTTTGTAAATCTCTGATGCATTGCTCTCTTATTTCCCAAATTTCATTCAGGCTATAAGGAATATTTTCATCAGAAAGCCATTTTTTAAGAAAATTTTTATGAAACGAAATTTTTTCGGTTACAATCTCATTATGCTCTATTTCCTTTTCAATCAGTAATTTATTTTTAAACTGTGAATATTTTGAGTCCGGTTTTGTAAAATCAAAATATTCATCATTAATCTTGAGATAATTGTGAGCTTCGGGAATATAATTTAAACTAAACTTGCCTAAAGTATTTTTAATTTTAAAAGTATATTCTGCATCCATTTTAAAGATCCCAATAATAAGCTTCACATCAGACTGATGATTTTCAAGTGCCAATTTTCTCAGTGCTGCATGTTTTGTGCTGCAAGTACCACCCAAATCATCAAAAACACATTTAATATTATTTTTATCAGTATTCCTTTTGTAAGGTAATTCTGAAACATATTTGCAGGCAGAATGAAAATCTAAAATACTTCTATTTAAAAATTCTTCGGAAATAATTTCTGTATTTTTATTTATGATAAAATTTTTCATTTTTCAGAGAATTTATCTTTCATATCATGATTAAAGTCTGATGATTTATTTCTTGCAATAGATAGTGTTTTCCAATCTTCATTTTTCACCATTTTAGCAATAAAAACAATCTGACCGATATGATACGGATAATGTGCCAATTGTCTGAAAACCGCGTCAATCACCGAATGCGCTTCGTTTCTGATATAGATTGTAGAATATAAATTTTCATCATTAATTTGATTCAAAGCATCAAAAAGACATTTCCATCCTTTTTCCCAATAATCTAACACTTCTGTTTTGGTTTTAAAAGTATTTACAAATTCTTCATCACGGTTTCGCCAAGATTTTTCGCCATCTTCTGTTAAAAAATTAGTCCATCTTGAAAGCATATTTCCTGCAATATGCTTTACAATAACCGCAATTGAATTGCTCTCTTCGTTGAATTGCCAGAAAATTTGGTCATCTGAAAGCTGTTCAAATGATTTATCACCGAGCATTTTGTAGTACTCGAAACGTTTTATAAATAAATCTTTCATCCTTATAATTTAAAACCAATTTACAGTTTTTTCCGTATATAAATCTAAAGAATATGATGATTTGTAAGATTAGTAATTTCATGAAAGATTTAAACTCACTTAATCCTGAACATCTTGAAAAGTGGTTTACAGATGAAAGCATAATATGGATTCCGCCAACTAAAGAAATATCGGGAAAGAATAGAATTATAGCTTTATTTAGAGCTATTTTCAGACGTTATGAAAAAATCGAGTGGCGTGTTTCTGAAATTTTCCATTTAGGAAATAATAAATATTTTTATCAAACCTCATCTTCAGGAAATATGAATGGTAAAGGGACTTATAATAATGAAATATGTACCGTTGTACAGTTTTCAGAATGTGGAAAAATACTTTATCTCTCAGATTATTTTAAAGATACAAAAGTGTTTTAATCAATAAAAGCCATCTTTTGCAAGACGGCTTTTGTTGTATTTAATAATTTTTAATTATTCTCTATTTTTCAATAACACCCAACCTGAGTATTTAATCGGGGTATTTTTTTTGTCATTTTCATTCCATGATACAGAATACCAGTAATTTCCGGTAGGAACTTTCTTATTCCCTGCAGTACCATCCCATTTGTAATGATTTAGTTTATCTGCCTGGAAAATTTTGTTTCCGTATCTGTCGAAGACATTAAAAATCAAATTCTGTTTATGCGCCAAAGCAGAATAATCTATGACATCGTTGATGCCATCTCCGTTTGGTGTGATAACATTCACAAGATTCGGAACAACAATTTCTATTTCTATTGGCTCACAATCATAAGCATCTTTTACATAGATTTTATGGTCACCTCTTTTCACATTCGCAAATACGTTAGAATCTTGCCAAACACCGCCATCTATTGAATATCTGTAAGGAGCCTTTCCTCCATTTACATTTACCGTTACAGTCGTATTAGAAATATCAACACTTGTAATCACCGGCTGTTCTGAAGCATATACTTTTACGCTTTGCAAAGCAACACAACTACCAGTTTTTAATTTCACCCAGTAAGTTCCTACACCTACACCAGAAATAGTTTGCGTTGTAGCACCAGTACTCCATTCGTACCCATCAAATCCTGCGCCTGCATCCAAAGTGGTTTTATCTTCTATACAAATTATTTTATCTTTTAAAACTGAAGAATACACCGGAGGAATGACTTCTAATTTAATTTTCGCAATTCCATAACAACTATTTCCATCAATAACTTTCACATACACTACCCCATTTGGAGAAATAAAATTGGTGAAGGGTATTATTTCGTTTGTACCATTCGTAGCGTCTGTAAGAGAAGGATAATATTTTTTTGTAGTCGCCTGAGCAGTGACCGAAGCAGTTGTAAGGTCAAAAGAAGCGGTTTTAAGATTAAAATCAAATGTACAAGCTCTTAATGTAGCATCATTTACAACAACTTCAGGGTAAAAGCGCAAAGTGATTACTGCATTATCAGAGCAACCGTCTGTTGTTTGTACATGTGCATAAACAACCCCTTCAGCTGAAACATGCTGGCTCGGGTTAACAATTTGATTTATTCCTGCATTTAGGTCAGCCATGGTTAAGTAATAGGTTATCGCTACACCTCCACCACCAAAAACATTCGCAGTGGTTAAATTAAATGTACCCTGACCTTTTTTGTTATTGTTACAAGCATAAATCGTTGCATTACTAGCTGTAATATTTCCTAATTTAAATTTAAAAGCACCAATTTGTCGGCAAGAATTAAGGTTATTTGTAGGATTCGTTGGATCTTGATAATGAATACTATAATAATACGTCGTCGTTGTATTTACAATCAAAGGTACAGTAATAGGGCTTGCTCCCGAAAGTGCATTATTCTGTGTGGTATGATAAGTCACAACAAAATTCGGATTTCCATTTAAAATCCCGGGAGTAAGTGTCGTGAAATCAAACAAAGCAGGACTTGAACAGATAAGAACTTCACGAGGATTATTTGGGTTAGCCGCAGGAATTCCTGGTGGTAAAAACGGATTCGGTTGCAATGTTGGGTTGGTAAAAGGAGACGCCAAAGTAGCCGTTCCACCCCAAGTCAATGAAAAAGGCGCGGTTGTACTACCACCTGCTCCTACCCAGTTATCTAAATATAAATAATACGTTTCTCCCGCAATTACATCTAGATACCGACAATATGGGGTTGTAGAACCTCCCGCAGCACTTAATAATGTACTCGTCATATTCAATCCAGTAGAAGCGCCTACTCCGATTACCGTTGCGGCATTACATCGAATAGGTGCACCTAAATTTCCGCATGTAACATTGGGGCCATACATTGCCCAATCATAATCTGCATTGGGATTGGTGGGAACCAAATCAAAAGTAAGGGTTCCACTGGTAGCAATCGTTAATTTATACCATATTGAATTGTGTTCTCCCTCTGTGAGACAACCTCCTAATGTTTCATTTACAAGACCAATTCCTGTAGGACTATAGGTAATATTCGAATTTCCACAAACCGCTAAAGCAGTAGCACAATCTGCCTGCGAGTAAAACGTTTGTGAAATACAAAAAAGAATAAATAGTAGAGTTTTTTTCATGTCTTATTTGATTATTAGTTAAAGTATACCAAATGTACTCAAATTTAATTAATATCACCAAATATTGACAAAAAGTAAATTTTAACCAATATAATCGATATAAACTTGTATTATTTACATTGATTTTAAAGACTATTTGATATTAGTCATATTACCACAAAGGTTGTCGAGATGGAAAATTTTATGGAAAGGGCTTTTCACATGATGTAAATGTTCTTTGTCTTGAATAAAAGTATATCGTGATGCAATAGAATTCATATCCGAAACAATCACCAGCCAACATTCATCTACAGAAGTGTCATAATAAGGGAATTTTTCGTTCTTTTTTTCGATGAGCTCAATGATTTTTTCAGAACACAACTCATCAAAAAGGCTCATATTGTATTCATAGGTGATAAAAACATTTCTGCGATGAGAAGATTTTCTTATATTTTTTACACAACCAATCGGTTTACCTTTTTTAATGCTTTTATAAATATTTAAAATAATTTCCTCCTGATTTTCGAGAGAATCAAATTTAATATTTGAATGAAATTCTAAAAAATAAACACCACGATATTTCGTAGTGTCTTCTTGTTCTAGGACTATTTCTGCCTGACGGAAAATTTTATTTAAGTTACTCTCCATCTTTTTCATTTCAAGATGATTGATTACTTCGGTTAATTCTATTCCGATTTTTTTTTCGTTAAGTGTGGCGATAAAGTCTGGGCTTTCGCAGGTGAGATCATCAAAGGTAACTTCAGGAAAATGATGCATAAAAGAATTAAGCAATAAGATTTCTGCTTTTTTCTTGTATTTTTCGCGGTCATGAAGTTTTGATTCATCAATCTTTTGGTGATATTTTTCTATCGGCTTTTTTTTCAAATGTCGATTGAGGTAATACAGGCTGAGATTTTTTATTAAATCTTCATCAGAAAATGGTCTTTTCATGTGTGGTCTTTTAAAAGTTAATAATGACACATGGTTTTCACGTTTTAGACTGAAAGTTTTTGATAATCAAAAATTTACACTTAAAGGTAATTAAAAATAAGATTCAACAGCCTCTTTTTAAATAATTTATCATATTATTAATGTAAAGTTTATTTCCTTAATTATATATTTACTTTTTCTAACACAAACAATGATTTTATGGATTTCAGAAATTTCAAAATGCCTTTCAGCATCAATCCAAAATATTCTAAAAAAGTTGCCTATTTTTCGATGGAGTTTGCTCTAGAGCAGGTTTTAAAAATATATTCCGGCGGTTTAGGATTTTTAGCAGGTTCACATATGAGAAGTGCCTACAATCTTAATCAAGATTTAGTAGGAATCGGAATTTTATGGAAATTCGGTTATTACGACCAGGCGAGAAATCACGATCAGACTTTACAACCTACATGGACGAGAAAAATGTACAGCTTTTTAGAAGATACAGGTATAAAGTTTCAAATCGAAATTCACAGTGCTCCGGTTTGGGTAAAAGTATGGTATCTAGATCCTGAAATATTCAATACGGCGCCGATGTTTTTACTTTCTACCGACGTACCAGAAAATGATCACATTTCTAAAACAATTTGCCACAAACTCTACGATGCCAACGAATCTACAAAACTGGCACAATATATTCTTCTTGGGAAAGGAGGTGCAAAGCTTTTAGACGAAATGAATATCGACAGAGAGGTTTATCACCTTAATGAGGCTCACGGTCTTCCTGCGGCTTTTCATTTATTAAAAAAATACAATGGAGACATTCAGAAAGTAAAAGAAAAACTGGTTTTTACCACACACACTCCCGAGGAAGCTGGCAATGAAAAGCATAATCTCAAATTATGCTATGATATGTCTTATTTTTCAGGCTTGAGTATGGAAGAAGCAAAAATGATAGAAGGCTCTGATGGTGAGCTTTTCAACCACTCGCTTTGTGCCTTAAAAATGGCAAGAATTGCAAATGGTGTTTCAAAACTACATGGTGAAGTATCTAGAGCGATGTGGAGTAAATATCCAGGAATCTGCGAAATAAAATCGATTACCAACGCTCAGGAATTTAAATATTGGGCCGACAAAGAACTATACATTTCGAAAGATGAAAATAACGATATCGTTTTCGACTACCGAAAGAAAATTTTAAAGAAGAGATTATTCAGAATTGTAGCCGATCAAACCGGAAATTTATTTGATCCTAATGTATTCACAATTGTTTGGGCAAGAAGATTCGCAGGGTATAAAAGAGCAGACTTACTGTTGCAAGACAAAGAAAGATTCAGAAAACTACTCAATAATCCTGAATATCCCGTACAGATTATTTGGGCAGGAAAACCCTATCCTATGGATTATTCTTCGATTTCTACCTTCAATGTTTTGGTGGAAGAAAGTAAAAATCACAAAAATATGGCAGTTTTAACGGGGTACGAATTGGCTTTAAGCAAATCTTTAAAGCAAGGTTCAGATTTATGGTTAAATAACCCACGAGTTCCGAGAGAAGCTTCCGGTACATCAGGAATGACTGCTGCAATGAACGGTTCTGTAAATCTTTCTACGGACGACGGCTGGGTTCCTGAGTTTGCTAAACACGGTGAAAATGCTTTTGTTGTTGAGAAAGCTGACTATATGAATATGAGTATTTATGAACAAGACCGATATGATTTCAACAAATTATATGAACTTCTTGAGAACGAAATTATTCCTACTTATTACAACCAACCCGATCAATGGCGAAAAATACAGCAAAATTCGATGAAAGATGTAAAACAAAATTTCAACAGCGATAGAATGGCCGATGAATATTACAGCATCATCTACAATGCATAAATAAAACAACCCCGTGAAACTAGTTTTTCACGGGGTTTATTTTTAAATTTAATTTCTTTAGTACATGACAAAAACTTAAAATCTCTTTTTAACCGCAAAAGCATCAAAAGAAATGATTGGAAAAAGAGAAGTTCAAAAGTTTACAAAATATTTCTTTTACTTTATCACTTGTTTTGTTAGCTTTTGGATGACTTATTCATTATAAAATCTTTTGTCACTTTTGCGGTTAAAAAAAATGTCATGTACTAAATTTAATTTCTACGATTTTAGTTTCGAAACAGCAATTTCATAAACACAAGCGTGTTTCAGATATTTTGATCGTTCTCTTGAAGTCACCGATTCTAAATGCCCATTTTTAATAACAATAATCGGGTCTTCGGTATTTTCGATTTCAAAATTGGCAAAATATCTTTCTTCGGGACCTGTTTTGTCCATACTTGCTTTTATTTTTTGAAGCTCACCTGCATATTGTTTAAAACCGGGATCAGAAGAATGTATAAACTTATATTCAGGCCCTGCTTCTACAAAATAATGGAGTTTTTTTTCAATCATTCCAGCTTCATTCGTAATCTGCGGATTATCATTTCCATCTTTAAAAGCGACCTCTACCAACTCTCCACCTTCTTTTTGCACATAACTTTCAGCCTCATTAAAGTTTGAAAATCCTGTAATTACAACTTGATCTTTTAGATCATAACGATTAAGCTTTCTATTAGTTTCCATAATTATTTTTCTTTGATAATAAAATATATTCAATTCTTTTGCCAAAATACAATCACAAAAGCTTTTTATTATCAAATTAATAAAATTATTATCTTTGAAATTCTTTAAATTAAGCAATGAAAAAACTCTTACTTACCCTTACGGTTATAGCGGCATTTCAAAATGCGACATCGCAGGAAATCACTTTAGATAAAATATATTCAGGATACTACCGTGGCAAAGGCATTGCCGGAATTGCATCTATGAAAAACGGTGAAAATTATTTGGTCATCGAGCAAGGCGAAATTGCAAAATATTCTTACAAAACTTCACAGAAAGAAGGAAATTTAGTTGATGGAAATTTTGAAAGCTACGAGTTTTCTGATGATGAATCTAAAATTCTATTATTAAAACAAAGCCAACCCATTTACAGACATTCTTTTTTAGGAGTTTATGATGTAAAAGATTTAAAATCTGGTAAAATTTTAAGTTTAAATGAAGGAAAACCTGTACAGGAACCAAGATTTTCTCCTGATGCTACCAAGATTGCTTTCATTGTTGATAACAATTTGTTTTATCAGGATTTAAATTCAGGAAAAATCACGCAGATTACTGAGCATGGTGTAAAAAATAAAGTATTAAACGGTTTAGCAGACTGGGTATATGAAGAAGAATTTGGGCACGCAAGATTATATGAATGGACCAAAAACTCAGCAGATATTTTATTTGTAAAATTGGTTGAAACCGATGTTCCGGAAATTTTCATCCCTATTTACGGAAAATCATTGTATCCATCCGAAATGCGTTACAAATATCCCAAAGCTGGAGAAAAAAACTCTGTTGCAACGGCACATATTTATCATTTGGCAGACGGAAAAAAGACAACAGTAAACCTTGAGCAATTTAAAAACTACTACATTCCAAATGTTATTCAGACTGCAAATGCAGATGAAATTGTTTTAATTACTTCACAGAGAACGCAAAATGCGTCTGATGTTTTAAAAGTAAATACCAAAACCGGTGAAGTAAAAAAACTATTCACAGAAACTGATGACAAGTGGATTGATACAGACAATGTAACCTTAGAATTCCTTGAAGACAACAGCTTTCTTTGGGCTTCAGAAAGAGATGGTTTCCGTCATTTATATTGGTTTGACAAAGATGGTAAGCTAAAAAAACAAGTTACAAAAGGAAATTGGGAAGTGACAGAATATTACGGTTACAACCCAAAATCTCAGGAAATTTTCGTTCAGACTACAGAAAAAGGAAGTATTAATAAAGTGGTTTCTAAAATCAATATTCAGAACGGAAAATCGCAGTTAATTTCAAATACAGAAGGAAATAACGCTGCTAATTTTAGTAAAAACTACAATTATTTCATCGAAACTTCTTCTACCGCAGCAAAACCTTACACTTTTGTTTTAAAAGACGGAAACGGAAAGCAGTTGAAAGAACTTCAGAATAATGATGATCAGCTAAAAAAATTACAATCAGATAATTTTTCAGTAAAAGAATTCATTACCATTCCAAACGCTGCGGGAGATCAGATGAATGCTTGGATTATTAAGCCTAAAAACTTTGATCCGAATAAAAAATATCCATTATTTATGTACCAATATTCTGGTCCAGGATCTCAGCAAGTTTCTAATTCTTGGGATAATGGAAATGCACTTTGGTTTGAAATGTTGGCTCAAAAAGGATATATCATTGCTTGTGTAGACGGTCGTGGAACAGGATATAAAGGAGCTAAATTTAAAAAAGTAACCTATAAAAACTTAGGAAAATACGAAATTGAAGACCAGATTGTTGCCGCAAAATGGTTAGGAAACCAAAAATACATCGACAAAACAAGAATCGGAATTTTCGGATGGAGCTTCGGAGGATACATGGCGAGTTTGGCAATGACAAAAGGTGCTGATGTTTTCAAAACAGGAATCGCAGTTGCACCGGTTACCAACTGGAGATATTATGACTCTGTTTACACAGAAAGATTTTTATTAACTCCACAGGAAAATCCAGCTGGATATGATGACAATTCACCAACAACCTATGCTAATTTATTGAAAGGGAAATTTTTAATGATTCACGGAACTGCCGATGACAACGTACATTTCCAAAATTCTATGGAATTTTCTGAAGCATTGATTCAAAACAAAAAACAGTTTGAATTTATGGCTTATCCAGATAAAAACCACGGTATTTATGGCGGACAGACAAGACCGCAACTGTATCAGAAAATGACAGATTTTATTTTGGAGAATTTGTAAATTTTCAAATAATTTTTAGACATAAAAAAACCGAATCTTAATTTCAAGATTCGGTTTTTATTTTCTTTCAATCCAATTTTCCGGATTTCTTGAAGTATGAAATACACCATAAATTTCAACTTCATTTTTAAACTCATCAAATTGATAATGAATCCCGTAAGGAAATTTCCGCAAGAATACAATTCTGCTTACATCATATTTTATTTCTGATGCAAGAGCATTTTCACTGATGAAATTAATTTTCAAATAAAATTCTTTAATAAAAAAGCTCCATATTTTTTTGTCAATTTTGCTATACCACTGATTAATTTCTTTTAAATCAGCTTTCACAAAATGAGTATAAATAATTTTAGCTTTCTGCATCTAATTTTTTTATAAAATCGTTCATCTCAGATTCGGAAACAAAACTTTCAGGATGTTCTTGCGAATATTTTATTCTTCTTCTTACCTCCTCTTTTTGCCATTCAGGAACTTCATATTTATTTTCTTTACAATGTTTGTATCTCAAAAAATCGATATAATCATTCACTTGCCCAAAAAATTCTTTGGGAAGAGATTTTAAATTTTGTTCAATCTCTTTAATGCTGATTTCCATTTCACTAAATTTTACTCAAAGTTAATAAAATTCGAATATTGTTTTTAAAATTTTATATTTGTGAAATTGTAAAAAATCTTATACATGAAAACCAAACATCCTAAAGGGCTTCCCTATTTATTTTTCACAGAAATGTGGGAGCGTTTCGGCTATTATTTAATTCTCGGAATTTTTGTACTCTACATGATAGACAGTGAAAAAGGAGGATTAGCTTTTGACGATAAAAATGCTGACGATATTTTCGGAACTTTTATCGCATTAACTTATTTAACACCATTTTTAGGTGGATTTTTGGCCGACAGACTTTTAGGATACATTAAAGCCATCTATATTGGGGGATTCTTAATGGGGCTAGGCTATCTCGGGATTGGTTTTTTTAAAGAACTCCCTCTGTTTTATGCCTCATTAGCATTAATCATCATCGGAAACGGATTTTTTAAACCTAGTATTTCTACACTTCTAGGAAATTTATACAACGAAGAACCTTATAAAGCCAATAAAGATGCAGGATACAATATTTTCTATATGGGAATCAACATTGGAGCTTTTGTCTGTAATATTATTGCTGCTTTCATGCGTAACAAATACGGATGGGGACCCGCATTTATGACCGCGGGAGTAGGAATGTTTGTAGGACTTTTGGTTTTCTCTATCGGAAGACAGCATATTCTTCAGGCAAATGTTTTGAAACCTGCACAAGAAGGTGACACCAAAATATCTGATGTTTTGGTAAAAGTATTTTTACCAGCCGTAATTTTCGGATTGATTGGATGGTTTATTCCAAACAATATTTTTGGTAGCGACAGTACAGATGCGTTTATTTTCGCATGTATTCCAGTGATTTATTTCTACGTCATGTTGTATGTAAAAGCAAATGCTGAAGACAAAAAACCAATTGGTGCTTTGCTTGCAATTTTTGCAGTAAGTTTAATGTTTTGGGCAGTTTTCAAACAAAACGGAACCGCTTTAACACGTTGGGCGAATTATTATACCGAAAGAACCGTTCCTAAAGCGATAGAAAAACCTTTAGAAGCCATTTATTTGGTGGATAAAAAAGATTATCTAGATAAAGAAGTTTCGGTGTATGATGACCAGTATCAGGTGAAAAAAGACGAAAATGGTAAAGCTTTAAAAGAGCAAGGAAAAGATATTTATTTCAGAAATGTCTCAGAAGCTGAACGAGCAAAGTTAGAAGCAAATCCTTCACAAACAGTTAATCTCTACAACACAGAATTATTCCAATCGATTAATCCTGGTTGGGTAATTTTATTGACGCCGGTTGTGGTTGCATTCTTTATGATGCTTCGTAAAAAAGGGAAAGAACCAAGCACACCTTCAAAAATTGTTTTAGGATTATTTATCTCAGCATTATCATGTTTAGTAATGGTAGGAGCGGTTTACGCCGGACAAAATGGCTTGGTAAAAGTCTCCGCTTTATGGCTAATTGCAGCTTACGGGGTTATTACTGTGGGCGAACTTTGTTTGTCACCCATGGGATTATCTTTAGTTTCAAAACTTTCGCCACCAAGATTAACAGCTTTGATGATGGGTGGGTTCTTCCTTTCAACATCAATCGGAAACAAACTTTCAGGTGTTTTAGCGAGTTTCTGGTATGATTATGACAATAAAGCGAATTTCTTTATCGTTAATTTTGGTCTCTTACTTTTAGCAACTTTACTTGGACTTTCAATTTTGAAAAGACTAAATAAAATAATGAAAGAAAAAGGAGTAAATTAATTACATCTAAATTCTAAAAATACTAAGCTGCGGAGGGTTCCGCAGCTTTTTTCTTTAAAAATAAAATTAAAACCTTGCCAAAAACCCAAAAAAAACTATATTTGTGGGTCTTAACAGAAATTTAACAATCAAATATGGATACAGTACAGAAGAAGGGACATCCTAAAGGCTTGTACCTTTTGTTCTTCACCGAGATGTGGGAGCGTTTTTCTTATTATGGAATGCGTGCAATTTTAATCCTTTATCTTACGAAAAAATTAATCGAAGGAGGATTAGGAATGGATGAGCAGAATGCAACCTTATTATATGGTTACTTCACAGGTCTTGTCTATTTTACACCACTTATCGGAGGTTGGCTTGCTGATAAATTCTTAGGAAAACGTCTGGCAATTACAATCGGAGGTATTACCATGATGATTGGTCAGTTTGTTTTGTTCGGAATGAATTCTACGACAGGTCTCTACATTGGTTTAGCATTACTAATCATTGGAAATGGTTTCTTTAAACCTAATATATCCACGCTAGTAGGTGGTTTATATCCGGATGGTGATGATAGAAGAGACTCTGCATTCTCTATTTTCTATATGGGAATCAACTTAGGAGCTTTATTGGCACCGTTCATTATCGGATATTTTACAGATAACCTTTTTGCAACAACCAACGCAGACGGATCTATTGCTTACGGGTACAGATATGGTTTCCTTGCTGCTGGGGTCGGAATGTTTTTAGGACAGGTTGTATTTAATGTGTTTGCTCAAAAATACTTGGGAGATTTAGGTACAAAACCTATTAAAACCTCTTCTGCGGATGAAAAATCTACAGAAGCAAGCTCAATCAATCCTGTTACAGGAAAGCCATTAACTAAACCTGAAGAAGGACAAAGAATTACAGTAATCTTTATTTTATTCTTATTCGCCGTATTCTTCTGGGCTGGTTTCGAGCAGGCAGGTTCATCTTTATCATTATATACAGATAAATTTATCAACAGAAACGTTTTCGGATTTGAAATTCCTACATCATGGTTTCAGTCGGTTAACCCTATTTTCATTGTAACATTAGCGCCATTATTTGCTATGTTCTGGAGTTCTAAATTAGGTAAAAAGCTTTCTACGCCTGTAAAAATGGGTGTCGGTATGATTATCTTAGGAATCGGTTTCTGGTTTATGCTTGGAGCTGTTGCAGAAAGAAATGCAAACGGTGATATTGCTGACATTGCAAACAAAGCAGGAATTATGTGGTTGATTATGACTTATTTACTACACACCATTGGGGAGCTTTGTCTTTCACCGGTAGGTTTATCTGTAGTAACTAAATTATCTCCTCCAAAATTAGCTTCAATCTTGATGGCTGTTTGGATGTTATCTTCTTCAATTGCCAACTTCATCGGAGGATTCTTGGCTTCAATCGTGGAAACTTTAGGAGCAGGACAAGTATTTACATATATTTCAGGATTTGTAATTGTTTGTGGAGTATTACTTCTTTTATTAAGCAAGTATATCACTAAAATGATGCATGGTGTAAAATAAAAACTATTTTTCAAAATAATAATTAAACCTCTGATTTTTTCAGAGGTTTTTTTTACATTCGTATGATAGAAGATTCTTTATTAAATGTCAATATAAATTTGTGACGCATTGAGTCACAAAATGAATCAATAATCATTCATCAATTATAACTCATGAACTTAACTCTCGACGAAATACAAAATTTCAAAGGAAAATATCCTAAACAAATCTGGTCACTCTTTTTTTCCGAAATGTGGGAACGTTTCTGCTTCTACGGAATGCGCGGAATGCTCGTTTTCTTTATGATTTCTCAACTCAATTTCCACGAAAAAGAAGCCAATCTTCAATATGGAGCAACTCAAGCTTTCGTTTATGCGTTTACTTTTATTGGCGGGCTTTTCGCAGATAAAATTTTAGGTTTCAGAAAATCTCTTTTTTGGGGTGGACTTTTAATGATTATCGGAAGTTTAATTTTAGCAACAGACCCACACCAATTTTTCTTTTTAGGAATTGCTTTTACAGTCGTAGGAACAGGTTTTTTTAAACCTAATATTTCATCAATGGTGGGCCAGCTTTACAAACCAAACGACTCAAGAGCAGATGCTGGATTCTCTCTTTTTTATGCAGGAATTAATCTTGGAGCACTTCTCGGAGGTTATTTATGCATCGCAATAGGAAAGGGAGAATTGCTGTCTCATTTAATCCCAGAAGGTTTACATTGGAATGTTGCTTTCGGATTAGCAGCCATTGTAATGGTTATCAGCTTGATTAATTTTGTTTTCACGCAAAGAAGTTTGGGGACAATTGGTCTTCAACCAGGGCATCCGGAAAATGAAATAAAATCTGCACCCATACCAAAATGGAAAGAATATGGAGTATATGTTTTATCATTAATATTCATTCCTATTATCATGACAATGGTTTCTGTTCCTGAATATACCGATTATTTCATGTGGACTGTTGGACCTTTAACTTTGATTTATTTATTCTTTGAAATGTCTAAAGTTACTACCGCAGAAAGAAAAAAACTTTGGGCAGCTTTGGTATTTATCTTATTCTCAATCTTATTTTGGGGAATTTATGAGCAAAGTGGAGGTTCATTAAGTATTTTTGCTGCGAAAAATTTAAATAAAGACCTTTTAGGATTAGACCCAAATGGGGTCAATAATTCTGGAGGTGCTTTTTTCATTATTTTCTTAGCTCCATTACTCGGTTTATTATGGATTTGGCTGAGTAAAAAAAGAATTGAGCCCAATACTATTATTAAATTTGGTTTAGGATTTATATTTTTAGGATTAGGATATTACGTTTTATTTGCCACAAGATTATTTGCCGATTTACAGGGAATCACTTCGTTAAATTTCTTTACAATAGCATTGCTAGTTATCACTTTGGGAGAATTATGCCTCTCTCCTATCGGATTATCGATTATGACTAAACTTTCCACCAAAAACCTTCAGGGAATGATGATGGGAATGTGGTTTCTCGCTTCAGCTTATGGACAATATGTTGCAGGAATTATTGGAGCTGGTTTAGCCGATGCAAAAGAAGGCTCCACCAATTATGATGCGTTAATTACCTATACAGAAGGTTACAAACAGCTCGGACTTTATGCAGTAATTGCTGGTGTGGTATTGATTTTGATATCTCCATGGGTGAAAAAACTAATGCAGGATGTTCGATAACAATTTAAAAATGTATTGATTATGAAATCGCTTCACTATTTTAGACATAAGCCTTAACTAAGTGCAGCGATTTCATATGACATAAAAAATAAAAACAACAGATGAAAAAGATATTTGCTTTTCTCTTTATTATTCAATCTTTTTTTGCTTTTTCCCAGGTAAAATGGATGACTATTGAAGAAGCTTTGAATGCACAAAAAACTCAACCTAAGAAAATACTCATCGACTTTTATGCAGATTGGTGTGGGCCATGCAAAATCATGGATAAAAAAACCTATGGAAATTCCATAATTTATGAGTTTTTAAATGAAAATTACTATCCTGTAAAATTTGATGCAGAAGACAAAAGAACGATTGAAATTTTTGGAAGAAAATTCTCCAATGAAAATACGTCTCATAAAAGAGGACGGAATTCACTTCATGAGTTTACTCAATTTATGAATGTAAATGCAGTTCCGAGTACTGTTTTTCTTGATGAAAAAGGAAGTCCTATTACCATTTTACAGGGCGAATTATCTGCTAAAGAACTAGAACCGTATCTCGGCTTTATTTCAACCGATTTATTCAAGAAAATCAAAAGTCGTGAAGATTGGGAATCTTATCAAAAGAAATTTAAATCTAAAATACAAGAGTAAATGTTTTATTGCCACGAATAAAATTTTAAATAAAATCAGTCGTGCCATTCGTGGCAAAATAATAATTAATAAAAACCTGCTCAATCAGCATAACCTGTGAGAGTAAATAAAACAGAACCTAAGCTTTCAAACCTGAAAGCTTTTTTTATTGCTGAAATTTCACGAAATTCGTGCCTCAAAATATTTTTTGACTTTAGAAACATCCATAGAATTTGTAAAAGGAATCGGTCCTGAACGAGCCAAACTCATTAAAAATGTGTTGGGAATTTCTACAGTGGATGACCTTCTTAACTTCTACCCGATTCGGTATTTAGATAAAAACAAAATTTACAAAGTCTCACAACTTCAGGAAAGTAATATTGAAATTCAGCTGAAAGGAAAAATTTCAAACGTACAGGAAATTCTTACCGGAAAAGTGAAAAGATTGACGGCAAAATTTAATGATGATACCGGAAGTATGGATTTGGTGTGGTTTCAGTATTCAAAATGGCTGAAAGAACAGATTCCTGTAAATCGTGAGGTTTTTATTTTCGGAAAAATCAATGCGTTTAACAATCAATTTTCAATGCCACATCCGGAAATTGAAGTTGACGAAAACAAAGAAAAAAGCGAGCGTTTAAAACCGATTTACCCAAGTTCTGAAAAACTGACAAAAAGAGGGTTAACCCAAAAGTTTTTTCAGGCTATTCTTAGAAATATATGTCTCGAAATCCCTAGTCTCATTCAGGAAAACCTTCCGGAATCTATCATGAGTTCGATGAAGTTTATTTCAAGACAAAAAACATTTCTGAATATTCATTTTCCAAAGAATTTAGATTATTTTGAAATTGCCAATCAACGGTTAAAGTTTGAAGAATCCTTCTTTTTTCAATTAGGATATGCCTTAAAAAAGCTTCATCATAAAACACAATCTACAGGAAATCCGTTTCCGATTGTAGGTGATCATTTTACCGGATTTTACGAAAAACATCTTCCTTTTGAACTCACCGGCGCTCAAAAAAGGGTGTTGAAGGAAATAAGAATTGATATGAAAAGGCCCATTCAAATGAACAGGCTTTTGCAGGGAGATGTTGGTTCGGGAAAAACAATGGTGGCTCTATTAACGATGTTGATTGCTCTAGATAACGGTTTTCAGAGTTGTTTAATGGCACCTACAGAAATTCTTGCGCAACAACATTACAACGGAATCAAAGATTTATTAAAAGACACCGAGATTAAAGTCAGCCTTTTAACCGGTTCAGTAAAAGCTGCCGCCAGAAAAATCATTCACGAAGAACTCGAAAACGGCCAACTTTCAATTCTAATTGGAACTCATGCTGTTTTGGAAGACAAGGTTAAATTTAAAAATCTTGGATTGGCGATTATCGATGAGCAACATCGATTTGGTGTCGCACAACGAGCAAAACTTTGGGCTAAAAATAAAATCCCACCTCATATTTTGGTGATGACGGCAACGCCAATTCCAAGAACTTTGGCGATGAGTTTTTATTCTGACCTAGATGTTTCGGTGATTGACGAGTTGCCCATTGGAAGAAAAGCGATTATTACAGCGCACAGAAGAGAAAAAGACCGCACTTATGTTTACCATTTCTGTCATGAAGAAATCCGTAAAGGGCGACAAATCTATTTCGTTTATCCTTTGATTGAAGAATCTGAAACCTTAGATTATAAAAATCTGCAGGAAGGTTTGGAGCACATTATGGATAATTTTTCAAACTATAATGTAACGATGCTTCACGGGAAAATGAAACCCGATGAGAAAGATGCCGCCATGAATTATTTTGCATCAGGAAAATCACAAATTATGGTTGCAACAACCGTTATTGAAGTAGGTGTAAATGTTCCGAATGCTTCGGTTATGGTGATTGAAAGTGCCGAAAGATTTGGTCTCTCACAGCTTCATCAGCTTCGTGGCCGTGTCGGAAGAGGTGCCGAACAGAGCTATTGCATTCTGATGACCTCTGATAAACTTTCCAGCGATAGCAGAACCCGTATCAAAACGATGGTGGAGACCAACGATGGTTTTAAGATTTCTGAAGTTGATATGCAATTGCGTGGTCCGGGAGATATTTTAGGAACACAGCAAAGTGGTGTCGTTGATTTTAAAAGACTCGATTTGGTGAATGACTCCCAAATCATTAAAACCACAAAAAAAATGGTCGACAAAATCCTAGAAACCGACCCGCATTTATCCAGAACTGACCATCAGATTATTAAAAATTATTACATCCAAAATTATAAAGGGAAGAATAAGTGGAGTAAGATTTCTTAAAGTTGAGCTGCAACCAATTGAATAAATAGAAAAATTACAAATTTGTTTCCATCAAATAATCATCCATCACATACCCATTTCCAATATCAAAAACGCCATCATCATAGACTTTATAGCCTTGAGATTCGTAAAAACTTTTTGCAGCATTATATTTATTGACATTTAAAATAATTCTGTCGTCACCACTTTCTTTTACTTTTTCATTTAAAAATTCGAGCGTTTTTTTGCCCAAACCTTTTCCTTTACTTTCCGGAACAAGATAAATTCGGTGAAGTTTGGTAGTGCTATCTTCGTAATGATTTTCAAAACCAATAAACCCGTCATAATCATTAGAAGTTTCGTCAAAAACTAAATAATAATGATAATTAGAATTGTCTAAATGCGCTGAAATTTCTGCTTCTGAATACATTGTTTCAAGCATATATCCCATCTGCTCTTGAGAAAGAATTTCTGCATAGGCATTTTCCCAAGACCTCTTGGCTAAATCCTGAATTAAAGGGATGTTTTCTTTTGTTGCTTTGATTAGTTTCATGCTTGATAAATTATAAAAAATCATTTAACACATTAGAACACTTAAGTTTTTTAGTTTAATTACTTTGAAAACATTAAGAACACATAAGACGAAAATCAAAGATTTTCAAAGACTAATGTGTTCTTTTCAACATTCGAATCACTCACTTAAAGGAACTAATGTGTTTTAAAAAATTATAGTTAAGTAGTAAGATTAAAAAAGTGAAAAGCACTACACTTTTCACTTTCAATTTATTCTTTAAATAAATATAAATTTCACTACTGACTTGCATAGCAAAATTCACCATTCACTTTTTTAAATGTTTTTCATTTCAGTCTTAATCTTTCCATGAAGTCCTTCAGAAGCAGGAACTAGAGGAAGTCTTAAGTAATTTTTAATCAATCCCATCTCGGCAAGAATCACTTTAACTCCGCAAGGATTTCCTTCAGCAAAAATTAATCTTGTGATTTCTACCAATTTGTTGTGAATCTCATAAGCTTCATCCACTTTTTTATCAAAAGCCAACTGAACCATTGTAGAAAATTCTTTTGGATATGCCTGTCCGATTACAGAAATCACTCCTGCTCCACCTGCTAAAGTTACCGGAAGTGTATATTCATCATCACCAGAAACCAAATTGAAGCCTTCAGGTTTTTTTCTTAAAATATCAAAATACTGAAGAATATTTGGTGCAGCTTCTTTAATCAAGAATAAATTCGGAAACTCATTTGCTAAACGCAAAGTAGTTTCAGCTTCTAAATTTTGTCCGGTTCTTGAAGGAACGTTATAAATGATAATATTTTTCCCTGTAGAAGCCAAAACTTTATAATGTTGATAAAGCCCTTCTTGATTTGGCTTGTTATAATAAGGAGACACCGATAAAACTGCCGTGAAATCTGACAAATCAGTTTCTTCAATTTGCTGTTTGACTTCCAGAGTATTGTTTCCGCCAATTCCTAAAACCAAAGGAAGACGTTTATTATTAACCTTAATGATGTGCTCAACTACCTGTTTCTTCTCATCTGAAGAAAGTGTAGCAGCTTCTGCTGTAGTTCCCAATACTACCAAATAGTTGGTTCCGTTTTCGATGTTATATTCAACAAGTTTTGTTAAACTTTCGAAATCTACGGATAAATCTTCATTAAAGGGTGTTACCAAAGCAACACCTACTCCTTTTAAAATGCTCATCTGTTCGAATTATTTTCTCCAAATTTAATCAATTCATACAAGAATTTACAATATTTAATCTTATTTTATTATACATATAATTATATTTGCATATACTTAAAGATATTATGCAAAATAAATTCTTATTGCTAGGAATTGCCTTGTTATCACTTACAGCCTGTAAAACGACATCGTTACAGGTTGCCAATGTGCAGACACAAAAGAATATTTCTATTAATAAAGAGCTGAAGGACGATGAAGATTTTGCGAAATTTATCGAGCCTTACACTCTGAAACTCAACAAAGAGATGAATCAAAAAATCTCTTACACCAATGTAGACCTTACAAAAGAAGGCGACAATAGCAATCTGGGAAACCTTTTGGCTGATTATACTTTTGACGGAGCAGATGTTTGGGTAAAAGCAAATCTCAATAAAAATGTAGATGCTGCGTTAATCAATATTGGCGGAATCCGTACCACAATTGGAAAAGGAGATATTCTTCTGAAAAATGTTTTTGAAGTAATGCCTTTTGAAAATGAAGTAATCATTGTAAAAATGAAAGGTTCAGATGTACAGGGATTGTTTGATTACTATGCAAAAACTCAGGTAAACAATCCGGTTTCTCATTTGTATATCGAAACAAATAACGGACAATTAACCAAAAAATTGATTAACGGAAAAGCTGTAAATCCGGCTCAGGATTATTATATTGCTACTTCTGATTATCTTGCTTTGGGTGGTGATAATATGAAATTTTTCAGCAAAGGAGAATCGATTCCCACAGGAATTAAATTAAGAGACTTGTTTGTTGATTATTTTAAGAAAAATGCTGAAATCAATCCGAAAGAAGATATTCGCTTAAATTTTATTGGGAAGAAATAATGAATAGAAAGAGTTTTTTAAAAACGATAGGTGGCGGAACTTTAGCAATGTCTTTAGCTCCCAATTTGATGATGGCGGAAGAATTGAGTTTAAATTCATTTAAATCTGCCCATAAATTAACGATTCTTCACACCAACGACCAACACAGCAGAATAGAACCTTTTGACGAAAGCTATACCAAAAATCCTAATCAGGGAGGTTTTGCAAGAAGAGCAAGTTTAATACAAAAAATAAGAAGTGAGGAAAGCAATCTTTTGTTGCTTGATTCAGGAGATATTTTTCAGGGAACACCCTATTTCAACTTTTTCGGAGGTGAATTGGAATTTAAACTGATGTCGATGATGAAATATGACGCATCAACAATGGGAAATCATGATTTTGACAATGGTCTGGATGGATTTTTAAAAGTTTTGCCTAATGCAGAGTTTCCTTTTATCTGTTCGAATTATGATTTTAAAAATACCATTCTCGACGGAAAAACTTCGCAGTATAAAATATTCAACAAAAACGGCATCAAAGTAGGGATTTTCGGTGTAGGTATTCAGCTTGAAGGTTTAGTAGGCAAGAAACAATACGGAGAAACGGTATGGTCTGCCCCTATTGATGTGGCTCAACATTATTCTAATTTTCTGAAAAATGAGAAAAAATGTGACCTCGTTATTTGCCTTTCTCACATCGGATATGACTACAAAGACGAGCCCGAAAAAATAAGTGATAAAATTTTAGCTTCAAAAACAGAAAATATTGACTTAATTTTGGGAGGTCACACGCATACTTTTTTACCAGAACCTCAGACTTTTAAAAACAGACAGGGGAAAAACGTTTTGGTAAACCAAGTAGGTTGGGCCGGCCTTCTTTTAGGCAGAATAGATTTCTTTTTTGATTCAAATAAAAATATAAAACAGATTTCTTGGAACAACCAGGCAATCGACAGCAGTATAATAGTATAATATGAAATCGCCATGATTTGGAGATCCAAATCATAATAAAGATAAGGCGATTGCATATGACCTTTAAAAAATGTTAGATATCTACATATGAAAAAAATCTCATTACTTTCTTTTGGTATTTTCGCATCGTTGCAGCTTGTAAATGCGCAGAGTATTTCTTCAAAAAAATGGGCAGACTTGTTTTCTTACAACAATGTTTTGGCGATGAAAGAAGATAACGGAAAAATCGTTGCCGCCACAGAAAACGGGATTTTTTATTATACGATTTCTTCAGGAGAAATTACCAAACTGTCAAAAGCCAATGGTCTTCATGATGTAAAAATTTCTGCTTTTGATTACAACCCACAAACTAAGATTGGTTTGGTAGGTTACCAAAACGGAGCTTTAGATATTATTACTCCTCAAGGTGTAACGTATGTGGTAGATATCCCTATTGCTACTGGCTATAATGGAAGCAAAAAAATCAATCACATTTCTATTACCGGAGACAAAGCAGTCGTTTCTGTAGGCTATGGAGTTTCTATTTTTGATTTAAAAAAGAAAGAATTTGCCGATTCTGTATTCTTTATTAACGGAGGTGTTTTTCAAGCCAGTAATGAAGCTACTATTTTAGGAAATAAAGTTTTTGCTGCAACCAATACAGGATTGAAAACCCATGAAATGAATACTACTTTTCCTGTGTTTACAACTTGGGTAACAGAAATGCCCGGAAACTTCACCAATATTGATTCGGAATCAGTTTTAGCATTTTCATCAGCAACTACAACGTATATTTACAATAACGGAACATCAACTCCTATCGCTCAACTCTTTGGAGGCATCAATGATGTGGTTGTAAATTCAAACAATATCATCATTACAGACGGCAGCAGAATTTACACCTACAACACCAATGGAAATTTTGGAGGTAGCACAAGTGTAGGAGAAAGCTGTAATACGGCGACAACAATTGGCTCTAAAGTATATGGCGGGACTAGACTTTCTGGAGTTAAAACCGATGATAATATAGCCTACAAACCAGATGGGCCTTATTTTAACTATGCTTATAAGATTAGATTATTTAATGATAATCAGCTTTTAGTTTCTACAGGAATTAGAGCAAATGGATATAATGAGCCACAAAATAACCCTAGAAATCCTGGTTTTTATTATTTCACAGGTACTGAGTGGATTTATTCATCATACTTTACAGGAAGTACAAATACTTTCAATGTTATAGATGCTTTTTCAGATCCTGCAAATCCTGGAGATGTATTCTTTACAAATTATGTTTTTAGTTCAAATTATGGTGTTTACAAGATGAAATACAATTCATCTTCTAAAGATTTTGACTTTGTAAAACGTTATACAATGGGTTCAGGCACAGGATCCATAAGACGTCCTGTTGGTTTTACATCCGATGATCAAAACAATATATTTGGTACATTAGCTTATTCTGGTCCTATCTCAGCTTTAGCTTTTTACGACAGAGCAACCGATGATTTTTTAGTAAAAGATTTAAGCACTAGTGCAGGGATACAATTTCCTGTATTCAACAGTGATTTACTTTGGATTCCTATTCCAAGAACTGCCAACTTTTTAGTGTACGACACAAAAAAAACGGCAACTTTTACCGATGATACACAATACTATTTAGATCAGACAAATGACCTTCCAGCAAATACAATTTCTTTTGCAATGGATAAATCTGGAGATGCCTGGATAGGAACTGAAGGAGGATTAAGAATTTTGCCTAATGCAGCTGCCGAAATAAAAAACGACCCTACACTAGAACCTATTGTAATTGAACAGGGCGGATTGGCTGAAGAACTTTTCAGAGATGCTACAATTCTACATATTGAAGTAGATGGTGGAAATCAAAAATGGGTATCTGTAGAAGATGGAGGTGTTTATTATCTATCTGCATCAGGTGAACAAACGATTAAACATTTTACAAAAGATAACTCGCCACTTCCTACGAATACCATTACTGACATTAAAGTTGATAAAAAGACTGGTAAGGTTTATTTTGTAACTTTTGACGGAATTGTTACTTACCAAGGCGATGTTGCAGACGTTACCTCAAACTTTGGTAATGTTTTGGTGTATCCTAATCCGGTTGTATATTCACAGTTTAAAGGAAATGTAACTATTAAAGGATTAGCTGAAAAAACAAATATCAGAATTGTAGATGCTGCAGGAAATCTTGTACACTCTGCGATTGCAAGAACAGGATATTATGAATGGAATCTTAACAACCAAAAAGGTAAAAGAGTGGCTTCCGGGATTTATTTTGTATTGATGACCAACGAAGACGGTTCAGATAAAGCTACAGCAAAAATAGCGGTAGTCAATTAATGATTTCACAAAACGGATTTTTACTTTCCTATATAAAATATGGAGAAAACGATGCTGTTCTCCATTGTTTTACCGAAGAAGATGGTTTTCAAACTTATTTCCTCAAAGGAATTTACAGTAAAAAGAATAAGAAAAAAGCTTTTTTAATCCCTTTAAACAAGCTTCATTTTTTAGTCAATTCAGGAAAAAGCAGTGGAATTCAAACGGTTTCAAAATTAGAAATTGTAGAAGCAAATGATGTTTATACAGACATTAAAGCCAATACAGTTATATTTTTCATTGCTGATTTTTTGAATCAAATTTTAAGAAACGAAAATAAAAATCCGAATCTCTTTCAGATCATTGATGAGTTTATCTTTGAGCTTGGTCAGCAAAATTACCGGTCTCATCTTATTTTTTTGGTTAAAATTTTAAAAATCCAGGGTGTTGCTCCACTTTTAACAGAAGGAAATTATCTTAATGCAGAAACTGGTACTTTTTCAAATGAAGGAAGCCATCATTTATTCGACAGTGAAAATTCTTTGTTGTGGAAATTAATTTTATCCTCACAAAATCCTTACGAAATAAAAATTCCGCAGGTTATGAGAAAATCCTTTCTGGATAGTTTGTTAGTGTATTATCATTATCACATTACTGATTTTAAAACACCCAATTCGCTCGAGGTTATTCAGCAGATTTTTGAATAAATCAGCCACCGTTTGAAAAACTTTCCAGACTTGTCATACCGCCGTCAATGAAAATACTCGTTCCCGAAATATAATCGGTTAAGTCGCTTGCTAAAAAAACTGCTAAATTTCCAACATCTTCAGGTTGGCCAATTCTGTTATATGGAATTAATTTCATTAAATCATTCATTGCTTCCGGAGTTTCCCATGCTTCTTTATTGATTGGTGTCTGAATTGCACCCGGACAAATAGAATTAACCCTAATTTTATCTGCGCCATACTCCTGAGCTAAAGTCTGCATCAGCATTTTTATCGCACCTTTACTTGCCGCATAATTTGCATGCCCTGCCCAAGGAATAATTTCGTGTACCGAACTGATATGAATGATTTTGCCACAGGCAACAGAACGTGTTGTATCAATTCCACGGCGAAGAAATTCTTTGATAGCTTCTCTGGAACACAAAAACTGACCGCGAAGATTAACTCCCATCAACGTATCCCACTCTTCAACAGTCATGTCTATAAATTTGGCATCTTTCTGAATTCCGGCATTATTAATTAAAATATCAACCGTTCCATATTCTGAAACAACATCTGCAAACATTTTAACAACTTCAGTTTCTTTAGAAACATCGCATTGATAAACCATTCCGTCGCCGCCATTTTTTTTGATTTCTTCTAAAACTTTTTGAGCTTCATCTTTAGATTTTTCAGATGAATGGTTGATGATGACTTTTGCTCCAGCTGAAGCGATAGATTTTGCAATTCCGGTTCCGATTCCGCTTGATGCGCCAGTGATTATGGCAACCTGATTTCTTAATGAAACTTCCATATTTTGATTTTAATGATGTTTTAAACCAATTGAAAGTATCACGCCAAACTCAAATTATACTTTTAATTTATTCTAAAGTTTTAGACATTACAAATTGTGGTCCGCTTCTTCCAGCTATCTTTTTACCGTCATAAACATATCCCCTTTTTGCATAAATCTGAAATGCAAAATCATTCCTTTCATTGACGGATAAGACAATTTCATTACAATCTTTAAAATGTTCTTTAATAAAATCATCCAATATAATCATCACAGATTTACCAATCCCTTTTCCCTGAAATTCAGGATTTACAGATAATGAACGAAGCAAAACAGAGTCTTGATTATCAGTTAATTCAAATTTATCATTTCCAAAATCTAACACACAAAATCCGGCCGCTTTTTCATCAAAAAAAATAGTAATCGGATAAGCAAAAAAATCGTCATTTTGGTTTCTTATTTCAATTCTCTTTAATGCTTGGTTTGGTAAAGATGAAAACTGCGCCTGAATTTTATCAAGCTCATAATTTAATTCAGATAAATCTTTTGTTTTAAAAAACTGTAAATTAACCATAGTTTAATGATGATAAATATCGTCATACATGACTCCTGCTTTTATTTCAACAGGAAGTTTATTTTCTTCGGGAACAATCGGGCAATTGTAATCATAAGCATTGTAAGCGCAGAAAGGCTGATAAGATTGATTAAAATCTAACACAATCGTATTTCCTTTCGGAATTTTCAAATCCATATACTTTCCACCACCGTAAGTCTCTTTTTGATTGGTTTCATCTCTGAAAGGCAAGAAAAGATGGTCTTTATATTTTTCCATTTTCATTAAATCTAAACTTTGATAAATCGTTAAAGTATAAGATTTTCCGTCGAGTAAAAAAGTAGCTTTTCCATATTCCTGATACAATTTTGATTTTCCTGAAGAAGTTGGTAAATCAAAAGGTTTAGGGTTTTCATTTTTAACAAAATCAGCGGTAACTCGATATTTTAAATCAATAGGAAAGAAAGGATGTTGTTTAAAATTTGTATAATTATCTCCTCGCAAAGGTGTTTCTTTTTTGTCTAGATATTCTTTGTTCAAATCTTTTTGAAATTTCTCAATTTCAAGCTTTACAGAATTTGAATTTTTATCAACAATAGTTTTCGCTTCAGATTTCTTAACATCTGAAAGCTTCTTTTTCTGCGAAAACATAAAAAAAGGGAGAACAACAAAAAGAATAAGAATTATTTTCTTCATTTTAGGTTTAATTTAAATCTAGTCAGAAATTTTGATACGGTAAATATCCGATGAATTTCTTTTAATTGACTTCACAAAAAAACCACCTTCTTCCGGAATTTCTTCTTTAAAATCAAAGCTTTTACAATCTTTTGGTAACCCTGAGAAAACCAACGTAAACCAAAAATCTTTCATAAATGGAACTACCGTCCAATTGGGATAAATGGTGATATTTTCTGCGTGAATCAATTTACTTTTGTGGCTCGAAGTATTATCGATAAGATGAGTTGTATTCCAAATTCTGATTAAATTCCCTAAAAATGGTGATGCCGGAAAACAGCAATGTACAATTACCTGCTTTTCTTCTTCAATTTTTGTTTGAAGAGATTCAAGAATTTCTTTTGCAATTATCGGTTTTGAAATAACTTCCATCTTTTTTATGAGTAATAGGTAATGAGTAATGTGAAACTGCAAAATTACTTATTACCTATTACTTATCACTTATATTTAATGTTTGAGTTCTAATTTTTCTTTGCTATAGGCTCGGGTTTTATTTGCCAATTCAGGATTTTCGGATAATTTTTGTCCATATGAAGGAATCATTTCCAGCAATTTATCTTTCCATTCTCCATTGAATTTTTCAGGAAAACATTTTTCTAACACATTCAACATGGCAAAAACTGCAGTAGATGCTCCCGGAGAAGCTCCTAAAAGAGAAGCAATTGTTCCTTTATCATTCACGACAACCTCGGTTCCAAATTCTAATTTACCTCCTAACTTATCGTCTTTTTTAATAATTTGTACGCGTTGTCCTGCAACTTTTAGTTCCCAGTCTTCTTCTTTTGCATCTTTCACAAACTCTCTCAAATGCTGCATTCTCTGAGCTTTTGTCATTGCTACTTGCTGAACCAGATATTTAGTCAGAGGAATATTATGCCACCAAGCTCCGAATAATGAGCGAAGATTTTTGGTATTGACACTTTCCGGTAAATCCAGATAACTGCCTTCTTTCAAAAATTTAGTAGAGAAACCAGCAAAAGGACCGAAAAGCAAAGCTTTTTCACCATCGATAATTCTTAAATCTAAATGTGGAACAGACATCGGCGGTGCATCCACGGTTGCTTGGGTATACACTTTTGCCTGATGCTGTGCTACCAATTCCTGATTATGGGTAACTAACCATTGTCCGGAAACGGGAAAACCACCATATCCTTCACTTTCTTTAATATCTGAGCTGTCGAGCAACGGCAATGCGTAGCCTCCTGCTCCTATAAAAACAAAATCTGCAATAACTTCCTGTTTATGGTTATTGATACGGTCTTTTACTTTCATTTCCCATGTACCGTCTTCTCTGGGAGAGATGTCTTTTACTTCATGATACAAGAAAACTTCCACATGAGAATCTTCTACAAGATGGCGTCCCATTTTTCGGGTAAGGGTACCAAAATTCACATCGGTTCCGAGTTCCATTTTTGTGGCTGCCAAAACTTCAGACTGATTTCTTTTGCTCATTACCAAAGGCAGCCATTCTCTTAAAGTATCATGATTGTTAGAAAACTCCATTTCGGAAAACAGAGGCGAATTTGTTAATGCCTGATGTCTTTTCTGAAGATATTCTGCATCTTTTTCACCAAAAACCAAGCTCATATGCGCACAAGAATTGATAAATTCCTGAGGATTATGAATATAATTTTTATCAACCAAATAAGACCAAAACTGTTTTGAAATCTCAAACTGTTCTGCGATTTTTTCAGCTTTAGAAATATCTATACTTCCGTCTTCTTTTTCGGGTGTATAATTGAGTTCACAAAATGCAGAATGCCCTGTTCCTGCATTGTTCCATGCAGCGGTACTTTCTTTGGCAAATCTTCCTAATCTTTCAAAAATTGCGATATCCAAATTAGGGTCAAATTCGTGAAGTAAAGTGGCTAGTGTTACACTCATAATTCCGCCTCCTATAAGCACAATATCATATTTTGGCTTGGGCGTTCTATTGGTAATTGCGTGTGGCATTGTGTGAATTTTAATACGAATTTCGGGAAAAGTTTTAGATTAAAATAAGATTTAAGTATTTAATTCAGTGCCGAAAACAAAATTATTACCAGCCCAGTGAAGACGATGGAAATTATCAATTTTAAATAATAGAGGTGATATATTTAACAAAAAAAACACCAATGAAAAATCATTGATGTTTAAGATATTTTTTACTGAATTTATTTTTAATTCAGTTTTGTCGTTAGTTTTTTAAACTGCTTTTCAGCATTTTTACCTTCATACAAGATTCCATAAATGGTATCAATAATTGGTAATTCTAATTTTTTCTGCTTTCCTGTTTTGTAAATAGAATCTGCAGCATAATATCCTTCAGCAACCATATTCATCGATTGAATTGCAGATTTTACGGTATATCCTTTTCCGATAAGGTTTCCTAAGTTTCTGTTTCTTGAGAATAATGAATAAGCCGTAACCAGTAAATCTCCCAAATAAGCACTTTCGTTAACATCTCTCGGAGCTTCATAAATTGCTTCGAGGAAAGTTTCCATCTCTCTAATTGCATTTGAAACAAAAACAGCCGTAAAGTTATCTCCATACCCCAAACCGCTTGCAATACCTGCTCCGATGGCGAAAATATTTTTAAGAATCGCACTGTATTCGTTTCCTAAAATATCTTTACTTGAATTTACTTTAATAAAATCTGAATTGAAAATATTAACTAATTTTTCAGAAACTTCGTCTTCCACAGTGGCTACTGTAAGATAAGAAAGTCTTTCCATTGCAACCTCTTCAGCATGACAAGGTCCTGCAATAACTGCCTGATTTCTAAATCCTATCTGAAATTCTTCTTTCAGGTAATGTGCAACGACATCATTCACTTTCGGAATAATCCCTTTAATTGCCGAAACAAAAATTTTATCTTTATACTCGCATGTCATTTTATCTAAAGTATCTGAAAGATAAATAGATGGAGTCGCCAAAACAATAACATCACAAGCTGTAACCAGCTCATTGACATCAGTCGTTAGTTTTAAATTTTTAAGATTAAAATTAACTGCAGTAAGATAAGTAGGGTTGTGACCGCGCAGTTCAATTGCTCCTTTTACAAACTCATTTCTTACACACCAATGCACTGTTTTGCAATTTTCAACAAGCATTTTTACAATTGCAGTTGCAAAACTTCCGCTCCCTACAACGCCAACTGTAACGTCGTTTTTAGTCTTTTTAGAAGTAGAAGAATCTGAGTTGGTTTTCTTTTTTGCCATAATTGAAATGTGAACTGTAAATATATTAAAACCGAAAGATATCAAAACTTTATCTCACATAATATAAATCATTTTTGAAAACTTTAACATTCTCACACAATTAAATATCTAAAAATACGTTTATTACAAGAATTTATAAATTTTTGTTAAGAATAATGCTGAAAGTTTATTTTTACCTAAATTTGCATCCTTAAAACCTTTTTTAAATTCTAAGAGAAAGAAAAATGAAGAAATTTTTAGGCAGCAAAAAGAAAGTAACCGTTCTCATTGGAGGACTTTCACTTGTAGTTTTTGCACAAAGTATTTTCATTGCCAAATTGTTTTCGGAGAAAGATGACAAAAACTATGAGGTAAATTTGGTGAAAATAAATACAGAAAAAGACAGTGTTGATTATCTGAAAATGAAAACAGACCTAGGTTTAGTAGACCAAACGGTATCTCAATTGAATTCTTTTCTAAAATCAAAAGATATTAAGAACGAAAAATTGATGGTTCTTGATAATGATAGTATTTCAAACTCTATTTACCTGGCAAAACAATCAAACAGATACAGCCAATATCTAATGGACTTGCAGAAAAAACTAATGCAGGTACCTCTGGGAATGCCTACTGAAGGCTATATTTCATCCAACTTCGGAATCAGAAAAAACCCAATTCCTTTTAAAACCGTTTACGCATCTGTAAAACCAATTGCAGCTACTCCTACCGCGGTCGCAGCCACTTCAAAACCTGAAGTAAAAGCTGAACCCGTGGAAAAAATTATAGAAGTAACAGACAGCTACGGAAATAAGAGAGAAATAAAAGTAATGGTGACTCCCAAAACGGCAAGTACACCCTCTTCTGCTCCATTAAATTCTAGTGCTAAAAATGTTGCAGCTTCCAAAGCTCCCAATGAAAAGAACAATGCTCCTGCTGAAGCAGACCAAATGCAGTTTCACAAAGGTTTAGATATTGCAGTTGCTTTTGGCTCTGATGTTGTAGCCACTGCAGCCGGAACTGTAATTTTCTCAGGACAGAAAGGCGGTTACGGAAACTGCGTCATCGTCTCTCACGGAAATGGACTGGCTACCCTTTATGGTCACCTTTCACAATTGGTTGCAAAAAATAACGAAAAAGTAAAGGTTGGGCAAGTAATTGCAAAATCAGGAAATTCCGGGCGTTCTACGGGGCCACATTTACATTATGAAGTACACAAAAACAATGCTCCGGTAAACCCGAAGTTATTTATGAGTCTTTAAAATAATTAATTTATATATAAAAATCGGCAACACGAAATGTGTTGCCGATTTTTTTTGATTTGTTGGGTTGGTTGACATCGGATTTTATCCGATGCTTTGTTAAGTCGTCCCTTTGGGACTCTCTAAAGAATTAATAAGCTGCAGTAAATCTTTCACGGATGTGATTATTCTGCTCTAATTCATCTACCAAAACAACAGCAACATCTTCTACAGAAAGTACACTTCTTCCTTCTTCATTGAATACAGGATTTTCAAGGGCAGTTCTGTATTTTCCGGTTCTGATACCTGCTGTTCCAGGGTGCATTTCAATTGCTGGGCTGAAGAAAGTCCAGTCTAAGGTTGTATTTTCTTTAATTTTATTCAGATAATCTCTTGCAGCCGTAGCTCCTGGTTTAATATCTGCCGGAAAATCGGGTCCGTCAACCAATTGATTTCCATCAATAAATAAACTACCTGCGCCTCCAACAGTAATAAATCTTTTCACCCCTGACTTTTCAACTGCTTTTTCGATATTGATTGACCCATTTAAGAAATCATTGTAAAGATTAGGGTTCGTCCAACCAGCATTGAAAGTATTAATTACGGCATCATTTCCTTTTAGAGCTTCTGCTAAATCATCTACATTGTTTACATCAACGCTTTTTGCTTTTACATTGTCAGTTTCATTTACTTTCGTTACATCTCTAACGATTGCCTCTACTTCAAAACCTCTTTTTGCAAGTTCTTTCACTACTTGTGTTCCCACAAAACCTGTTGCACCGATTACTGCTACTTTTTTCATAATATTTTTATTTAAATTAATTGTAATAAATATTGTTACATTTTAAGTCAAAAAAATTTTAACCGAATTGTTCGGTAAATTCTTTCAAAGACTTATCTCCTAAAAACTTGCTAACCAATAAGTCTGTCTCTATAAAAAGTTGTCCTAACTGAGCATTAATATCTTTTCCAACAGGACAAGCAGGATTAGGATTCTGATTTTTCTTACCTAAAACATCCGAATTTTTTACTGCTGCATAAATTTCAGAAATACTGATTTCAGAAGCGTTTTTTGCCAACTGACTTCCTCCTACTTTACCTTTTCGGCTCATAATCAGCCCGGCTTCCTTTAAGACACCGATTTCTTTACGAACAATAACAGGATTTACATTAATACTACCTGCAAGCCAATCAGAAGTCATCCACTCTTGAGGAAATTTCGACAATAATGTCATAATATGTATTGCCGTAGCAAATCTTGTATTGTTCATAATTACTCTGCAAAGATATAAAAAATTTAATTGTAATAAAATTAATTACAATTAAATTTTATTACAATTATTTTGTCTCAATTGAAATAATCTTCTTTCCTACATTTCCCAAGTAATGGTTAACAAGAGGTTCATAAATTTTATATCCATTTTCAGCATTTGTAAAAATGATCAATCCTTTTTTTGTTTTTGGTAAAAGAAAAACAATAGTATTTACTCCTTTATCAGATCCTCCATGAGATAAGGCAATTTCGTTATTTCCAAGATCATAAATTTCAAATCCTAAACCGAAAAATTTATTTTTTTTGGTTTCAATCTGTTTAGTTTTCATTTCTTCGGCAATCTTTGATGACAACAAATCATTATTCAAAACACCAACTAAAAATTTCCCATAATCTTCTACAGAGGTTACTAAATCATCGGCTGCATTTGGAGTTTTATTTTTTACAATTTCATACGGCTTTCCGGAGTTATTGTAACCAAGTATCATTCTCTCAGAACACGTCTTTTCATTCCAGATATAACTTGTATCTTTCATATCTAAAGGCTGAAAAACAAGTTCTTTTGCCAATTCTTCAAGACTTTTATGAAATTTATTTTCAAGGGCTTTTCTCAGATACTCAAAACCTTCACCGGAATATTGATATTTTGTTCCGGGATCAAATTCGAAACGAAGTTTTTTATCATTATTCATCCATCTCCAATTCGGAAAACCTGTTTGATGGCTTAAAATTAATCTTGTGGTCAATTTTTTATATCTTGGGTCTTTAGCAATATCAGAATCGATAAAATATTTATCAAGCGGCTCATCTAGATTCCATTTTCCAAGACTTACCAAGCGTAAAACTGTTATTGCAGTGATTGGTTTGGTTAAAGAAGCAACATTAAAAAGGCTATTGTAAGAAGCAGAAGTTTTATCATTTAATTTTCCATAAACTTTTATTTCTGTCAATTTTCCATCTTCAATAATTCCTAAACCTAAAGTTGGAATGTTATTACTCTTTAGCAATTGTTCCAAATTATCGGTAAGTTTTGATTGCCTTGAATCTCCGTGATCATAACTTAAAATATCACTCATAATCCAATTACCGTCTTTTTTTGTCCAGACTGTTGTAAATTTCGCTTGCCCGCCTAAAATATCTTCTTTATTTTTTTCACGAATAAAAAACTGGTGTTCTCCAGACTGTATCGCACCGTATAATTCGCCGTTATTGTATAATGGAAAAACTTCCAGACTACTTTCAATAACTTTTCGAATTGGTTTTTGAGCTAGGTTTGAACAGATATTCTGTTTTGTTCTTTCCATGAATAATTTCTTGTCCTGAAACCCGCCATTATCGTGATAGAATTTTAGATTCTCATCTACCGATTTTTCAAGATATGCGAGGTCACAATTATTAAAACCCCGTTCAAAAAAAAGACTATCTTGTTTCTTTAATTCTACAAATAATGGTGAATTTTTATCGATTTGTGCATTGAAATTCCCGAAGAAAAAGAAGAGAATAAAAATGCTGATATTAGGTTTTTTAGGCATTGATTAATTTTTGACAAAGATTCAGAATAAACTGTATTTAAATCAAAAAAAGAACCCGACAAAAACCCGACAATCATCTGTGAATTTATATAATATTGAAATTCAACCTGTAACGAAGACTTCTTCTCTTATCAATTTCGTAAGCATTTCTCAGAATAATGTAAACATTTGCTAGAATTAAAAAAATCATCGTTACCATAACAGATTCCCGGCCTAATTTTAAGAGCACAATAATCATAAAAATAATCGGGGAAATAATGGCTACAAATATTTGAAGAGAAATAATCTGTTTTACAATATAAGACTTTTCTTTTGTGAAAAGCATAATCAATAATGGTGGTAGAAAATTAGCAATCGGAAGCCATGCTAAAGGAAGTGAAGAAAGATTAATTATCTTAATTAAACTAAAATTAAAAGGAGAATCGTTTTCTTTTTCTGTCACCAAAACTACTTCATCAACTGTAATTTCTTCTTTTATCATTTCTGAAATTAATAAATCCTTTTCAGGAACTTCAAGGCTTTTGGCCAAAGTTTTCAACGTATAACCTTTAGGAATTGTTCCAGCTTCAATTCTCTGAATTGTTCTTACTGAAATTCCCGATTTTTCAGCTAATTCTTCCTGAGTTAGATTTTTTGTCTCGCGGATTTTTTTTAATTCAGACATTATTTTGCGACTAGATTACGGCAAATTTACAGATTCAAACTTTTACACTGCTTTACAAAATCAATTTATCCAAATCTAAAAGCAGATAATTAATAGTCTGATTAATCGTACGGGTTGCCGATTGCATCTGATTAAGCATCGCCGCACGATTGTGAAGGTCACCAGCACGGTAAAAACCTCCATCTTTAAAAATCACAGATTGATTTGCTGCATTCTCGTCATCATCAAACTGATAGTGCAGCCACCTTTCTTTCATATTTGAAATAATAGAGTGCTTTTCTTTATTTGAAAACCTTTTTTCAGTATACATATACCAGATAAAAGGTGGAAAATTAGGAGATTCTAACTTCTCGTTCCAAATATCTCTCAATAAGTTTCTTTGATGTATAAATTCTACTTTTTTACCTTTAGGATTTAATGTTGCCAAACCAAAAGCAGCTCCCAAAGTACCTCCGGAAATATCAATCGCATTGCTCCATCCGTTATCACTTACAATCCCGCCAGCAATTGAGGTTACTGCTCCAGCTGCAATTGAGTATAAAATAAGTTTATTATTTCTCGAATCGTTTAGGTTATCTACATAGTTTCCAATTTGTGCAACACGCTCTCCTTCACAGTCAAATTCGGCGGCAACAGCATCTAATTCGGTCAGTGCAATGGTAATTTTACTGTTGATTTTCATCTTCAGCTGTAAAACTTTTACCTGAGAATGTAATGATGAATCTTTTTTTAGTTTTACAATTTCGTTCACTTCATCCAAATTATCCAAAGCATTTAAAACCAAAATACTCTGGTCAGAAAAAATACCTTTCAGTTGTTGATTGGCTGAAATAATAGAGTCAGAATTATAAGAGGGTACTTTATTTTCATAATTATACTTGAAAGGAGCTTTGCAATAGCTGTCTTTCAAAGTAAGAATATTCTGTTTAATGGCCTGGTTTTTCTTTGAAACACAGGATGTCAACACAATAAAAGCGGCAAAAATTGAGTATAGTTTTTTCATTAAAATTCATTTAAAACAAATATGAATCTTAATACTAAGATAGCACAAATAAAAAAATCCACCTGTAAACAGATGAATTTTAATTTATTTTTAATGGTCAGATTATTTAATCCCTAATAACTCCACTTGAAATACCAGTGTAGAATTAGGACCGATTTCTTTGCTAATCTGCTGGTCTCCATACGCTAAATGCGGAGGAATAATCAATCTCCACTTACTTCCTACAGGCATTAACTGAAGCGCTTCTGTCCATCCTTTGATTACTTTATTTAACGGAAATGAAGCTGGTGTTCCTCTCTTTACCGAGCTGTCGAAAACTTTTCCGGCAATTGTTGTTCCGTGGTAATGACACTTTACCATTGATTTTGGGCCAGGTTTAGGACCATCTCCTTCAGTCATGATTTCATACTGTAATCCGCTTGGTAATTGTACTACGCTTTCTCTTTTACCGTATTCAAACATATATTCCTGACCGTCTTTCAGGTTTTTTTCTGCCAATTCCTTTTTTTTCTTAAATAACAAATCTGCTACTCCCATATTTTTTTTACAAAGATAAGGATTAATAGTTGGAAGCGGGATGATGGAAGCCAGAAGTCGATTTTTGACTTGAATGAAGTTGGAAATAAATCAAAACACCCAGCTTCCAGCATCAAACATCCAACATTTGATATCGCTTCAAATTACATCAATAAAAACGTTAAAAAATGTTTAACATTCTCGTAACGTAAAAATAAAAACTTGGCGTTATCATTGAATTTTAAAAACTATATGCCAAAACCGTTACGATATAATAAGAACTTTGAAAAACTCAGCTATGAGGAAAAACAACTCTTGGAAGAAACCAAAAAGAGCATTGTAGATTTTGTGGAATATTCGTCTACGATAAGTGACGTGAATTATGCTACAAGAAACGCCCATGCAAAAACCTATGCTATTCTGAAAGGAGTATTTATCATCAACAAAGATATTCCGCAAGACTTAAAATCTGTTTTTGACAGCGAGCAGTATGAGATTACCGCAAGATTATCTAATGCACATCTGAAAATCAATAAAAGTAAAAAAGAGATTCCTGCTTACGGTTTTTCTATTAAAATAAAAGATGATTCGGGAAAAACGATTTCTAATTATCCGTTAGTCAATTTCCCCTTGTTTCCTGTGAATTCTGTTTCTGTGTTTTTGAAGCTTTTTACTTCGCTCAACCGGTTTTTTATTAAAAAATGGACCCATTTATTTTCAGTTGTAAAGCAGATTTACAAGGTTATTCCTTTCACTTTAAACCCATCATTTTTGAAAAATGTCTGGAAACTTCTTTTAAACAAAAATAATTTCATCCTTTCTTTTGATTTTCATTCTGTGGGAGCATATCGATTTGATGATAAAATGATTAAGATAAAAGTAAGTCCTAAAAACGTGGATAAAAATTTTGGCAAAAAGCAATCTGTAAAAGATGCCGTTGAAGTTTTTTTCAGAACTCGCGACTTTGCAGCAGATGTTTATATTCAGTTTTGCTATAACCTAAAAGACCAACCTATCAATAAGCTGAATGTAGAATGGAAAAACTCACCTTTCATCAAAATCGGAGAAATTAAAATTGAAAAAAACTCACTACTCAATCCTAAAAGTTGCGAGAATGAGCTTCTCTCTTTCAACCCTTTTGATAGTGCTGAAATCTTTCAGCCAGTCGGAAAAATTCAGAAACTCAGAGATGAAGCCTATAAAGTTTCGTTACAGACAAGAAAGAAGATTAATAAGCTGTTGAAATATAAATAAAGTTAATGGTTAATGGTTAATGGTTAATGGTTAAATATAGGAAATAAAAAAGGCTTTACGATTTGTAAAGCCTTATGTGTATTCATTTTATTTTAACTATCCTTTTACTTCATCATCTTTCTTATCTGGAAAAATGACTGAGATAAGTACCGAAAGTAGTAAAACACCACCTACAATCCCTAAAGAAACAGGAGATGAGATATGATACCAAGGTGCAATTAACATCTTAACACCGATAAATGCTAAAATAAATGCTAGACCATATGGTAACTTGCTGAACATGTGAATGAAGTTTGCCAACAAGAAATATAAAGATCTTAATCCTAAAATTGCAAAAATATTTGAGGTATAAAGAATGAAGGGATCTTTTGAAATTGCAAAAATAGCAGGGATAGAATCTACTGCAAAAAGTACATCTGTAAACTCAATTACCGCTACAACTACCAAAAGAGGTGTTGCCATTTTGATTCCGTTTTGAACGGTAAAAAACTTGTCACCATCATAGTTATCTGAAACTTTCCAGAAGCTCTTAATCAATTTTGCACCTGCAGTATCGCTGTAATCTTCATCTTCATCGTCTCCGCCGTCACCCCAAGATTTGATTCCTGCATAAATAAGGAATAAACCAAAAAGTGTCATCACTACATTGATTCTTACTAGATGTCCTAAAATATCCATCTCAGGTAAATACGTTAAATCAATCAATTCAACTCCTGCAAAAATAAAGATAGCTCTGAAAATCAGTGCTCCAATAATTCCCCAGAATAAAACTTTGTGATGTAAGAATTTTGGAACTTTAAAGAAACCAAAAACCAATATAAATACGAAGAGGTTATCTACGGAAAGTGCTTTCTCAATCCAGTATGCTGCCTGATACTGTGTAAATTTCTCTACTGCTATGGCGTGACTTTCTGGCGTACCATCTGTATTGAAAACCCAGTACACAACTCCGGAAAACACCATAGATAGCGAGATCCATACTATAGACCAGATTGTAGCTTCTTTTGACGAAACCTCATGACTTTTTTTATTAAATACTCCCAAATCGAGAAGCAACATGATAACGACCGTTATCGCAAACCCCCACACCAAACCAGGGTGCAGTTCTAAAATATTGTATTTTTCCACTTTAAAATTGTTTATTATATGATAAAAGCAATAGCCGTAAATATACAGCTATTGCTAATGATTGTCGTCTAAAATAATACTATTCCAGACATTATTTTATAATTTTTACAAATATTTCTCTTGAACAGTCTTTACGGTCTGCTCCAGTTTTTTATCTGAAGTAGCATCTCCGATTGCATTGAATTTCCATTCACCGTTTCTCTTGTAGAAAACTCCCATTACCATAGATACATGTCCGCTGAAAGATTTATCATTGGCAATATCATATTTAGCAAAAACTTCTTTTACGTTAGTTGGAGTTCCTTCATAAATTCTGATTGATGCAAAAGGAATCGTTCCGAAATCCTGACCTCTGTAGCTGTGTAAAACCATTGCTACATGCTCAACAGCAGGATCTAAATTAGAAAAATCTACTGTGATTACTTCATTATCTAAGCCATCATCTCCATTCACATCACCAGTTAAATCGTCACCACTATGTTTTACAGAACCGTTTTTAGATTTTAGGTTTCCGAAATAAATTACTTCCGTTGCATTTTTGTTTGAATCATATAAAATACAGCTTCCATCTAAGTCTACTGCCTCTTTTGAAGTTCCACCGAAGAAGTTTTTTTTCTCGATAGCCCCCCAATTGATTCCAACGCAAGCCTGGGAAAGCGTCGTTCCGTTTTCTTTGGTAAGGTTTATTCTCTGACCTTTTTGTAAGTTAATAGCCATTCTTTCTTTTTGTTTAGTTATTTTTTGAATCTTTACAGTAATAAATTTAAACGCAGAGTTCGCAAAGATTTTTTTTAAAATTCTATCTGCATATTTTTCGTTCGCAAAGGCGTTTGACTTCGTCGAATCTAAGATTTCACTCAGCCAAGAAAATTTATATACTTTAAAATATATAGTAGAAAATAAACTTTTTACTTTTTACTTTTTTAATTATTTAAGTTTAAATTAAGCATTGCTCGAAGAATATTTGTTTCTTCGTTTACATCAAATATTTTACTCATAATATCAACGCTTTCAATATTTTTGAGATAATCTTTTAAAACCATTACGACATCTTGTGGAAGTTCTTTTTTCCTAAATTCCATCGTTTCGGTGAGGTCTTCGTTTTTTCTTTTCAGCTGATTGATGATAGAAATCTGACTCGATTCGTTTTCATCAGTATTTAATGATGCTAAATCTTCATCATCAATTAAATACATTTTCTTTTCTTCTACATTAAAGATAAAATGCTCATCAGACTGAAAAATCTTAAACAACTCATATTCATCTCTTTCAACACGATATCCGCAGACAAAACGTACTTTAAAATTCTGAATATTGAGTTTCCCCAACAATTTTTTTTCAATACAATACTCCTGATACTGGTAAAACGGAACAGACTGAGGTTTTAATTTGCTCTCATCAAAATCTGTTCTGTAAAACTCGGCTGCATATTTTTTATGAAAATATAAAACGTCATTCCAGTTGAGTGTTGCTCTATTTTCTGTGAGATCTTTGTAGAGATTTCTCAGATGTTCAGAAAAAATTCCGCTGTAGATTTTTCTGTCGGTTTCAAAACTATCATTCTTTTTTTCTTCGAAAGAAGCAATATATCGGTTGTTGATATTAATTTCGTTAATTACAGCCAGTAAATCGTTTTCCTTTTTCTTTTTTATTTTGGTCAACAATTCGATTAAGCTGTCGGTATATTGCAGATGAAAAAGTTCTAATTTATTGAAATCTAATGTCTGATTTTCGTTGAATAAATTATGTATAATATCTGTCTTGATATAAATCGCAATGATATCAACATTTTCAAAGAAATTAGCCAGAAGTTTAAGCCTTGTTAATCTTCTTTTGCTTTGAGACATTATGATTGCAACCTCCTCATTCACCTTTTTACCGTCTTATTAACCTCTGATGTTTGCTTTTAATTCGCTTTCCAACGTCTGAAGGTCCTGATCAAGCTTTCTTCTGCTTTCAGTACCTTGTTTTTGAATTTGTTTTACCTCATTCAATGTATTGATTAGCATTGCTGTCGTTTCTTTCAAGGTTTCTGCCGAAACAATAGTCTGCTCGTTTGCTCTTGCTACATTTCTTGAATTCTGACCCAAACGTTCCGCATTTTTCTTTAAAATATCTTCTGTTGTTTGCGAAACCTTCTGCTGAATCTCAATATTCTGCTGTTGTCTGTGCATCGCCACCGCCAAAGAAAGCTGATTTTTCCAAACGGGTAGCGTTGTGGTAAGAATCGTTTGTGCTTTTTCGGCAATAGAAACGTTGTTATTCTGTACCAATCTGATTTGCGGAAGAGACTGCATCATAATCAAGCGAACAACTTTCAAGTCTGCTAATCTTCTGTCTAATCTGTTGATAAAATCTCTCTTATCTGCAATTTGGTAATCAGCATAATTCTGAACATTTGCTTCCATGTGCGCCAACTCAGCAGATGCTTTTTCCATTCTTAAATTTCCGGCAATCACCAAATCTTCAATCGCTTTAATTGAATTTACATTACTGTCGAAAATTGTCTGTAAAACGGCATTATCTTTCGTTGAAGTGATAATTCCGGCATTTACTTTATGCGAAATCTGATCGATATTGCTAGTAATTTTATCATATTTGGCGAAAAGATTATCAACTTGGGTCAACATTTTTTTCATAAAAGGAATTTTGCTTAAAAACCCTTTTACACCGCCATTATTGATTTCGTCAACGTCAACGTAGTTTAATTCGATCAATAAATTATTAATCAACTCTCCTACTTCACCAGAATTTGACCGCCTTACATTTCCTAAGAAACTGTCACTCTGATTGGCAAGTGTTTTTTGTAATTCAGAACCAAAATTAACGATAGATCCCGGATTGGTTTCATCAATTGCATTGGCAACCATTTCGTATTTTGCGCGATCTGCATCTTGAATCTGATTCAAATTCACATTACCATCCCTATCCATCAAAACAGGCGGTGCTGCCGGAGCTGACTGGTTGGGTTGAGCCGGCATTGGAGTCGGCTCGAAAGTTTTTAATGGCTCAATCGACTGCAATGGGTCAATGGGCTGATTTTGATTATCCATAATAATTATTGATACATTGATACAAACTTATCCAAACCATCTCTCTGGCCGCTTCCTACTGCTTCAAATTTCCATTCTCCGTTTCTGTTGTAAATTCTTCCGAATTCTACTGCAGTTTCGATAGAAAAATCTTCATCTAGCTCATACTTCAAAATCTCTTCGTTGGTCTCAGTATTAAAAATTCTGATGAAAGAGTTTCTTACCTGTCCAAAATTTTGTCTTCTTGCATCTGCATCATGAATGGTTACTACAACCGTAATTTCCTGTACCGCAGCATCAATTTTAGTTAAATCGATTTTGATTTGCTCATCATCACCATCACCGTCACCTGTTAAATTATCCCCAGAGTGAATTACCGCTTTGTCTGGAGACTCAAGGTTATTGTAAAAAATAAAATGGTTATCAGAAACCAGTTTTTTACTGTCATTCAATAAGAATAAAGAAGCATCTAAATCGAAAGCTCCACCTGTTGATGTGTTATTGGTATCCCATCCTAATCCGATGGTAAATTTTGGTGCATTTATATTTTCTCTTTGCCCTTTTTGTAAGTTAATTGCCATAATAGATTTCTGTTTGTGTTAGCGTGTTTATATTATTTTCGTATTCTTTTATTAAATGATAATTATTGCTGATTGCAAGCTCTAATAAATCATCAAGATGATGTCTTTTTATTTTAGACGTAAGATAATCAAAATTACTTGAATCTAAGCCCAAAATATATTTTACAATTCTCGTATTAAACTGAAAACTCCCTTTAGATATCACCTCTACAATGCCATGAATATCTTTTACGGTGTAATAATTAAAAAAGTTTTCAATTTTAGGATCGATGTCAAAATTGGTCAGTTCGGCATAATACATGAATAGGAAATCTGCATTTACAGCATATTCATTAAGAATTTTATTCACCGTATACTCATGGCTACCTGTAATTTTGATATCATCGATAAAAATGCACAGTTTTCCTCTTAAAAAATCTTTATCTAAGTAATAAGTATCATTCGCAATCAGATTTTTACGGTCTTCAAAACTAAGATTCCCGTAATCTGTAGTGTAGGTATGATTTCTATTGATTTTAGACAATACACTCGATTTTTTTCCTTTCTGAAAAAGATAAAAATCAAGATATTTTTTAAAATAAAAACACAGGAAATTAGATGCCGTAGGAATCGCCATATATGGGCTTGGTAAAACCACAATTTCTTTATTGGTATCTAAAATCTCTTGATGCTGGCTGATAAACCCATCAAAAAGCTCTTTTGCAAATTTTTCTGCATAGGCTTTATCACCATATTTGAAATAGCTGTACTCTGCCGGCGAAAAAGTAAACTTATCCGCAGAATCTATTTTATGTAAACTATAACGCTTGTTCATAATTATATTTAATATTTGAGTAGGTGCGCACTAAAACCAAAATCTTTAGCACCTTTATAATCCGCAATCGGGTTATCGCCAATATGCAAAATCTGCTCCAATTGAAGCTCCTTATTTCTAATCTGATTTTTCACTTCCTGAAAAACGATAGGATTGGGCTTAGAACATTTAATCTCATCAGAATAAATGTGGAAATCGATGTATTGCTCTAGATTTTCGTTGACCAAAAATTTTCGCATTGTTTTTCCTTTAATAAAACCCGTATTACTTAGAATATTGATTGTCTTTCCTTGGCTTTTAATTTCATCAAAAAAATCATGCAGTTTATCAAAAATAAGCACAGGTTTATATTCTAAAAACAAATCTTCGCTTTTTTGGTAAAATGCATTCAGCATCTCTTGATTCACTTGTTTAATATCGAAATTTAATGAGTTTAAAATCAATAAATAAATTTCAAAAGTATCTACATTTCCACCGATTACTTCATTGATTGTATTACACAAGTCATCGTAATATTTTACGGCTTTTGCAACTTCATCAATGGGTTTATTCACATCAAAAAAAGACGAAAAAAGCTCCACTCTTTTTGCTTTAAATTCGGGGTGAGATTTTATTAAAGTAAGCCACAAGTCAAAAGAGAAATGTGAGTGTTTATGGATGTTTATATCTGTTTTCAAAATAATTGAGTTAAAAATTTATTTAGCTTTTTTCTTGAAAAAGATGTTAAAATAATTATTACTTCTGTACATCAGAATGTGTTTACCGTTTCAATTACTCCCAAAGATAGAATTTTTAATGTTATCCTAATTTATTTTAAGATACTTTAAGATTCTCTAGTTCTGTTCAATTTTACGAGCATCAAAAAATGTTCAAAAAAGACAAAATATAAAATAATCAAAAACACTCTTTTTAAGACAATAAATTATTAATAAAACATCGATAATTACGAACTAAAAACAAACAAAAACTGCTTTACACAATAAATACATTAAGAATTATAATTATTATCGAACTACTAAAAATGAATAACTTATGGAAAAAATCTTTCTATTGTCATCAGTATTGATGGCATTATTCGTCAATACCCAAACCCCAACGTATGTACCGTCTTCCGGATTAGTTGCCTGGTGGGGATTCTCTGGAAATTCTAATAACAATAATAATCTTACGGTAACTAGCGTAACACTTACCGGCGACAGCACTGGAACAACTTTGTTTTAATCGCATTTTATACGATTCTATTTTAAATCGTCCTTTCAGGACTCTACCTACATCTACTAAGCTCTTAAACATTCCCACTCTCAAGCTCCTACTTTTCCGGCATTACTTTATACGTAGGATCTTCCAGGATATTGACTTCAATTACCGCTTCAGCATTTTTCAACATTTTCCGACAGTCTTCGCTGAGATATTTTAAATTTAATTTCTTGTTTTGTTGAGCGTATTTTTTTGATAATTTGTCTAAAGCATCAATGGCACTCATATCAACAATTCTGCTTTCTTTGAAATTGATCACCACTTCATCAGGATCATTTTCAGGATCAAATTTATCTGTAAAGGCGGTAACAGAACCGAAAAACAGAGGTCCGAAAATTTCGTAATGTTTTACACCATTTTCATCCACATGTTTTCTTGCCCGAATTCTTTTGGCATTATCCCAAGCAAAAACTAAGGCAGAAATAACCACTCCAATTAAAACCGCTAAAGCCAGATTGTGCAAAACTATCGTAATTAATGCGACCGTAATTCCCACAAAAATATCAGATTTTGGCATTTTGTTGACAATTCTAATCGAAACCCATTGAAATGTACTGATTGCCACCATCATCATTACACCCACCAAAGCCGCCATTGGAATTTTTTCTATAAATGGTGCTCCAATTAAAATGATAATTAAAATGGTAATTGAAGCAATAATCCCGGAAAGTCTGGCCCTTGAACCAGCATTTAGATTAACTAAAGTTTGCGCCACCATTGCACACCCGCCCATCCCGCCAAAAAAGCCGTTTGTAATATTAGCGATACCTTGAGCGACAGATTCTTTATTTGAATTTCCTTTTGAATTGGTAATTTCGTCGACCATGGATAGCGTTAACAAAGATTCTATCAAACCAACACCCGCCATAATCAAAGCATAAGGAAAAATAATCTGCAAAGTTTCTAATGAAAACGGAAGCTCTGGAATATGAAAACTTGGTAAACTTCCACTTATATTGGCAATATCAGCCACTGTTTTTGTATTAATTCCAAAACCTAAAACAACACCAAAGACCACCAATATAGCAACCAGAGAAGCAGGAACGGCTTTTGTAATTTTTGAAAAGAAATAGACAACAGCAATCGTTAAAGCAGTTAAACCTAACATAATATATAGAGAAGAACCCTGCAGCCAACTTACGACTCCATTTGCATCGGTAATTTTAAACTGTTCCACCTGCGCCATAAAAATAATGACCGCTAAACCATTCAAAAAACCATACATGACTGGCTGCGGAATAAGTCTTACAAATTTCCCTAGTTTAAAAATCCCTACAAAAAGCTGTAAAATTCCGGCTAAAATTACGGTGGCAAAAAGATATTCTATTCCGTGAGATTTGATTAAAGCAATCAAAACAACAATCGTTGCTCCTGCGCCACCAGAAACCATCCCGGGACGACCGCCTAAAACAGCGGTAACCAAACCCATTAAAAACGCAGCATAAAGACCTGTCAAAGGAGATAACCCTGCCAAAATAGCAAAAGAAAGCGATTCTGGAATCATAGTCATTGCAACGGTAAAACCAGCTAAAACCTCATTTTTAAGATTTATTTTTTTGGAAAAGTCAAACAAGGCTAACGACGACATAACTAAATATTATAATATTATTGAAAATTGCATAAATTAATTATTAAATATAAAACTAGTGTATTTATGAACTAATTTTATATTTTCAATTTAATTAAATATCAATTTTATTTTTCTTTTTGCAAAAATAAGATTTCTTAATAACTCTTAGATTAACAAAGATCACAACTCATCAATCATTGAATTGTATTGTATTGAGAATGTACAAGAAAGAAGCAATATGGATTTTGATATCCTTTACTTAAACCCCTTTTTAACAATCTCTAATCAACATAAATTAAATTTTATTAACGCATAACAAAAAAAATAATAGTGATTTATTCGTCTTTTTTTTTTAAATTTGAAAAACAAACAAGACAAGTATTAATTATATTTAAACAACATTATGTTAAATCGCCTAGTACAACTGCGATAGAGAATTTTTAATAAATTTAAGTAACATCAAATTTTTATTAAATCACTCTTTAAGTAATTGTTGTAAGATTTGAAATCATTATTCAGATTAAATATATAATTTGACATTTTGTTTGAAACCCAACCACAAAAACACAAATTGCTGAAAATCAATTTTTTACAATTAACCAAACATTAAATATTGTAAAGGAATAAGACAGCTATTTTAAAGAGCAACTCAAAACCACGTAGAAATTGTTTCACAATTTAATTACAGGGCTCTCGAAATCATTTATTTACTCCACAAAATACGATAAATTTAAAAAAAAGCGATTATCAATAAATGTTATACAAAAACATACATATAGGTAAGTACATTAAGGAAATGGTAGACCACAAAAACATTTCTATAGAAAGAATCTGCAATTTTCTTGCAAAAGATGAAGAATTTGTTGAGAAAGTATACGAAAGCAAGTCGATAGAAACAGATATTTTATTGAGGTGGAGCAAACTGCTAGAATATGATTTTTTCAGGTTATACAGCTCACATTTAATACTTTACGCTCCTCCTGCAGCAGTAAATAAAACCGACACCCCAAAATCTGACAAAACACCACAGTTCAGAAAAAACATATACACTCAGGAAATAAAAAATTTCATTTTAAGCAGAATAGAGTCTGGCGAAATGACTCAAGCTGAGGTAATAAGAGAATATTCTATTCCGAAGAGCACACTACACCGCTGGATTCAGAAGAAGATATAAACAACCAAAATCACACTATTTTTATGAGACCAAATTACAACAGGATCTACCAAGATCTTTTAAAACAACAGTACCCGGAAAAGCTGGAATGCCCAAAAATTAAGGAACATTTAAGCAGATTAGATTCCACAGAAGAGATTTTAAAGCTGAATCAGAGACTTTTTAAACAAAATAAGGAGACTTCTAAAACTAACCAACAGCTTAAAACCTATGACAAAAAAACCATGATGAAACTGCTGACTTATCAGAAAAAGCACGATTTCTCTACCAGTTTTATGTCTAGAAAGTACAACATCAGCCGAACCACTTTTTCTAAATGGAAAAAAACACTCGAAAAAGAGCTTCAGCCAATTTAAAAGTATAACAAAAAAACACTACATTTTCAGTAGTGTTTTTTGTTGCTTGTCATCTGTTTTCTAATTTTTATTTAAAACATCTTTTATTCCATCGAGACCTTCGCTAAACTGAGCCAGCAAAGCAATCACCTGTGTCATTCGGTCATTTTCGCCCAACCCTTTTATTGTTTTATTTTTCACAAATGTTTTCTTGATTTCTTCCCAACGCAAAGTTTCATTTTCCGAAAGTATATTCATCAACTCTTTTAGCTTAAGCATATTCGATTCTGTTCCTGTTGTCAATGTTTGAGACTCATTTTGATAATGATTTAAAACAATTTGCACTACTTCTTCTTCTTTTAAAATAGGCTGAATTTGAGTAATCAGCTTATTCATATTTCGGTAAGAACCTTGTAATTTGAAAGACGGCTCATTTCTGTATTCATCAGACATAGCTGCAGAAGCGATGTATTGTTTATTCACTTTCAAAACAATATTTCTTACTTTCAAGATATTCTCAAGCACTTTTCTGAAATCTGAAATTTCGTTTGAACTGAAGTTTCCTACCAAATCTACATTCGGAGAATTAGACTGAATACTTTCATACAGATTATAAAGATTTTCCATTCCAAACTGAGTTAATCGGGTAAGATAATCGTTTGACATCATAGAGTTTTCAATCAAACTCAAATCAAACAAATCCGTTTTACTGCCTGAAATTTCTCCTAAATTATAAGTATCGGAACGGTTTGCCAACATATCCGGAATTCTGAATTTCTCACCACTCTCGGTATAAGGATTTCCAGCCATCACCAAACAGAATCGCTTTGACCTTAAATCATACGTTTTACTTTCACCATTATAAATTCCTTCAATTTTTCGTTGTCCGTCTGCCAAAGAAATAAATTTTTGTAAAAACTCAGGATTACAATGTTGAATATCGTCGAGATACAACATCACATTATCTCCCATTTCCAAAGCTAAATTTAATTTTTCAAGTTCCTGTTTTGCGCCTGCATTTTTTGCTTCGTTCGGGTCTGTAGAAACAATATCGTGACCGATTGACGGACCGTTAATTTTCATAAAAACCAATCCCATTCGGTCTGCCATATATTCCATTAATGTTGTTTTTCCGTAACCCGGAGGTGACACCAGAAGCAACATCCCCATTCTGTCGGTACGTTTATCGTTCCCAACTGTTCCTAATTGTTTGGCTAAATTCGCCCCAATCAAAGGAAAATAAACATCATTAATTAATCTGTTTCTCACAAATGAACTTAAAACCTGAGATTTGAAAGTATCAATTTTCAGCGCTTTCTTTTTATCATTTACCCATTTTACTTTCAGCTCCTGAAGCTGTTTGTATTTCGGAACAACAACCTCATTAAAATTGGATAGACGTGAGGTAAACTCGTAATAATTTAAAGTATAATCAAGGTCTTTTTCTAATGATTTTAAATCTTTAAGAATTGTTTCATACGCAATATGAAGAATATTTTTAGCATCAAATTGTTGCGTTACAAAAAATACAGCGGTCTCTTTTTTAATATCCTCTTCAAAATTAAATTCTGAATTTGACAGAAAGGCATTCAAAGCACTTTCAGCAATAGAAAAACAAGCGGCAGGATATTGCTTCAGTGCATTCAATTGGTCGATAAACTCTAAATCTTTTCCTTTCTCTTTTAAATCTTTTAAAAATGATTCATACAGCAAACCTCCTTTTTCCGAAACCAGAAATGCTGTTTTATTTTCTTTTTTCAGATAAATCGCTGCATTAAAATAATTAGACTCAGCAAAAATACAATTGCTTTGAGCAAATGATTTTATTTCGCCAGACAATTCATCATTCAAATATTGAAAACCTTTATCTGTGGTGAATGATTTTGAAATTAAGTTTGCCGCCTCAAACTGCTTTTGGTAATATTCTTTTCTTTCCTGATTCAAGAAATACCAAAACAATTGTGCTAAAGCTCTTTCTTTCGGTGTAAACTGCATCAAACCCAGTTCATTGTGCATTTGCTGTAGTTTTGAAACAATTACCAACGCATCTTCATCATGAATTCCTTTCACCAAGCCTTCACCAAAATGCTCAGTCATAAATTGTTGAATCGTATTTCGGTTTTGCTCTTCGGTGTTTATATTTTTATTGTTTGAAAAAACATTCCAAGCTAAATATTCGAAGCGTTTTACATTGGAATTCTCAGAAATATATTCCTGATTCCAAACTTCTTTGTAATCTGAAATGGCTTCAAAATTAAGTGGCTCATAAAATGCAGTTCCTGTTAAATGATAGTAATACTGAGCATTTCTCAACACTAAAGTCAAGTCTAATTTCTGACGGTTTACTGCAAATTTATAATCACCCAAAGCAATTACATTATCACCATCTACATAGATTTCTTTTTTATCTTTAAGTTTTCTAACGGCTTCCTGCTGAGAAGTTTTCAGCAAAGTCTGAATTTCTTCCGCTTTTGCAGAATCTTCAAATTCCATCAACTGCCTTGAAATATCACGTACTTTTTCCACCATTAAATCAGTTGCAAAATATCCGTTGATTTCATTTTCCGAATCGAAAGATTCAGATTTGGTCTGTACAGATTTTAAAATACGCTGTGCAGAATCATATAAACTTTGAGTTCGCTTGTTTCTGAATTCGGTTAACTGAACTCTTTTATTCTGAAAATGACCATAAACTTCTTCTCTCTTATCCCCAACTTTTTGGATAAACTCATCGAAATCAACAAATTTCGTTTCCATTTCTTCCAACTGAATGGAGAGTTTGGTCAAATATTCATCACACTTTTCCGGAGTTTGAGAAAGCTCTAAAAAATTAATTACTGATTGGTCAAACAACGTCATTTGCGCCTGAAAATCAGCAGACAATTCTTTACCCGAAATCTCTCGTTTTCGTTTTGAAAGTTCTAATCTTTCCTGATTTAACCTTGCAAAAATGACTGAAATATTTTCAATAATTTGTGTAGACTGTGAAGTATCTTCAATTTTTAAATTATTGACGATATCAACCAAAAGTTCAAGTTGTCCAGATAGATTATTGATTTCTTCCTCAATTGTTTTGGCATCAATTGCTTTCTGTAAATTAATAATATTTTCAGAAATAGCCTGCGCTCTGTTTTGATAAGGCAATAAAGAATCTTCCTGCAATAGAAAATTCACACAGGCATTCGAAAGTTCTTCTGAGCGCTCTGATAGTGACTTTTCCAAAGAATCAAGAATAGCAACATCCACATATTTCAAATCTCTCGCACCGATAATTTCACCGCGCAAAGCTCTGATTTGCGAAAGCATATCGATATATTCCGTTAGTTGAGAATAATTAATTCTTTTGGTATCATCTAAAATTTTCTCACATGCTGTTTTGATTTTATCAACCGCTTCGGAAGTATTTTTTTTCTGCTCGACAACTTTTTCATATTCATTAATGGCAGAATGAGCAATATTTCTGATTTCTTTTAAAGGCAGGTCTAGATTTTCAACCTCATCATCACCGAGAAAATAATAAGCATCCAAAATAGTGGTAGAAAGCTTGACAATATCGTCATACAAACCACTGTAAGAGTCTTTTTTATTTAAAAGGGTAATCAATTCCTGGCTTTCTGCCATTACCCTTACAATATCTTTATTCCCGATTTTATAAAGAAGCGCATCTGACTTTTCAGTATTCAGCAACAATTCTTTTGAATAAGGAGTCTGCCAAATCTGTGCAAGATGATGCTTAGTTGTTTCAAGAGTTTCTCTGAGATAAATTAATTTTCCGTCATTTAAAATAGAAAAGCCACTGCAACGAATCGGTGTTTCAATCGTTTGTGTAATAATATTGTACGAAATCAGCTGATAATTATTCGTTTTATCATCATAAAAAACATACATGAAATTTTCACCGTTCGGCTCAGGAATCGTTTTCAGATAATGAAGTCGGTTCACATCCTGAGAAATCACTTTTAAACCTCCCGTTTGCAACGCATAACCGTTTGAGAATAAGACTCCTTGGTTTTCCGGAAGCAAAACTGCAGAATGCCTCAACGTATCAACTCTCGAAACCGTTTTTTCTTTATGATTGTAAATAAAATACCTTTCCGTTTCCTGATAAGGTTTAATTTTGAATAAAACCAAATTATCCAGATCACAAAAATGGATTTCTGCATCATCTAGATTCTGGTCTTTATGAATGACATCTTCAGAATAAATTCCTTTTCCGGTATCGGTATTGTCTTCGATTTTTATTGTTAAATCTCCACCGATTGATTCCACAAAAACTTTATCAGCTAAAGAAACGTGCGGAAACTTACCGCTTCGCTGCATATCTCTGGTTGCTTTTGTCCATGCAAAACCATGTTGTGGTGGATAAGTGACTTCGGATGCACTTCGAGAATCAATATAAACAAGTTTATCTTCTTTAATGAGCCATTTAAAAGCTTTGATATCGGAAGTACTTTCAGACAACTGAAAAACCATGTACAAATAGTTTTCGGTAAAATGAAAGCGGGCAAAAAAGGTATTTCTGTAATATTTATAGAGATTTTTGAACTCGTCAATGAAAATTTCATCCCCAATCAATAAAGAATTCTGGGGTTCAAAACGGTCGTTATTAATTTTATATATTGAAAAAACATCGCTGATATTAATTTCCGTCTGCAAACCCAAATGCGCATTCGAGCCAAAAATTAAAATATCTTTCAATGAAAAAATATCTTTAGCAACACAGTTGTGCTCGGTAGAAATTCTTTCATTAGCGATGAGGGAAAAGTCTACTCCACCGAAAATTTCTTTACGGTTTTCGTTTAATTTCTGAAGCCTTTGAATAAGGTCATTTTTCTGCTCATTCAAACGGTTCTGTATGATTTCGTATGTCCCTGAATTTAATGTTTCTGACATATATTTTTATTTGATGTTATTCTTTGAAGATTTTCATGTTTTTATTAACGTAAAGTCCGCAAAGATTCTTCTTAAAACTATTGTATTTTCGTTCGCAAGGGTGTTTCACTCAGCTAAGGCTAATTTTTAAATCACCATAGACATAAGTTTTGGCCAAAGCCTGATTGATACCTTTTATTTTAAATGGGTTTCAACCCGTTTCTATTGAATTCATGATTCAATGAAAATACTTTTAGAAAAAACTCTCAGAGTATCATTGAATAATTTTACAATGAGAGTTTTATACTATAGTTCGTGTTATTTGTTTATGAAATCCCAATATTTTATTGATAGGATTTTATCCTATCCTTTGTTAAAACGTCCCTTCGGGACTCTCAGAGAATTTCAATTATCTGATTGGCTTTTGGTCAACACCGAGATGTTTTGCCATATCCATCGCTCTTGATAGAAGACCTTTTTCCTGTTGGTCGGCTACATTGTTCAGTTTAAAAATAAGACTTGCAATGCTCATGTTTTTGATATCTTCAGAAGAAATATTGTATTTATCGACCATGCTCATTACTTTTCCGATGATGTTTTCACCGTCACCCAACAAATTTTCTTTTATCAAAGTAGCGTTTTCACTGTGGCTGATAAATTTATCTAAACCTTTGCCAGCAGAAACCTGACGAATCACGTTATCGAAGAAAGTATTGTCACCACCCACAATATCAATTTTTGCAGACTTAAATGCTTCCGCCAAAACTCCGGCTTGAGCCTGTGCAATATCTTTCTGAATTGAGATTTGCGCCAATTCTACTTCTTTTTCTTTTGCTAAGGTCAATCTGAATTCTTCATGTTCTTTTCCAGCTTCGTTTAGTTTTTTCATAGCTTCTGCTTTTTCGGTAATCCCAGCTGCTTCAGCCAATGCCTTTTCTTTGATAACTTCTGCCTGAGCAATTCCTTCTTTTCTTTCGGCTTCCGCTTTTTTCTCAATGACAATAGATTCTACAATTCCCTGTCTTTCGGCTGCATCAGCTTTTGCATGAAGAACCTGAGCTTCAGATAAACCAACCGTTGCCTCTTCTTTGGCTTTAGCATCAGCAATAATCTTGCGGGCTTCGGCTTCTTTTTCAGCAGCATCTCTTTTCGCCTGAGCTTCGATGACGTATTTCTGAGCATCTTTCTCAGCAGCTAACTTTCTAGACTCGGCAGCTCTTGTTTCCTGAATTAATTTCTTTTCAGCTTCCTGAGTAGCGAAAGTAATTTCAACTTGCTTCGTTCTATCTGCCGTTTTGAATGCTTCTAAATCTTTTATTGTTTGCTGCTCTTCTACCACCGTTTTCTCCATTGTTAAACGCTCACGAATAGCATCCTGAATATTTTTCTTTTCTAATTCGATTGCTTTTTCTTTTTCAATCTGAGCCAAAGAAACAATTCGTTCTCTTTCTGTCGCTTCAAGCATCTGGTCCTTCTGCACTCTTTCAGTTTCTACCAAATCTGCACGCTCTTTATTTTTGGCAGCTATTACAACCTGTCTCAGTTTATTTTCCTCAGCAATCTGAAGTTTTTCCTCTGTTGCAATTCTAACTGTTTCATATTTTAATCTTTCTTCTTCATTCACTTTCAAAATTTCTGCATTTTCGCGCGCTTTGATATTGGCAACTTCTCTTTTTTGAGACTCTTCTTTTTCAGCCAATTGCTTTTCTAATTCTAAAATTGCTTCACGTGCTTCCACATTTTGTTTTGTAATCGTTTTCTCTTCATCTCTGCGAACCTGATTGGCCTTGATATTTTGATTAGCTGTCAATTCAGTAATCTTTTTTATCCCTTCAGAATCCAAGATATTATCTTTATCTAAATTATCAATTGAAGTCTGCTCCAAAAAGTCAATCGCACAATCATCTAAAACATAACCATTCAAATCGGTTCCGATGATATCCAAAATTTCCTGACGGAATTCGCTTCTTGCTTCATATAATTCGATGAATTCAAACTTTTTACCAACCGTTTTTAAGGCTTCAGAAAATTTAGCTTCAAATAATTCTCTCAAAGTATTAATATCAGAAGCTCTCTGACATCCAATCGTCTGGCCAACATTTACAATATCATCCGTCGATTTATTAACCCTGATAAAGAAAGCCACCTGAATATCGGCTCTCATATTATCTTTACAAATCAATCCTGCCTTTCCTTCTCTGGCGATTTCCAGCTTTTTAACTGAAATATCCATAGATTCCATTCGGTGAATGACAGGAATTACGATTCCTGCGTTGAAGAAAACTTTCGTCCCTCCATATCCTGTTCTCAAAATAACAATTCCCTGAACTGTTTTTTTATACATTGATAAAATCCAGAAAATTAATCCTAACGATGCTACCACAACGACAACAATTCCAACAATCAAAGGTGTATTCATATTTTTATAGTTTATTTATTTTAAAATGTGTTTTTAAAGTCTGTTTAAATTTTTAAATCATTAATGAAATATTTAAGAGCGATTTTGTTTAGTTAAATTTTTAATTACTTCAGCTCAATAAGTATCGTCAGCGAGTATTTCTCAATTAAAATTTTATTTCTTCGGCAACGTAGTAGATTCTTTTCTCTCGGTCTTCATCTACAACATATACTATTTTTCCGTGGTCGATTTTCTCACCATCTTTGCTTCTCACCATCAGAATCATAGGGTCTTTTCCTACAAAAACTTCAAGCATTCCGGTTTTTTCTCCATGAATCGTTGATTTCATCCTTCCCTGCCTACCCAAAAAATCGTGTGGAATTTCTCCTTTATGATTAATTTCTCTAAAAAAAGGATTCAAGGGTTTTAGAATTAATTTAGTCACCAGCATACTTATCAAAAACATAGGAATTACAAGCAAAGCAGAAATCCATATTCCGAAAGAAAAAAGAAACTCCACATATAACGAACCCAGCCATGTTAACAAAAGTGAGAGCGTAAGAAAATAAGTAATCGGAACAATATCCAGATTTAGAAATTTTAAAAACTGTAGCCAACCCGAAGCATCATCCGGAATATGAATATGACCATCCGGACTGTTTATATCTGTATCAAAATCAGCATCAATTCCAACATCGATATCCAAACCTGTAATAATGGTAAAAAGCCAATAAATGACAGATAAAATCAGCAGCACACTTAAAACCGTATTGACTGGCGAAAAAGCTGTAGTTAAAAATTCCTGATATGTCATATCTATTTTAATTAAATTAATCAATTCACAACAAACAACACATTAAACAAAGCATTTTAAATACTTTCGTTTAAAAACTTAATTTATTTACTCAATTACAACCGGTTGTTTACAAATATAATAAAAATTCATCAAATTGCAAATATTATTAGCATGTTAATTGAAATTTAATCTTACATTTGCAAAAAATATTAGGAACAATGAGTTTTTTTGGAGCCAATATCAAGACTATAAGACAAGCAAAAGGTTTGAGTCAACAAGCATTCGCAGATTTATTTGATTTAAGCAGAGGTGTTATAGGTGCATATGAAGAAGGAAGGTCTGAGCCTAAAATATCAACACTACTCACTGTCGTTCATCATTTCAACCTTGATTTAGATAAATTTTTAACCGAACCATTACAAGCAGAAGAATTAACAGACCATACAACATCTGAAGAATCAAAACTTATTTTACATCAAGGTAAAAGCACCATACATACAATTGAAAACAATTTTACCCAAGAAAACAATTCACTGCAAAAAGCATTAGCAAATATTGATTTAATCTATGAATTCACGGAAAACACATCGCTTTTACCTAATTATAAGACAGGAGACTTTTTGTTTCTGATGAAATCAACTCTTTTAGAAGAAAATCCCGATACTTTAATATTTTTAGACAACGGAAATCTAAAATACCTCTCTTCAATTTCTAAAGATGAACAATCTAAAAAAGAAGTTTATAAAATTTCAGGATACCTTTCTTTTGATAAAAAAAATATCCTTTCCGCTATTTTGGAAAGGATTGAATTACTAGAACAAAAGGAAAATAAAACACAAAATTTATAATGTTTTTCCACTTAATAAGTTCGTTTTCTAATATTTTTAAATAAAAAAACCTCTCCGAATTTTGGAAAGGATAAGATGTAATAAAAGGTAAAAATCAAGAAAAGAAAAAGCGGGGCACGTCAAGCCGGAGTCGAACCGGATAGCCTTGCCGGAGTTACCGACTTCGCTATTCCTCCCCATCAATGAGACGAAGTATCTTTTCTCTACGACACTTTTATTTTTTTTAAACAAGGCAATAATCAAAAAATGAAGTCGTGCTCTAACCATCTGAGCTACTCTCCCAATAGAAATTGTGCTTTTATTGGTGGAAGAGACGGGACTCGAACCCGCGTCTCCGTCGTAATAAGCGAAGTAACATTTTTCTACGGCACTTGTTTTTATTTTTAAATGAAAAAGAGGCAACCTATTGAAAGACTTCCCAATCTTTTGCAAGATTGTTTGGACTCGAACCAAAATTATACCAAGAAGTAAGTCTTTTCTACGACACTCTTTTATTATAAAATCAAGGTAAATTTCATGTAAACATTCTAGGAGTCCTACGCTGTTAGACGACTGTTTTTTGTTACAGACAGGACTCGAACCTGTGTTACCTATTTGAAACGAAGTATTTTTACACTACGACACTTGATTATTTTATATTTTTAAAAACCGAGCAATTGATAAAAAGAGTTTTTTAGTTCAATGTAAAGTCGAAGGAACTCTTTTTTACGGCATCGATTATTTTAAAGTAAGGTAAAAAATCAAACAGAGACTTACTGACAGAGTGATACCATTACACCATTCCAAATGTTCGGAAACAGGATTGTTCATGAATTTCATATTCTATTTATGGTATTCACGAATACTTCGTATTTTGAACCTGTATTGCTGTCCCTAAACGAAGAAATTCTGTTTTACGACACTTACTTTTTAATTTTAAATTGGGTTTTCCTGTATTTTTTCCAATTTCTTTGAAACTTAGTTTCTTTTGAATTAATCGTTTCAAAGCCATGTGGAAAACACCATGAACATCCCATATCGTTCCCATATAAAATTCTGGAAACTTTTACGTTTGAAACTTTCTTCGGAAAATCAATTAATCCACATTCATTGATTCCGAAAGCTTGTCTTAATGACTTTAATTTTTTCATAAGTATTGAGTATTTAACCTCAATACAATGCTCCCTTAAGAAATGATTTATAATAATTCATAGTTGTTCTTTTTTGTTGAAGCAAAATTATTGCTTTAGTGCGCATTCTTTTTACGCAGTTTAAATTTATTTTGTTTTTTTCTTGTCATTGTGAGGAACGAAGCAATCTATAAAACATTTATGAGATTCTTCACTTCACTGCGTTTCGTTCTGAATGACAAATCTTTTAAATTATTTCAGAACATTTTAAAATCTAGCCCCGATTGCAACGACATCCTTTTTCTGAAATGGCTTGAAAAAAGCGCTGAAGAAAAAGATATAGTGGAAAGCGGGATTAAGCTCCTAAATTACAGTAATATTCAGTATAAAATCATTCATCATTTATCACTTATAATTTATTTTAATTAAAGCAGTGCCTTTTACAGCACTACTTTTTTTATCATTTCTACGGCAGATTTTCGGTCTTCTAAAGCATTCAATACATCGAAAATTTTGTCGGACCAACCAGCGATAAGATAGACGTCGTTTTTTCTGACATCCAACGGTGGTTTTCCGTAACCTGCCAAATCAAAAAGATACAATTTTGCATTTGGATTAATCTTTTTATATCGGCTCCAAGAATTTTCGAAAGCGTTGGTAAATCCACCGGTATCCCACATTTGAGTATCGGTAAACAACATGATTTTATCTACCATTTCTCGCTTGTTGATTAAATCTTCCAGCACCAAATGACCGTTTGTAGAATAACCCACTTCACCTTGTCTTTTATAGAACGTATCTACATTTCTCAAAATACCGTTCTTCGGCATCGGAACTCTCTTCCAGCGGTCACCAAACATACCTGAAATCACATTTTTACATTGTGACTGCAACATCATCGACATCAACAAGCCGATATCATACAACAAAATCTTTGATTTCGGAGAAACCGGCTGTTGCATAGAACCTGAAACATCTGCCGCAATCACCACCGAAGTTTCGAAACCAAAACCTCTGATGTTTTTTGCACTTACCATTACCGCATCTTCCAATGCTTCCAGGATTGATGACAAATAAGGGGAATCGATTGTTTTCAATTCTCTATATGCCGCCAAAAACCTGAATGGCAATTGTTTTGAGTTTTTTACGGCTTTTTCATCCGACAAATAGTTGCATATTTTATACATTGCATCAGAAGAAACGTTGGCTTCCAAGATATTTCTAAGATTTCGCAATGTTGCCATATAACCCAATTTATTGCTGAAAATCAATTCTTCCCATTTGTTTTTGAAAGCTGATTTTCTTTCCGCATCATCAGCAAATTTGGTCTGACCCAACACTGAAAGCTCAACTTCCCAAGTGTATGGAGTTTCCAAAGAATCGTTAGCTATTTTGTTGAAAATAGACTGTTGGTTTTCATCTTTTGCTTTTGGGTGAACCAAAAACAAGGCATCTTTCAAGGTAACTTCTGCTTTTCTGTTGTATTTTGCGAACTGGTATTCATCAAATTTATTGAAAGATTTCACCAAACCTTTTTGGATTTGCTTGGAAAGCCTGTTCAGTTTTTTAACATCCGTTCTTTCGTTTGCCAATTGATAATACGCTAGCAATTCTGTGATTTCATCAGCTCTTTGAATAACTCCGTCAACAGTTTTGCTCACCAAATCTGTACCCGAAGTTTGTTTCGCCAATTCGGTCGTCAAAACCAATGGAATCGAACGCAAGTACATATCTTTTCTTGCATAAACCGCCAATTTCGCAACAAATTCAGGGTCGTTTTTTTGAATCAGAGATTGAATTCTCGCCAATCTGTCATTTCCTTTTTCATAGTTTGCGTTTGATAATCCTGTTGTAACAACAGCACTATATAGTTCTTCTGCAGGTGTCATTTTATAAGCTTTTGCACCTTCGTAATTTGTTACTACGTTATTTGATTTTCTTAAAAAATTAAATTTCATGGTTACTGTTTTTTTATTGTTAAACATTTTGGAGGATTATCTCTTCCTCTCTGATTTCTTATGCAAAGTAAATGCACTATTACGCAGTCTTTTTGCGTAGCATAAATTTTTATGAAAAAGTTTGTATTTTTTATTAATTGCTGAATACTTCTTTAAATCTCATATAATCATAAAGTTGGTCTTTCCGCAGGAATCTAAGCAGTTTTTTAATCGTTGAGATTCCACGCTACACTTCGTTCCGCTCTGAATGACAAAGGCACTTTTATAATTTTTGAAATAATATTTATCTATCATTCATTTTATATAAAGAAATCAACAATTTAATTTTTTTGAAAATCTCTTTTCTAGCTTTGCTTTAATTAAAATTAAAACGATGATAAAAGGATTATACGAAACTCATATTCAAGTAAGCAACTTAGAAACTTCTATACAGTTTTATACAGAAGTTTTAGGTTTACAACTCGCTCACCTTGATGAAAACCGTCCGATTGCCTTTTTATGGATTGGAAAAAATAAAGAATCAATGCTTGGTTTATGGGAGCAAAAAGAAAATTTACAGACCAGACATTTTGCTTTTACGGCTGATAAAGAAGATATTTTAAATTATTCCGTTGAGTTTTTGAAAAATAAAAATTTAAAGCCTTATAATTTTTTAAAAGACGGAATAGAAGAACCAATGGTTTTTGCCTGGATGCCTGCTTTAGCCATTTATTTTAATGACCCTGACGGAAATCAACTGGAATTTATTTCGATTTTGGAAGGTGGCGGAAAACCGGAATTGGGAGTGATTTCTTATGAAGAATGGCTAGAGAGAAAATAAAAAACTCCCTTTTTGAAAGAGAGTTATTATTACATTTTTAATTTGCTAAATTATTACACTACCGCTGCAAACACCAATGCAATATTTTCGCAATATTCTTCACATCGTCAACACCTCTGTGATGTGTGCCTTCCAAAGGGAATTTCAATTCTTTCAACGCTCTGTCCATCCCGACACTTTTTCTTATCGGATGCAACTGAGCAAATAATGTTTTTACGTTAATATGGTCGTCACTCAAAGGATAATCTACACGCAATTTTTCTGTCTGGCGTTTGAGCATGCTCAAGTCATAGTTTCCATAACTTGCCCAGGTAAGATTTTCAGCATCGTAATCTTCTCTCAGAATATCCAAAGCATCTTCAAGTAAAATCCCATCATCATCCAGCATTTGTTGAGTAATGGAAGTCAGTTTCGTACAAAACGGACTTACTTTTGAATATTGAGGTTTCACTAAAATTCCCTCGTTTTGTGAAATTTTACCGGTTTTTCTATCCATAATACAAACGCCGATTTCTATAATTTCACTTTCTTGGCCTCTCGGCGGTCGGTCGTCCCAACACGTAGCTTCGAGGTCTATAATTAATATTTTGTCTGTTGTTTTCATTTGTTTAAAAAATTTAATATTTGTGGCTGGAAGTCTGAAGCTAGAGGCAGAAAGTAAATTTCGCACTGCAAAAAACTTCCCACTTCTATCATCCATCTTCCTAACCAAGTTATGACTGCAAAATTTCTCTCAAAATTTTGGCAGCATTGTAAGCATCGTCGGCTCCGCTGTGATGGTTTCCATCAAAATCCATGTTCATATAATGTAAGGCTCTTTTTAAACCCATCATTTTATGATGTCCGATATAATTTTTGAATTGATACATTACATTCAGATAATTTTCTGAGAAAGGGTTTTCTATTCCGAGATAATCACACTGTTCTATCATCTGTTCTTTATCAAAATTCCCAAAACCGGCCCAGGTCAGTGGTATTGAGTGATATTCATCTTTGATTTTCTCACAGGCTTCTTCGAAATAAATTCCTTTTTCTTCAATTAATTGTGGAGTAATTCCTGTAAGATTTGTACAAAATTTATTGATTTTAGACCTCTCAGGAATGACATAAATACTTTGTTTCTTAGAAATTGATTTTGTTGTTCTGTTTAATTCGCAAATTCCTATTTCTATAATATCAACTTTTTGTCCGGCAGGAATTCTGTCATTTTCCCAACATGTGGCTTCTAAGTCGACGATTAATATTTGATTTGTTGTTTTCATTTTATCATTTTTATTCTATTTATTCTATTTATTTTCATTCATCTGCGTTTTTTGTTTTTATTAATTTTTGAGGAGAAAGCGGGAAGAAATACCCAAAGAAGAATTGATATTGCTGCTAAAGCTTTGCAAAGATAAAACCACGAGTACGCATTCTATTTACGTAGTAAAAAAATAATTACAAAAAAACTCCCCGAAGGGAGTATTTCTAATTTCTAGGTGCAAACGGTGGTGTCCATTTTTTCTTTTTCATGATTTCTTTTACTTCTTCGTAGGAAACAGGATAGAAATTATGACAATCTACCCCGACATCGAAACTCAGCGCCAATTCATCATCCGGTAAAGTACCGTGAGAATGACCGTATAATTGCCAAACTCCTCTATGTGAACCGTTCCAAGTGCGCATTGCGTAATGAAAAAGAATTATTTTTTGTTTACCATTGCTGTTTTCGGGTTCATCGATTTTTAATTCGTGATAATCTTTGATGAAAGCAAAACGTTTAGGATATGTTAAAGTCGCACCTTCGTGATTGCCTTTTATGAGATGAATATTTCCATTGAGTCGATCCAAAATTTCTTTTGTAAAATCTGGTTTTCCTAAACTCATATCGCCCAAATGGTAGACTGTATCGTTCTCGCCGATCCTTTCATTCCATCTTTTGATAAGTTCTTCATTCATGTGTTCCAAAGACTCAAAAGGTCTTTCGGAGAATTTTATAATATTTTCATGACCAAAATGATGGTCTGCGGTAAAAAATATATTTGGTTTCATTTTTTTAATTGTTTGTTATTTAATCACAAAAGTTTTTTTAACACTTAAGAGCACATTCGTTTTTTAAAGTTTATTACTTTGAAAATATTTTAGTTCACATAAGATTAAAAATCAAAGATTTTTATAAAACTTAAGTAGATGAAAGAAAATAGAGAAAAGATAAAAGACTTACAACCTGATACTTATCTTCATAAAATAGAACATTAATTATTTTGCAGAACTTAAATGCTCTTTTCACCATTAATATTTAAACTTTAAGGCAGCTTAAGTGCTAAACATTTTCTAATTTTAATTGTTAATGAATATCCGTAATTAATAACAACTTAATTTTCAACAGTTTGTTTGTCATTCCGCAGGAATCTAAACTAATTTATTTTCAATATGTTGAGATTCCTGCGGAATGACAAAACGACTGCTGATTTTAGCGTTATGCTTAAAGACGGACATTCACAATTGTTATAATATTTACATAAAAGCTTATGTAAATAATTCCTAAAACTACATTTTTACAGTCATCAATTCTTCTTTTATCATATCAATGACCAAATTATTCAATTTCTTGTTAATTCTTTTATGCTCTTCTTTTTCTATAGTTGTGAAAGCTTTCGGGAAGTCTTTTTCAAAATCGTCTAAAATATCCTTTGCAAAAAGACCGATAACTTTACCTATCATTTTAGGTTCGAACTCACCAACTTTACTGACAACATTATTCAAACGGTTTATGGTTGCATATTTTTGTATTTCATCCCAGATATCTTGAGCTATTTCGCTGAAATAAACTGCCTTTTGAATAGGTTTATCTTTATTTACCATCTTAGATTTTTCGGTCCATTTTTCATTTTTATTTTTCAAAATGACTCTTGAGCCGTTTCCAAAATATTTGGTTTTTAAAGTTTTAATAATTGTTCCTTCGCATACATTATTTTCAATTTCCGGCAATCCCAACCAAGCTGGAATTTTAGAATCAAATGCATTTGAGAATTTCAAAACTTCTTCCAAAGTTCCTTGGAACAAAATTTTTGCATAGAAAAATCCTGTATCTTCGAAAATTTGGTTAACCAAATCTGTATCCAAATAAGTCGTTCCATTCAACTTAATATCGAATGCGTAAAATTCATTTTGAGGTGTATATTCAACACCTTTTTGAACTTTTATCGCTTCTTTTACCGATTCAACTTCTTTATGTTTGTAGCCTCCACCAAATAATTCTCCGTAGATTACTACAGTTTCTACATCCGGATGAATGGTTTTTATTTTTTCGAAAACGTTGATGACTTTTGTTCTGTAACGTTCTAAAATTTGATGTGCATTGTAGAATTTTTCATCTTTTTCGATGAAAGCAGTTCTTTTGGCAATTTTAATTTCTTTTCCGTCAGTGAAGAAAGAGAAATTAGCACCGTGAACCTTTTCCTGAACGACAAAAACCTCATCCCAGAAACCTTGTAATCTAATTTGATCGATGACTCGGGTTTGGTAAGCATTTTCTATAGAGTTATATGTTTTAAATATCATTTCTTTAATTTTTTATTATTTTAATCACATTTTTTACACTTAAGAGCACTTTAGTTTTTTTAGTTTACAACTTTGAAAATATTTAGTTCACCTAAGAGAAAATCAAAGATTTTTCAAAAACTTAAGTGACCTTTTTCAAAATAAATTTATCAATTACAAAAAGCTTAAGTGTTAAATTTTCATAGTTTTAATTCATTATTTTTCATCTGAGTAACGTGTCTCTTAGCATGCAGCGAAAGAAAGTAAATGTATTCATATACATTAATTTTCCCTAACTTATTTACGGTCATTGTCGTTTTACAGAGTAGACCTTCACCGTTTTTCATCAAGTCTAAATAGTTTAAACATTGATGATTTTGCTGAGAAATTAAACTTCTGATTTCATTTAAATTTAATTCTCCTTTTGGTTCCATGTGTTCCGGTCTTATCCATTCAAAAGCGCCGTACTCGCCTACTTTTTCAAACTTTTCCTGATTGAAACTATAATTTTCTATTTCAAGATTTAAATCAAGATTGAGATAATTCCGCATTGCTTTTCTTGAACCTTTTTCAATGAGAATCAACAAATAAAAGTTCGTGAGATAAATATGTTCCAAAATCTGCTGAACCGTCCAACCTCCGTTTGAAGGCTGAAAATTCAACGTTTCATTATTTTTATCAAACCATTTATCAACCTCACCAAAACTGAGTTTCAAATGTGTTTTTATATCTTGAATTAATCTAAAAATATCCATTACTTTATTTTTTTAAAACTTGATACAATAATTTTGCTGTGTTAAAAGCGTCATCTGCACCATTATGATTACTCCCTTCAAATTCTATATTTCTTGTCTGAAGTTCTTTCAATAGTCCAATTGGCTTTTCACCAGTCATTAAACTTATCAAGACTTTTAAATCAAGATACGTTTCACTAAAGGGAAATTTGATCTCAAATTCTTGACATTGACTTTCCATAATTAACTTGTCGAATCCACCATAACCGGCGTATGTTCTTCGTAATGAATTATATTTGTTTTTGATATTTGAACAGGCTTCTTTAAAAGAAATGCCTTCTTTTTCTAACTTTTCAGGCGTAATTCCTGTCAATTTTGTACAATATTCACTTACTTCCGATTGTGTCGGTTTTATCAAATAGCTTTTTTTGCCTTCGATATTTCCGTCCGACATATTGAGTTTACAAATTCCAATTTCAATGATTTCTCTTTTTTGATTTTCAGGAGTTTGCCCTTTTTCCCAACATGTGGCTTCGATATCTATGACAATTACTTTGTCGTATAAAAACATTTTAATTAATTTTTTTTATGGAAGCTGGATACAGGAAGTTTATATCGGTTTAAAAACTTCCAGCTTCCTACATCTCGCTTCCAGCTATTTTACACCATCATATCAGCACAATTGGAACTTGCGAATGCGTAAGGTTTTGCTTTAAACACATACCCCATTCCCAAAATATATCCCATTGCGTCTTTCAAAGCGACGTTGGATTTAAAATCCGGGTCAGTGTTAATGTCTGCGTGCACCTCCATTTCTACATCATACATTTCGAGAATAGAACAAATTGCATAAGCGATTTCTACAGACTTATTAACTTCATTCAACATTCGTTCTTTGATACTGATATTTTGTATTTCTCTTTCTTTTCTGATAAAGGTAAACGCTCCTTTTCCTTCACGAATAAAAACTACTGCTGTTGCATAATTGATGGCATTACCGTAAACGTGGGAATCTGAACCCACACAAATTTTTAGTCGGTGTCCATTAGCTTGTTCGCGAATGATGGCTTCTTCTACCAATGTTGTGATAGTATTTCGGAAAATCTTTCCGGTCATGTTTTGCCATGTTTGTTGTTGCGTTTCCATTTTTTCTACATGTTTTAAATTTGTTTTATTTACATATTAATTCGTTGATTCATCAGGATTCGAACCTGAACAACAAGAGTATATTTCCTGCATGCTTCCTTTACATTATAAGTGATATTGGTGGAAGTAGTAGGGTTCGAACCTACTCAGCAATGAAGCAACAGATTTTAACTCTGTTACTTTTTATTTTTAAGGAATCGTTCAATTAGTTCCTCATGTCAGTCTGCCCCGACTCTCCAACTTTGGCGTACTTCCCTTTTTTATGGGTAATAAGTAATTGATAATGAGTAATTCTCCCAATTAACTTTTAACTCTAAATTTTATAAAGAAAAACAAAGCCTGTCTCTATTTTTAGTTTGATGTAAGAACTTCTGCGCTCGACAAACTTTTATTTTTCCTTTGGAACTCATCTCATTTGAGTTATTTGAGATGGTTATGGGATTCAAACCCACTCAGCTTACGCAACGGTTTTGCAGACCGCCCCGACTCTTCCACTTCGGCGAACCATCAGATTTTATGAGTAATGAGTAATTTTTAAACTAACCTCTAATTAAAATAAAGCCTGTCTTAATTTTTGTTTGATATAAGAACTTCTACGCTTTGACAAGCTTTATTTGTCTAAAAATTTATATTATGTTTAAAACTTTTCTCATTCATTGACCATCATTATTAATTCTCTTTTTTTTGAGTTAAGAAAAAACCTGTCTATATTTTTGTGTTTTTTTTGGCGTAAAGATCTTCTGCTCTCGACAAGTTTTTTCTTTTTCTCTTTTGAAAAAATTAACATTTAGTTATTTGCGATTCTGGAAAGATTCGAACTTTCAACTTCTGGTTTAACAGACCAGCGCTCTACCATTGAGCTACAGAATCATTTTGTAATTTCGGAAGGACTCGAACCTTCAACCTTCGGCTTATGAAACCGATACTCTAACCTATTGAGCTACGAAATCTTTTGCACTCCATAAGAGAATCGAACCCTTATTTACTGCTCGAAAGGCAGTTGTCCTAAACCATTAGACGAATGGAGCAAATTGTCTGGAAAACAGGGTTGTTCATTGTTCCTTTTTATTGTTTTTAAAGGCATTTACGAATGCTTCACATTTCGAACCTATAACCTCCCGCATCCAAGACGGGTAAACAACCACCGTTATCTTTCCAGTTTTCAGACTCACTTCAAAATTCTTTTCCGAGAGACAGTCGGAGCAGAAAATTTTCCATGAATCTTTGTAATCCCAGAAAGAATCGAACTTTCAACTCCCGGTTTAAAAGACCGGTGCTCTAACCATTTGAGCTATGAGATTATATTAATTTTGAGAATGGTGAATCGTCAATGCGCTTCGCTGGTCTATTTTTAATTCACTAGTGAAACAAAATTCACCATTGACCATTCACTTTTAATCACTTTGGGTATCTTCGGGAATCGAACCCTGTTCTCCGGTGCCACAAACCGACGCTTTACCAAATAAGCTAAAGAAACCATAAAAAAAGCGCCTCTTTTTGAGAGGCGCTGTATATTTTTGACGTGTCGCTACATTAGCTGACCCATTTATATAAGCACCTTTTATTTACAAATTCACAATTAAGACACACCGCTCCTTTCGGTTCTTGCCCTTGTAGACTTGAATACTGATTGGATATGTTTAGTAAATGTTTCATTATATTTTTGTTTTAAATATTTTTAATTGAAGCCTGAAAACCAGTTGCTTTCAATTTTCGGTTGCAAAGTAAATATGTTTTTTTTGAATTCGCAAATTTATTTTCAATTCAAACCATTGAAAATCAAACAGATACACCTTAGGTTTAGATGTAAAATTCTTATCTGTAATACTTTACAGATATCTTAATTACCTAAATGACTGTCTCTCATCGGTTTATTTATCACTCTTATTTATCTTATTAATTGTTCATTTTGCATTAAATAAATTTCAATTTTCTGATTATTTTTTTTCATTCTAAATAATTTCTGCCCTAAAAACACAAAAAACGCCCCGAATGTCGAGGCGTTTTCACTATATTTTGATAAAATTTTACGTGTTTATTGTAAATAATTTTCAAAGCAAGCACATTTCGCCTCATTCCACACCATGCATTCATATCCGAACAACCCCTTTATTGATGGGCAATCGCATAGATTTAAACTGATATGTACTCTTTGTATTGTCATAATTTTACTGGGGCAAAGATAGATATTTTTTGTATTTTTAAAAAAATTCTAATAACCTATGAGAAAAATTTACTTTTTATTTATTATTTTAATTAGTTCTTTAACCTATTCACAATGCTGGAAAACTGTCACAAGCGGATACAAAACTTCTTACGGAATTAAAAATGACGGAACATTATGGGGCTGGGGAGTAAATGAGTTTGGACAACTCGGAAATGGAACCACCGTAGATTCAACTGTACCAATTCAAATTGGAAATGAAAATGATTGGATAGAAGTAGCGGCAATGGATGGCTCAAGCCATGTATTAGCTATTAAAAAAAATGGAACTCTTTGGGCTTGGGGATGGAACTCTTGGGGACAAGTCGGAAACGGAAATAATACAAACATATCTGTTCCCACGCAAATCGGAACAGATACAAACTGGAAAACTATTGCATGTTATGACAACCATAGTCTCGCCTTAAAAAAAGACGGAACTCTTTGGGCATGGGGAAACAATTACAACGGTCAACTAGGAATGACAGGAGGACATAGATATTACCCTACACAAGTTGGTAGCGATAATAATTGGGCTGTTATTGCTACAGCACTTTCAACCTCTTATGCAATAAAAACCAATGGTACTTTATGGGCTTGGGGAGATAATAACAGAGCTCAACTAGGTAACGGAACATTCGGTGTATGGAATAATCCCACCCCTACACAAATAGGAGTAGATACCAACTGGAAAACTGTAAGTGCTGGACATGTACGTGCTGCGGCTATTAAAACTGATGGTACACTTTGGCAATGGGGTGAAAAATTCAATTTTCCTGTTGCAGCTCCATATCAAACATTTCCGATACAAGTTGGTAACGATAATAATTGGAAAGATTTAGAATTAGGATACTTATATGCAACTGCGATAAAGACAGATGGAACATTATGGTCTTGGGGATATGGAGAGCTAGGTGACGGAACCTTTCATGGTTTTACAGCAAATCCTATCCCCGTAAATTCACAAAACGACTGGAAATTTATATCATCAGGTATGTACTATTCAATGGCATTAAAAAATGATAATTCACTTTGGGTTTGGGGGAGTAATTCTAATGGAGTTTTAGGTGACGGTACGACGGTTACAAAACTATATCCAGTTCCTATTAGTTGTCCTTTGTTGGTTTTATCAACTTATGAAACGAATATTGATAAGAACTTTGACATTTATCCTAATCCTGCAAGAAATACTATTACTATAGTGGGAAATAATGATTTTGTAAACATTCACGTTTACAGCATTGAAGGAAGGTTTATTAAAGATTTCTCTATAGAAAATAAAAAAGTTAATATCAGCTTTTTAGAAAAAGGAATCTATATTCTTAAAGCTCGAGATAAAAAAAATAATTTTTACACGAAGAAACTTATTAAACAATAAATCAATAAAAAGGTGGCCTAATTAACTTAGCCACCTTTTTATTATAATTTAGATTGAGTTTATTTCATTCATCTAACTATTCATTTCCTCGAAATTTAGAAACATCCTTGATAATCATGTAACTTTTTATAATCAGAAGTTGCAATAATTACGATTTCTTTTGCTTCGACCAAAGGAAGACTGGGAAATATTTCTCTTATTTTATTGATTGCAAACAGAGGTGATTTATATTTAATCTTCATTTCATTTACAATTTCATAAACATTTTTACCTTCGTGATTAAAATGAAGATACTTATTGATGTTATCCATTTGAAAATTTTTAAATCAATTTCTAAATATTTTATTTCTCCCCGTTCTGTATCTTGAAATATCTTTTAAAATCACCTCATCTTCCGGATTAAAATGCTTTAATTCATTGATAATCGAAGAATGTTTTTCTACATTTTCTGCAATGATTTCGTAAGCGATATTTCTAGTTGTTTCATGTAGTTTTACATCTTTTTTAAATTCATGTTTCATCGCTTCCAGATACATCAATTTCTTATCAGAAGGTGTTTTTAGATATAAATTTTGAATTTTAATATTTAAATCTTCTACACTATTGATATTCACAAAATAATTATTCAGACAATTAAATGCGTCTTTATTTTCTTCCCAACCTTGTAGCAAAATGTTCTGTGCTTCATCTGGAACATTCATTTTTTTGCGGTAAATAAGAGAAGCTTTCACCATTTGGTCATTACTTACATAATCATCAACAACCATCTGATAATAAGAATGTGCATTTTTGGTATCGTTAATCTGCATATAAAGGTCACCTACTTTTTCTTTTTGCTCGAGCTCTTTGTACAATTCAATTGATTTTTGATATTGTTTCGCTTTCTCAAAACAAGAAGCCGCTTCCGACTTATTATTCAGTTTTTTAAGATAAATTACGGCAGCTTCATTGTATAAACCGCCATCTTCGAGCGTTTTTGCGCCACGAAAATTATCATTCAACAAATTCATATATACTTTTGCAGCTCTTGTATAATCTTTTTCGGCAATATATTTTTCAGCGAGCTCTTCATATTTACTTCTGATTCTGTCGAACAAAGAATTGTCGAGATAAAAATTTCCGCCACCGCCTTTTTTCCCTGAAGAATTTCCAGATTTTTCTTTATTCTGAAGGAGGATTACTACAAAAAATACAATCACCAAAACGACGATAAAAATCACCAGATTTCCAATAACGCTCCAAAATGTTTTTTGAAAAAGCTCAGCAAAAATCGCAATGATTTTAATGATTGCCAAAACCATAAGCGCTCTCAAAAATTTGTCTATAAACTTCTGTTTATTCATTGTCTTCAGATTTTAAAATAGTTTTATCTTCCCTGAAAAGCCTGTATAAAAGAAGTGCTACACAAATAATCAAAGCCCAGACAAACCAATTGTAGCCAAACATTTCGATGATTGGATAAAAAATATAGCCCAGCAACATAACCAAAACAACCATTAGAAAAATTTTGATTCCGAGAGGAACATTTTCTCCACCGAAATCTATCTTTTTCTTTTTAAAAATAAGGGAATATAATCCTACAACACCTGTCATTAAAAGAATCAGCCAAAAAATATCCGATATTGAAACGTTTTGTGTTCCGTCATTTGATTTATTTTCTCCTTCAAGATAAGCCTGAGAATTTTCATCTACATCGGAAACTGGCGGCTCAATCGTTCCATAAAGCTTGCCTAAAGAATCTGCCATCAGAATTTGCTTTCTATTAAGCACCATTTTCACAACCCCTTTATCAGCAGGGATTCCGTTTCCTTCTTTTGTAAGTGAATCTGCAATTTTGTTTTGTAGTTTTTCGGTATTTTCTGTAATTACTTTTACTATTTTTTTATTGTAAATTGTTTTGAGAGAGTCTTTGGTTTTATTTTCATCAATTCTGTATTTTTCAACATCTTTTACGATATCATTTATCGATTTTTCATGATATTCTTTGGTTGCTTCATGGAAATCATTCATCAATTTTCCTCTTCGCTTTCTGTAAATAGAATCAATTTTTATATCAATATCAGTAATCCCAGATTTGAAGGCTAAAATTTTCCCAATCTTACTTTCCTGTTGAGCTTTTCCGGAACTTATGTGTTCCTCGGTTTCATCTTTAGTAAACTGAAATCCTATTCTGCCTATCACCATTAAAATGATAAAAACAAAAAAAATCCAACGGTAATTTCCCGAGCCAGAACTTCCATCTGAAGAATCACCACTTCCACCAAAAAAGTTTTGAAACCAGTTTCCAAATTTAAACTTGCTAAAACCATCCCCTCTTGAAGTTCCCATTATATCGAGCGGAACACCCAATTCTACAGCTCTTTCAGGATATTTTTCAATATATTTTAAATATTTCTCTATTTCCTTTTTATTTCCTGCCATTACCTTTTTCATATCAAAAGGCAGGTTTTTCATCCATTCTTCTTCGGTTTGTGGCTTCTGAAGCGCTTCCATCACTTGGTCGTTATCCATTTCAACCATAAAGCTTTTAATCTCTTGTGGAATTATTACTCCATTGGATGGTTTTCTAAGTTTATCTTCTGCTTGTTTAGGATGATTAAGCATTGAAAGCCAATCGATTTCCTCGTTTAATTTTACCAAGCCAAAATCGGGATGCATCACCAGAAATTCAGCGTTGGTATTTTGCCAGTCTTCAGGATTAATTTTAGGATAAAAAGTGGTATTTTCAGGAATAAAAAGTTTGTCATCTACGCATTGAAAATAAGCGTTCTTTCCAATTTCAGAAGGCACAAAATTTTTAAAAATCAAAAAACATCCGTACACAACATTCGGCTCGTTAGAAGGAATGGGAAATGAAAGAACTTCATCTAAATCGATTCCTAAAATTTCCATTTCATTAAACCAAATCAATGGTGAAGAACCTTTAATTAAAAGCCCTTTTTTAGGATAATTATTTCTCGGAAAAGGTTTAATTCTCAGTTCCATATTCTACAATTTGATGAATAAATGGTTCTAAATATTCTAAAATCATGTCATCCATTTTTCTTATTTTCAGTAAAGTACTTTCAGGTAAATAATACTCTGAACCTCCGAATTCACTATGACTCGCCAAAGCTAAAAACCCAACATCCATCGATGGAATATAAAACTCAGGAATACTTTGATTGCTGCTTTTAAAAGTTAGCATTCCACGAGAATCTGTGATAATTTCGCTGCCTTCAGAAAAAGTAAATCTGTTTTTATTTTGCTGAGCAAAAATCGTCATTGGATATTTATTACGATAAAATACTAATGAATTATCATAATTTTTGGTCAACGCATTGTTAGAAATCACAATACCATGTTCTGAATTGATGCCTACATTGTTGAAATTATTTAAAATTTTAACACCATTGTCATTCAGTTTATAGAGTTCAGTTTCAACTTTTGAATTGTTCTTTTCAACAGCATAAATATCACTTATAACTTCAATAGAGATATTTCCTTCTAAATTTATTTTGTAAACCTCGAAAGTTTCTTTCTTAAATAAATAAAAATCTTGATTGAAATGGACAAGTTTAGACCCATTTTGAATTTTATAACCTGACAAATTCAATTCAAAATATTCTCTTGTATTTACATTTAATTTAGAAATTAGTTTTTTATCCGGTTGATAATGACATAAAATAAATTGTTGCTGTTTGTTTTTGGCTAAAGCAAACTGACCTTTTGGCCTTACCGAAATATCTTCAAACAAAACCTCACAACCCCGATGAATTTTATACTGGTCGTAATAGTTTTTATTATAGTAATTATCTGATAAATAGGTTTTAAGCAACTGTTTTTTAGAACTTAAAATAAAAAATTCACCTTCATATAAAAATGTTGCAATTCTATTTTTTAAGGTTGGAAATAAAATAGGATAGTTCAACGGAACATCTGCTTTTTTGCTTTTCAGAGAGTTATTATTTTCTCCTTTTAGGTTTCTCTTTGGAGGATTTGCCCACAATTCTTTTAAAGGAAGCATGATTTTCTGAACGTGTTTTCTTGTTCCTTTATCATGCTTGTAAAAATTGAGTTCACCTTCTGCTGAAGTTGTCACCAGAAATTTCAACTGGTCTCTATTTTCATGGATGACTTTTTGAAGGTTTTGATTTGATAAATTCTCCTGATTGGTCATAAAAAATACTTCCAAATCTTTTCCGCTATGTTCTTCCTTAAAAAACTTTTCTAGTGATTGTGAAACGTCCAAATTCGGACTTACAAGATTCAGGTTTTCGATAACTTCTTCTACTTTATCAAGGTTAATGGGAGTAGAATTTTGTCCCAAAGCAAAAACCTTACACTCGGAATGTGCTTTCGGATGTTTGATGACCGCAATTGCCGATGCAAACGCCAAAACTTTCGGAGTTCCCCAATTTTTCAAGGAAGTATCGATGAGAATAATCCTTTCAAAAACATTTTCTTCAGGCGGAATTTCACGTTGAATGTATAAAGCTTCATTATTTGCCACACGATTCATAAAAACCTCATCTTCATTGGCAAATTCCGACAAAAGCATTCTGCTGAAATCGCCTTTATTAGTCATATCAGAAACTCCGCCAATCGGCTGTTCACCGGGAGAAAGATGACGCATCGGAATTTTCAGCCCGCTCCAGATTCTTTTAATTAAGCTTCCAACTTGAAAAGTTTTAGGCTCTTCTATTAATTGCTGAATAAAATCTTTATCAGTTTCTATTGTTGTTTCTTCTTTGATAAGTTCGTCTTCTAAATCAACAATTTCTCCAAAACCCTTCATTGTATCAATAATAGATTCGGTGGTAGAAAACTTTCTGTTGATATATGCTAATGTTCGAATATCTTTTCTAAATACCTCATAATTAAAGTTTCGTTTATTCGTACATTCTTCGATAATACTAGGCTTCTTAATGTATCTATCATATAACTGTTCTGCGTTTTTAGAAGAAACTCCAATTCTATTCTCGGAAAAGACAGTTAATAAAAGTGTAATTTTATTCTGTTTTATCGTGTATTTTTCTGGCAAATTACATAGCTTCTTGAGAAGTTCTATCGCTTCTTCCAACAACTCTCTAGTTTCTGTTCGTTCAACATAACGATTAAGTTCAGAAAACAGCGATTCAATATCAGCAAATTTATCCTGAGTTACATATAAAACTAATAATAACGCACCAAGCGGTGGCCAACCTTGTAATTGGATTTCTTTTAAAATTTCAATAATATACGGGCGATAAGCAACCGTTGTCATTACATTTGGGAAGTAGATAATACTAAGTTCAGAAAGATGATCATCAGTCCTCCATTCCCAAAAATAACTTTCGTAAGATTGGAAATATTCTTCTAATTCCATTCTTGTGATTTTTCAGCCAGACGAAATGAACTTACAGACAGTTTTCTGAAATTCTCTTTATTGATAGACAAAACACTACCGTCTTCATTCCACAAAAGCCATTGATTTTGATTTGCATTATATTTTCTTTGGAGCAAAGAACTCATATTTTTAAATTCAAAATCGAAACCTGTCGGTAAAAGATGCTCGTCTTTCAGCCAAAATGTTTTTCCAGGAAAACTCAACAAAGGATTTCCCATAAATAATGCTTTATCATTAATGACAATCCAATTCAGTTTTTCTAATTTGAATTTTGGTATCGTTACAATCATTTCTTTAACATCAGAAATCGAACATAGCAAAGCCATTGCAGGTTGTTCTTCTTCGCTTGGCTTTAATTTAATCTCAACCTTTTCCTCGATTCCAAAAAAATTATTATTTGAAATAGGAAAAGTTAGTTTTAAAGCTTTATCAATAGGATTCCAAAGCAAAGCAGTTCTCACTTTTTTAGCGGGAACCAAAGAATCTTTTCGAAATAAAAGTCCTTCTCTTAATTCGTACAGCAAAAAATTGGGCAACTGTTGAATTTCCGATGAAGCAACCTGTTCATCGGTAAAACCTCTCAACCAGATTATTTCTTCATCCATGGCAATCTGAACATTTTTCCAGTCTCGAATAGACCCTAAAAAATCTTTATCAGCATGGGGAAGTTCAGCCCAAAAAGTTTTTATACCGTTTGAAGAATTTTCTGCCATAAACTTTCTATTTCCTGTTGAATATATTGTTTTTGCTCAGGATTTCTGATCCAGTCACAACGAGTTTGAAGATACCTTAGCTTATCTTTTATCACGTTTTGTTCGTCAAAACTTAATGTTCCACTGTTCCATTTTTCGATGAGGATTTTTACATCTTTCATCACTTCTTCCGGATTGGGAATTTTATTTTGTAACGCTTGCGGATGAGATTTCGGATGGTCGTCTTTCTCAATCGTTCTGTTGATAATTCCCTCAAGAATTTCAATCTGTTCTTCGGTATCCCAAATATGCTTCAACACCCATAAATCTGAAATAACTGCTTCGTTTCGACCACAAATTAATGCACTTGCGGCAATTAAATTTTGCAACTTCACAGCACGACGGTCAGAAATGGCAATTCCTGTATTTCTAAGGTTGATAATTGTATTTAAATAAACTTTGTAAATAGGTTTTAGGTCTATTGTTTTACACAAACTTTGAAGTTCTTTAATTTCGTTCGACAAAATTTCAGGCGTTTCTGTTTCTGTATTATTTTCCAATTTTCTTCCGGCTAAAAGTACTTGCTGAAGAAGGTCAGGATTCACATTATCAACATTTATTCTGATTAGAAAACGGTCAAACAAAGCATTCAAGGCTTCGTCTTCAGGAAGAACATTACTCGCACCGACAAACATCAATGCGGGAAGTTTTTTTGTTTCTTTTCCTCTTTTGAAAATCTTTTCGTTTAAAGCCATCAAAAGAGAATTCAAGATTGCCGAATTGGCATTAAAAATCTCATCCAGAAAAACCATCGACGCTTCGGGCATCATCCCTTCCGTGTTGGTCAACAATTCGCCTTCTTTTAATTTTCTAATATCAAAAGGACCGAAAATTTCGTTCGGTTCTGTAAAGCGTGTTAAAAGATATTCAAAGTTTTTACCGTCTGTTACAGCATTGGCTAAGGTTCTTACAATAGCAGACTTTGCCGTGCCGGGAGGTCCGTACAAAAATGCATTTTCTCTTGCCAGCAAACAGATTCCGAGCAAATCTACAACGTCATTTTTACCAACAAAAGTATCTTTTACATGGGCAAGTACTTTGTTTAATTTTTCTATATTTTGAGTCATTTGTTTTTTATATTATTTTCTTTCAAACAGTTTTTATATAATTCTCGCTGATTGTACAGATTTAGCTGATTAAAAACAGAGAAATTAATCTGCTTAATCTGCGAGATAAATTATTTTCATTTAAATTTAATATTTGAAAATATTTTTCGTTCGCAAAGGCATTCCACTCAGCAAAGAAAAACGAGCGTTTTAATCATTAATTATTTTTAATTCTTTCCAAAAAATATCTTTATACATCCCAAATTCTGCTATTAACAATTGATTGATGTAGGGGATTTCTGCGAGCTTATAAGCTTTCTTTTCTACAATTCTTTCAAGATATAATTTTCGGTAAGTTTTATCTTTCAATTCTTCTTTCCAATTGATTTTTTCAAGATTTACATCAAATCCGACAGCTGAATAATGAAATGACTGCAGGATATTTTCCAGAATATTGACTAAAGGATCTGTAGAATCTGCAACCTGAAGCCCAACAACAATCTGTGGTAAAAATCTTAACGACAAATCTGCGGATAAAATTGCGGAAACATTATTTTCATCTTTATACTGTAGAATCAGCTTTTCTACATCTTTCGCCGTATCTTTTCTTATTAAATACAATTGAGCGCTGTGGTACAAAATTTTCCCAGCCCAAATAGCAGCTTCTTTATTGAATGGAATTTGATCAGATAAAAAATCTAATCTTTCTTTTTCAAATTCAGATTCAAAAAAATCTTCCGCCTCATTTTCTTCTTTTTGAGATACTGTTTTAAGGTTAGAAAAAACTGTTAGTGCACCTTCTTTTCTAAGAAGAAACAAAGTATCTAAAAATGGGGATTTATTTTCCATCATCTAACAAAAATAGAATTATTTTCTTTAATTGTTTATGAATTTTAAAAACTGAAATAAGATTCATCACCTAAATGGATAGATAAACCAAAATATCTTTCAAAAAAAAATAATCCACTTCATCTTTACATTGCCTAATTCTCAACTAAACAGTTAACGTTTTAAACAAGAATCATAATTAGTTGATGATAAACAATTAAAAAATCTAGAATTTGTATTAAATTTATATAAAATTGAATTTCTTATCCTAAGTCAATGAATTGGATATCATTCTAGCCTTAGATTTGCATTATAAATAACAACAAAAAAATACATACAATGGCTACAAAATGGAATTTAGACCCAGCACACAGTGAAATTACTTTCAAAGTAAAACACATGATGATTTCTAATATTAAAGGTAATTTCACTAACTTCAATGCTGAAATAGAAGCTGAAGATGATACTTTTGCCAATGCAAAAACTACGGCTACAATCAATGTAGATTCTATCTCTACTCACAACACTGACAGAGATAATCACTTGAAATCTGCAGAATTCTTTAATGCAGAAGCCAATCCAACAATTACTTTTGAATCTAATGCTCTTAATAATTCTGTAACCGGAAATCTTACGGTAAATGGTGTTACCAAGCCAATTACTTTGGATGTAGATTTCGGAGGAATCAACGTAGATCCTTGGGGAAATACAAAAGCAGGTTTTTCTTTTGAAGGAAAAATCAACAGAAAAGATTTTGGTCTTAACTGGAATGCAGCTCTTGAAGCAGGAGGTGTAATGGTAAGCGAAGAAGTAAAAATTGCAGGTGAATTGCAATTTGTAAAACAAGCTTAATTTTAAAATAAGTTTCTACAGCCCACAATTTGTGGGAATAATGAAATTAATAGTTTTTTAAATCAAAAAGGTTCAGGGATTTTATTAACCTTGAGCCTTTTTTAATCTTCATAAAAATGAATCTCAACGATTTACAGAATATAAGCAGCCAATTTAAAAATTCTCAGAAAATGCCTGTTCTTTTTCTGGGCCATGGCTCTCCGATGAATGCTATTGAGGAAAATCAGTTCGTTCAGGGTTTTAGAAATGTGGCGAAAGAAATACCGAAACCTAATGCGATTTTGTGTATTTCTGCACACTGGTTTACGCGTGGAACAAAAGTTACGGCGATGGATATGCCCAAAACAATTCATGATTTTGGTGGTTTTCCACAGGCTTTGTTTGATGTACAATATCCGGCTCCCGGAAACCCTGAATTAGCGCATGAAATTACCGATATTTTAAATCTTATTGTGGAAGAAGATCACAATTGGGGACTTGATCACGGAGCTTGGTCTGTGATTAAGCATATGTATCCGAATGCTGATATTCCGGTGATTCAGTTAAGCATTGATTATACAAAACCACCACAGTATCATTTTGATTTGGCAAAAAAATTAGAAAAACTAAGAGAAAAAGGAATTTTAATTATTGGCAGTGGAAATATTGTTCATAATCTAAGATTAATTGATTGGCGAAATATTGATACCGTTGGTGCGGGTTGGGATTGGGCAATTGAAGCTCGTGAAAAAACCAACAATTGGCTTCTAGATGGAAATTTCCAAAATCTGATTGATTATCAAAAACAAGGGACTCCTCTGCAATACGCCATTCCTACTCCCGATCATTATTTACCTTTAATTTATTCTTTAGGTTTAAAAAATAAGTCTGAGGATTTGATTTTATTTAATGATGATTTAATTGGCGGTTCGTTGAGTATGACGAGCGTAAAAATCGGTTAAAATTAAATTCCTTTTAGCTGCTTTTTATATCACTATAAATTTAGTAATATTGTTTACCATGAAAAAAGCAGTATTACTCTTGATGATCATCTTACCTTTTTATCTTTCGATTGCTCAAGTAATCAAAGGTACAGTGGTAAATGATGCCGAAAAGCCCATTTCCAATGTCAACATTTATTTAGACGGTACAAAAACAGGGACTATTTCTGGCTCAGACGGAAGCTTCAGTCTTAATATTCCTTCTAACAACAATAGTTTAGTTTTTAAAAAAGATGATTACGAAACATTTACAGTTAATACATCACAAGTTTTAAACAAAACATTGAAAGTTGTTTTAATTAAATCTAAAGAGATTGAAGAAGTAGTTATCATTCCTTTTACAGAAGCTACGTATAAGAATTACATTCATTTCTTTCTAGATTCTTTCATTGGATATGATAAAGAAAATGTAAGAATAAAAAATCAACGCGCACTAAAATTTGCCTACGATAAAAATAATAAAACTTTAAAAGTAAAAGCTCCACAAACTTTAATCATCGAAAATAAAAACTTAGGATATACCATCGAATATAATCTTGTAGAATTTTTTGCAAATTTTAATGAAAATACAACCCGATTTGTGGGTACCAGTTTCTTCAAGGAAACAAAAAGCAACGATAAAGTAAAGCTGAATAGAATGAATGCTTACGATGGCAGTCAGGTTCATTTTTTCAGAAGTGTTTTTGAAAATAAAGTTGCTAATGAAGGCTTCATTGTGAACCAAATTACCAAGTTTCCGAACTCAAAATATCCGACTGAAAAAGAATTACAACGACTCAAAGATTTTGCTGAAATGTTTAAATCTAAAGGTACACTGAATGTTCCGGAAGATATTTTAGATATTGGCAACCGTAAAAGAAATGAGCAACCTTATAAAATTGCTATTACAAAAACCCAGATTCGGGAAACTGAATATACTAAAAAAACAGACAGCAAATTGTATTTAGACTATGATTATATGATGCAGATTAATTTCAAAAAGTATTTTTATGAATTGAAAAAAGGTCAGTTTGTAAAAGCTACAATCCCAATTATACAGACCTCTTTTCTTCATCCCGAAAACGAAACTTTTGAAATTTACCCTAACGGAAATACCTCAAACCCCGGCATACTAACCAACCAGGGGGAATTTACAAAAGATAAAATTGAATTTCTGTTACCTTTAGATTATCAACTGGGAGATTGATTGTATATTATTATTAAAATTATTGCACAAAAAAAATTCGGAAGATAAATCTTCCGAATTACAATATGAATAAGTGTGTCAATTAGATTCTTGTAATAGAAACAACATGTGGTACGCCTTCGATTGGGCAATAAACTTCCACAATAGCTTCCCAAATTACATCTGAAGGAGGCATAGAGGCATCACATTTGAAACGGTAGTTAGTTCCGTTTACAATTTGTGTAGAAACCATTTTAGGAGAATATTTTACTCCTACAAATCCTCTCATTGCTTCGTCAAATACTTTTTGATCTTCTGGTGTAAGAGCGTGGTATGCTGTCCATCCTCCTACTAATGATTTTTGTGCTGTTGTCATGATTAATATTTTGTTTTGCTCCTACTCTTGTGGCTTTTCGGATTACGCCCCGTTTTTAAATGGTTCCTGGTCTCCATGGTTAAAGTTTTTTTTACAGATTGTTTATAAATCCTATTGAATAATTTAAAAGTTAACCATCAATATTTTTTAATAAACAATGCTATATTTGGTTGTGATCACATGACAAAACTAGCTCAGAAAAAATAAATTTAATAGCGTATAAATACGTATTTTTAATTTTAAGTATAATTACTAAATACCACATTTATTAATAAAATACATTATTAATATAAATTATAAAAACCATTTTAATAACAATAAACAATATTTAACAACAAATACAAAACCATTAATTCGATATAAACTTTAAAATCAAAACAGATTTTAAATCAAAAAAAATCGAAAACCCTACACTCCTATTAAACACAAAAAGTAGCGCTGTTTTTACATCACTACTTTTAAAATTTATTTTCTAATCTTGATTCTTAAAATATAATATCAAAACCTATTGCACAGCCTGCAAAACATTAATATTTCCGTAGCCGTAATCTGCATTTTTTGTTGGATAATAAGTTGCTGACTGTCTCATTTTATTTAAAACCTGATCTCTCGTCCATGAAGGATTTTTAGACCAAACCAAGGCCGCAATTCCTGCTGTGGAAGCTGTTGCTACAGAAGAACCGCCCACATAATCTGTTTGCGCATTGTAATAACTTAAAACCGGAATACTATTTCCTGAAGCTCTTTCCATCTGATAGGTAAAATCAATTTCACTTCCAGAATGGCAGACATCACATTTCTGATTCGAAGTATTTTCTTTCACTCCCGTTATTGCCTGTGTTTCGGGCATCCAAGCAGGGAAAATCACACCTACAAAATTTGTAAAACTCGTTGAAGTTCCTCCTGCACAGAATATCAATTTTCCTTTAGAATATGCATATTTCACACCGTCTTCAATTTTTCCGACTGAAAAAATATGCCCCATCGACATTGAAATAATTTTTACACTTGCCGTGTTTCCAAGATTGGTAAAAGCTATTTTCACGCCTTCTTGCTCATGATAACCATCCAAAACAACATTAGAAGCTGCACGATAAGAAATTAAATTAGCATTATAAGCAACACCAACGGGTTGTCCCTGATTATTTCTCGGAGCCGCCATCGCAGAAGCCATGCTCGTTCCATGCCCACATTTATCATCTGCACCATCGTAACCCGAACTCCAAGGCCAAACAGAATCTACATATACTCCATTTTTACTGATTGTTCTGCCCGAAGATGAGCCATTATTAAAACTTCCGCTCAAAAGACTTTGGTTAAAAGAAACTCCAGAATCGATTAATCCAATCGTAACGCCCGCTCCGGTGCTGTAATTCCATGCGCTTGTTATGTTATGTTTAGCAAATGACCAAGGCGCTTTTGCATTCGGAGTAACCGTTGTATAATCTGAGCTATTTAAAGCGGTAGATTCAAGACCACAACCTGAAGAACTTCCACTGGATTTGGCAGTACCTCCATTGATTTTATTTTCATTTTCAAAATAACGGTAATCTGCAGGCTCAAAATAACGGATTGATTTTAATTTCCTCAATGCTATCACAGTTTCCTGTTTTTCAATATTAACATCAATTTGATTTAAATATTCATCTGAAGAGACTAAAATTCGCTCATTTTTTCCTTCGTACTGTTTTATTATATCTAAAATTTCCTGTTGTAGAGCTTCAGAATTAGAAGATTTGCTTCTGTCGAAATCATCTTTTGAATTACCGAAACCGATAGAAGCTATTTTATTTCCCTGAACAATTCCGCTCCATAAAAAGTGAGTAGAAGCCTCGTTCCAGGAGAATCTTCCTTTCGTTTTGGTAGTTTGATTAATCTGTTCGTTGATTTGTCTTGCACTTAACGGGTCTGTCTGTACAATTTCTGTTTCAACTGCATTGGTCTGCATTTCTTCAGTGGAACAAGAGTACAACGCAAAAGTTGCGAATAGATAAAATACACATTTTTTCATAGTTAAATATTTTAAATTTGGTACGACAAGATATTAATTTCTAATGATATAGAAGGATTAAAAATTTCATTTTGAATCTAATCTACTATGCGATAAATACTGAATATTAATCCTGATTACAGATTTATTTTCAGGAATGAATTTGTAGTACAAAACAAGATTGATAATCTTACTATTTAAGCATATTAACTCTAATAAAATAGTAAAAAGTGATTCGTTAAAGTTATTCCTAAAATGCTACAGTTATCTGAACTTGTTTTTGTAATTTTGTGTTTGAAATTTTTTACTAGATGAAAGAGAGTGCTGTAAAAAAAATTGCAGTTCTTACCTCAGGAGGCGATGCTCCAGGTATGAACGCAGCATTAAGAGCGGTGGTAAGAACCGCAAATTACTATAATATCGAATGCTACGGAGTAAGAGAGGGCTACAATGGCCTTATTCACGATGATTTCCTGAAAATGGGAGCTCGTTCCGTAAAAAATATAATCAATCAGGGTGGTACAATTCTTAAATCTGCCCGTTCAGTAGAATTCAGAACCCAAGAAGGACGTCAAAAAGCTTTTGAGAACTGCCAGAAATTAGGAATTGATGGCTTAGTTTGTATTGGTGGAGACGGAACTTTTACCGGAGCAAAAATCTTTAGTGAAGAATTCGGAATCAGAGTAATTGGAGTACCAGGAACTATCGATAACGATATTTTCGGAACTGATAACACGATTGGTTACGACACTGCATTAAATACGGCGATGGATGCGATTGACAAAATCCGTGATACTGCAACTTCTCACAACAGAGTTTTCTTTGTTGAAGTAATGGGACGTGATGCAGGATTCATTGCTTTAAACAGTGGTTTAGCAACCGGAGCTTTAGATATTTTGATTCCTGAAAGAAAAGACAGCATCGAAGATTTATTCGGAAAATTCAGAAATGCAGAAAAAACAGGTAAGGCATCAAGCATCGTTGTTGTTGCGGAAGGTGAAAAACTAGCTAATGTGTATGAATTAGCCGAAAAAACAAAAGCAGAATTCCCCGATTACGACATCCGCGTAGCTGTTTTAGGGCATATGCAAAGAGGTGGTTCACCGAGTTGTGCAGACCGAGTTTTGGCAAGCAGACTTGGTTATGGTGCCGTTGTAGGATTAATGAATGGTGAAACCAATGTAATGGCAGGAATGCGTTCTAATGATTTAACATACACTCCGATTGAAGAAGCCATTAAAAAACATAATGAAATCAATAAAGACCTTTTATTAATTTCAGAAATTTTAGCAATCTAATCTATTTAATATAATTTTAAAAAAAAGTAAAACACTATGTCAACAATTAAAGTAGGTATTAACGGTTTTGGTAGAATCGGTCGTCTTGTTTTCAGAGCAATGACAGAAAGAAGCAACATCGAAGTTGTAGGAATCAACGATCTTATCAATGCAGAATACATGGCTTACATGTTAAAATACGATTCTGTACACGGAGTTTTCCCAGGAGAAGTTTCTGTAGAAGGTAACGACCTTGTGGTAAACGGAAAGAGAATCAGAGTTACTGCAGAAAGAGACCCTAACAACCTAAAGTGGAACGAAATCGGTGCAGATTACATCGTAGAATCTACTGGTTTATTTTTAGATAAAGAAAGTGCTGCTGCACACATCAACGCTGGTGCTAAGAAAGTAATCCTTTCTGCTCCTTCTAAAGATGATACTCCAATGTTTGTAATGGGTGTAAACCACACTGAGCTTACAGATGATGTAAAAATCTTCTCAAACGCTTCTTGTACTACAAACTGTTTAGCTCCTTTGGCTAAAGTAATTCACGATAACTTCGGAATCGTAGAAGGTTTAATGACAACTGTACACGCTACAACGGCTACTCAAAAAACTGTTGACGGTCCTTCAGTAAAAGACTGGAGAGGTGGTAGAGCTGCTCTAAACAACATTATCCCTTCTTCTACTGGTGCTGCAAAAGCAGTAGGAAAAGTAATTCCTTCATTGAACGGAAAATTAACAGGGATGTCTTTCAGAGTACCAACTGTTGACGTTTCTGTAGTAGATTTAACAGTAAGAATTGAAAAAGGTGCTTCTTACGAAGAGATTTGTGCAGTAATCAAAGCAGCTTCTGAAGGTGAATTGAAAGGTATTTTAGGATACACTGAAGATGCTGTAGTTTCTCAGGATTTCGTAGGAGACAAGAGAACTTCAATCTTCGATAAAGATGCAGGTATTATGCTTTCTCCAAACTTTGTAAAACTAGTTTCGTGGTATGACAACGAAATGGGTTACTCAAACAAATTGGTTGATATGTTGGTTCATTCTTCTTCTTTGTAATTGAAACATTTCAAATTGATATAAAAAAACCTTCCCGATGGAAGGTTTTTTTTGCTTATTATAGAAATGTCTAGTCCTAAAATAACGATACAAAAAAAATCGTTATGAAAGACTCATTAGAAATGCTTTATCTCAAGCTTTTTATTAATGCCCGTGCATCTTTAGTAAGGCTATAAGTAAGAGAAGCAAATACTCCTACTCTGTATTTATCTCTTGAATAAGAAGTTAAATCATCAGCTACAGGTACTTTAAGTCCTTCATATCCATCCTTTAATTCTCTTACATTTTTTAGCGATGCACCAAGCGTGAAAAATATCCTATCCTTCTTCCCCATCAATATAGTTGGTCCTATGAAAAAATTTGATATTTGTATCTTACCTCCTACAACATCCAATCCCATTCCTGCACTACCTCCAAAAGAAGTATAACCAGTTCTTCTGTAGCTCATAGTTACCATGCCTATAAGTGATGATGAAACTAATTTCTTTTCATAGGTTTTAAGCTGATTCTCTAGACCAATTTCATAACGAGAAACTTTGCCATAATATGCCGCAGCAAGACCTAAACTAAAATCCACTCGTGTTCCTCCATAAATAGCTTGCCTATAAATAAAGTTTCTTGACTTATCGTTTTTGCTAATCTTTGCCTTATCACGCAGTTCAATATTTATCTTAAACTCTACCATATCATTCTCCGGCTGAAAAGGATCTGATTTTACAGTATAATTTTCTAAATTATCTAATTGTGTTGTGACTAAAAATGCTTGTTTTATAATCTCATCCGAGTGATATTTAGCAAACCATAAATTTAATTGATCAGCCTTTTCTTTCTGAAATTTTGGATAAGAAAGCAACTTATCTATACCACTTTTTTCCATTATAAGGTCTAAATTATTCATCGTATAAAGTTTTACATATACTTCATTTAACTCCGAATAACTTTTCTTATACTCATCCATTTGTGATATACCTGATAACAATTCTTTTGAATTTGATATTATTTCTTTTCGATAAAATTCTTTATATCTTAAAGTATCTAAATCTGGTATTTCTGCAATTGCACTTACCTTTTTTGTTATACGTAACAATAAAAAAACAGACCTACAATCATCTATAAATTTTTTATATTTTTCATTAAAATCATTTGACAAAACTTGATATTCTTTAGTTTTCTCATTAATTAAAATCTTATTTTCTTTTATCTTTTCAGAGTTTTCAATAATTCTTTGTGTGATTTTATTATAGGTATTTTGTAAATTCATCAATACTTTAAGTGAATCGGGGTAATACTTTATATACATAGCCTTTTTCTCTAGTATTGCATCTTTAAATGTATTAGCATCTTTATCTTTCGTAGACACTTCAACTTTCAAAACATTTAATATTTCCGCATTCTCAGCTTTAAGTTTTAAGTTTTCATCGTTTAATATTTGATTTTGATTAATAGCTGATATAGCTTCACTATTTTTTTTCTTCTCAGAAGGGTCACCTTTTAAGTCATTATTAGTAATGACTTCCGTTTGTTTTGATAAATTTTTATTAGCTTCTACCTGTTCTAGCGAAAGCTTTTCTTCACCTTTTTGCAATTCTTTTTGAGTGAGATAATTTATTAACTCCTTATCAAATTTAGATTCACCAACAATAGAATCTTTAGAAGTAATAGTTATCTTATATGCAAAAGGGTTTATATTTTTAATTATAAAGATTACTGGAGTATGAACTTTTATTTTATGGATATCTTTAGAATAATCCCCAAGCTTAAAATCATAAATGATATGTTGAGTCGAGTCAATATACTTTCGTGAATTTGCAGAATCTTTTTGCGCAAACGCCATCCCCACCCATCCGAGCAGAAACAGCAATAAAATTTTTGTTCTCATGATTACTTTTGTTTTTATGGTTAGTTTTATAGAAAGTTGAAATCACAACTGTCAAAGTATTGACGGCCGAGTTTTCAGGTATTAGTTTATACAAATATCTATATTTTTTTAACACAAAAGTATTTTATTAGAATAAATTTTAAGAAATATTTAACATACTCTCCGTAACACTGAATTAATCCAACGTCTTGCTTTTCAACGACCAAACACCACCGTTGTAAATATTGAGGTCAATTTTAGAATTAATTCCGTGTACGATTCCGTTTTCTGTAAATTGCCAGAAATCCCATTGGTCTTCGGGCGAAGGTTGGGGAACATCATTGTAATTGGCAAGCCAAATTGGGTAACCATCAAATTCGCCTCTCAGAAAATCTTTGTAGTAATGATAATAGGTATAAATGATGGGTTTTTCACCATAGGTTTCTTCTACAATTTTACACCAGATTTTTAAATCCTCAATTAGCTTTTCTTTTGACTTACTTTTTGGAATCTTTTCGATATCTAAAACCGGAGGCAAATCACCACTTTCCAATTTTACATTATTTAGAAAATTATTAGCCTGAATAACCGGATCTTCATCTGCTCTGTAAAAATGATAGGCTCCACGGATGAGATTGTACTCTTTAGCAGAAGCCCAAAATTCATCAAAATTTTTATCAGCATTTCGATTTCCCATCGTGGCTCTCATCACGACAAATTCCAACGGAATTGTCTTATTTCCTATCGTCAAACTATCCCATTTTATATCTTCTTTATTTTGATAATGAGAAATGTCAAAACCATAGGTTTTATCAAGATTATTAGATATGATTTTCTGAATTCTTAAAGTTTCAGATTCGGTATTTTTGAGCTTCTTATGAGTGAATTTATTAAAATACAAAGCATAATAGTAACTGATTGATTGCTTTAGATATAAACCTGTTCCGATAAGTGCAATCATCAATATAGCCAATACAATGATGCGGCGCAAAAAATATTTCTTCCGTCTCGTTTTATGGATGCTTTTGGCAGTTTTTTTGGTGTACTTTTTATGGCTCATAAAGTTTAGCAAAACTAACTTTTTAAGCCATAAAATACTAAATAAAATAAGTAAATTTGTGTATTATGGAAACACGCGAAAAGATCATCATTATTGGAGGAGGTTTTGCGGGATTGCAGCTTGCAAAAACGCTGAATAATAAAAATAAAAAGGTAATAGTTCTCGATAGAGTAAATCACCACATGTTTCAGCCGCTCTTCTATCAGGTGGCATGCGGACGAATAGAGCCTTCCAATATTTCTTTTCCTTTCAGAAAAATCTTTCAGCAATCCAGAAATACTCAGTTCCGTTTAACCGATGTAAAATCTATTGATACAGCCAACAATAAGGTGATTACAGACGAAACAGAATTCACTTACGACAAATTAATTATCGCAACCGGATGTAAAACCAATTTTTTTGGCAATAAAGATCTCGAAAGTAAAGCTTTCGGAATGAAAAACACTCAGGAAGCCATCAGTATAAGAAATCATGTTTTATTGACTTTCGAAAAACTAATTCTTGAAAAAAGCCGAAGCGATGATGGAAACTGGAATATTGTTATCGTAGGAAGTGGCCCAACCGGAGTAGAATTGGCAGGAGCATTTTCAGAAATGAAAAAAGAAATTCTTCCGCGCGATTATCCTTACATGAATTTTGATCAGCTTCAAATTATTCTCGTAAGCTCTACCGAAAAACCTTTGGCAGTAATGAGCCCCGAAGCTCAGGAAAAATCTGAAAAATATTTAAAAGAATTAGGTGTAAAGTTTCTCAGTGGTGAAGTCGTAACAGATTATGACGGGAATAAAGTGTACATGAAAAGTGGCAAAGAAATCCCATCAAACAATGTAATCTGGGCGGCTGGAGTTACAGGGAATGTTATTGATGGTTTTCCTGCTGAAAATTTAGTCAGAAATAGATATATCGTAGACCGTTTCAACAAAGTAAAAGGTTATGAAAACATCTATGCAGTCGGCGATATTGCCTACATGGAAACGCCCAAATATCCTCAAGGTCATCCTCAGGTAGCGAATGTCGCGATCAATCAGGCAAAAAATTTAGGTAAAAACTTTTTGAGGCCTCATAAAAGTGATTGGGTAGAATATGAGTATAAGGATCAGGGTTCTTTAGCCACTATCGGGAAACACAGAGCCGTTGTAGATTTACCATTTATAAAATTTCAGGGATTTTTAGCCTGGTATTTTTGGATGTTCTTACATTTAATGCTTATTTTGAGCGTCCGAAATAAACTGGCGATATTTTTTAACTGGATGTGGAGCTATTTTAATAAAGATTCATCCTTACGCCTGATTATTTCGCCATCCAAAAAAAATAATACGCAGCAATGAGAATTGACATTATAAGCGTACTTCCAGAATTAATGGTAAGTCCGTTTCAAACTTCTATTTTGAAAAGAGCAATTGATAAAGGTATTGTAGAAGTACATTTTCATCAGTTAAGAGATTGGTCGGTTAACAAACATCGTCAGATTGATGACGAACCTTACGGCGGAGGTGCTGGAATGGTCATGATGATTGAGCCTATAGATAAATGCATTTCTGAACTTAAATCTCAGAGAGATTACGATGAAATCATTTATTTAACACCTGATGGAGAAACTTTAAACCAAAAAATTGCCAACACCCTTTCTATTAAAAATAATTTAATCTTTTTGTGTGGGCACTACAAAGGAATTGACCAGCGTGTAAGAGATTTACATATTACCAAAGAAATTTCTATTGGAGATTTTGTTTTAACTGGCGGTGAACTGGCAGCCTGCGTTTTGGCAGACTCTATTATTCGTCTTGTACCTGGAGTTTTAAATGACGAGCAAAGTGCTTTAACAGACAGTTTTCAAGATGACTTGCTTTCTCCACCCATTTACACAAGACCAGAATCTTACAAAGGTTTGGATGTCCCAAAAATACTTCTAAGTGGAAATTTCGCTAAAATAGAAGAATGGAGGCACGAGCAGGCAATAAAAATAACTACCGAAAAACGTCCCGATCTTTTAGAATAAGCTTAAAAAAACTATGCAATAGATAGTTTTGATGTAAATTTCACATTATTTATTGTCTTTCTTTAAATTTCCTTACAAAATATTTCACATACAAATGGATTGCTTTTAATTGAACAATACCTATTTTTTTTTGAAATTTATATTGTAAATTTGGGAAATATTTATCATTGTAATTAAAAATTGAGATTTTATAAATCAATTTGATGTAAGCATTTTTTAAGACTTAAAATTTTGCTATATTTAATGGTAAATTCGATTTGAATTTTATTAGAATTAGAAAAATATGTCGATGGAGCTTTTTGCTTTTTACAATGTTGAAAATTTATTTTTGCCCGATCCGCCGCAGATTCATAAACTCGACCCCACAAAATCAGGATTACGAAACTGGGATGATAGAAAGTACAGAACTAAGCTCTCAAAAATTGCACATGTTTTTCGTTTAATGAAAGAAGAAAACGGAATTTTGCCTGCCCTTATCGGCTTATGTGAAATTTCCGGAAAACAAGTATTAGAAGATCTGATACAGCTTGACCCTTTCAGCTCACAATACGGAATTGTACACTACAATTCTCTCGATGAGCGAAAAGTAGATGTTGCTCTGCTATATGATAAATCTAAAGTAGAAATTATAGATTCTGAAGCAATCACTTTCTTTTTTGAAATTGTAGACAACAAACCCGATAATTATGATACAACAAGGGATGTACTCTTTGCCAAAGTAAAGTTTAAAGAAGAAATAATGAATGTTTTTGTCGCTCACCTTCCTTCGAAGAGAGAAAAAGACATTAATCAACCCAAAAGAAACTTTATAATGGATGAAATTCGTGGCAGAATTTTAAATATTATTAACGAAGATAAGGAACATGTCATTGTATGTGGAGATTTTAATCAAAACCCGGATGATGAAAATTTAATAAAAATTCTTTACGACAATACACAAAAAAAGGTCTTACATAATCCTTTTCAAAAGTTGTTTTCAAATAAAAAATATTCTACTTTTCATTACAAATCCGGATTATTGTTTGACCAGATTATGCTGTCTGATTCTTTTTTTAAAGCTGATGCTGCATTATCTTTTCAGGATGCAAAAATTTTTAATCCTGAAAGTATGAGTACCCAAAATAAAGGTTTTGAAGGCAGACCCTTCAGAACGTATGCAGGAACAAGGTATCTCGGTGGATTTAGTGACCACTTTCCGGTATTAGTAACTTTTAAAAGTAAAACATATTGAGATGAAAAATACAGACGACGGTACAAGCTATCAATTGGATGCGCTAGACAAAGAAATTATTTATTTGTTGATGGACAATTCTAAAAGTTCTTTAGCATATATATCTAAACAAGTAGGGATATCTACCACCGCTGTGCATCAGAGAATCAAAAAACTCGAGGTGGCAGGGGTTATAGAGAATTCTATATCATTTTTAAACCCTAGAAAAATAGGGTATAAAGTAGTATCATACATTGGTATGTTTCTTGATCAGCCCAGTCATTATCCTGAAGTTGTAAAAGCTTTAAAAGAAGTAAATGAAGTGGTAGAAGCACATTATACTACAGGAAATTATACTATTTTTCTAAAAGTTTTATGTAAAGATAATGACCATTTAATGCAGATATTAAGTAAACTTCAAAAGCTGAAAGGGGTGACAAGAACGGAAACTTTCATATCTTTGGAACAAGGTATTTACAGACAACTGAAAGTATAATCATGATAAACATTGCTCAATATTTAGATTCAACCTATTTAAAAACGCCACAACAGTCAGGAATTTCTGAACAAGAAACCCTACAAAAGGTGAAAGACTTAACTCAGGAGGCTATAGATTATCATATTTTTTCTGTGATGATTCGCCCTGACTATGTCGCAGAAATTAAACGTTTTTTAAACGAAAAAAATTCTAAGGTGGTTGTTGGGACCGTTATTGGTTTCCATGAAGGAACTTACTCTATTGACGAAAAATTAGCTGAGGCAACCCAAGCAATTAATGACGGAGCAGACGAATTAGATTTTGTAATAAACTACGAAGCGTATCTTAAGGGGGATTTAGAACTCGTAAAAGATGAATTTGTAAGATGCACGCAACTATGCATTCAGCATCAAAAAATTGCTAAATGGATTATTGAGATAGCGGCTTTAACGGATGAGCAAATTGCAGACATTACTAAAAATATCTCAACGTGGGCTGAAGAAAATTTTGATGAAAAATATTTAAAAAATATTTTCGTTAAATCTTCAACAGGTTTCTTTCAAACACAAAACGGAAAACCAAACGGAGCAACCTTCGAAGGCATTAAAATAATGCTTGATAACGCAGGTAAACTTCCTGTAAAAGCCGCAGGTGGGGTAAGAACACCGGAAGATGCAGAAAAGATGATTAAAATAGGCGTAAAAAGGATTGGAACTTCTTCTGCACTCGCGCTTATAAAAAATGATTCTTCATCAGAAGGTTATTAATTAAAAACGAAACTTAAAAATAATAAAACCCATCAAAATTTGATGGGTTTAGTTTTTATACCTGAGCTTGATATTCTGCATAAAACTCTTTAGTTTCATTAATCACAGCATCCATTTCCTCCAAAGTAAATACTTCTAAGAATTTTCTTCTGAAATCTTTAAAATGTGGAACTCCACGGAAATAATTACTATAATGTTGTCTCATTTCTATTAATCCCAGCTTTTCGCCCTTCCATTCAGCACTCCATTCAGCATGTTGACGCACTGCCAATAATCTGTCTGATACCGTTGGAGCAGCTAGATTTTCACCTGTTTTAAAGAAATGCTTTATTTCATTAAAAATCCATGGATAACCAATCGCAGCACGACCAATCATAATACCGTCGCAGGCATATTTATTTTTATACTCTAGCGCTTTCTCGGGCGAATCAATATCACCATTACCAAAAATAGGAATTTCTATATTAGGATTTTGCTTAATTCTAGAAATATGTTCCCAATCAGCTTCCCCTTTATACATTTGTCCACGCGTTCTTGCGTGAATTGTTAAAGCTTTAATGCCCGTTTCCTGAAGACGTTCAGCAACTTCATCAATGTTGATTGAATTACTATCCCACCCCAAACGTGTTTTAACAGTTACAGGAAGGCTTGTAGAGCTTACTACAGCCTTAGTTAAACGAACCATCATATCAACATCCTTCAAAACACCGGCACCGGCACCTTTGCAAACTACCTTTTTCACAGGACATCCAAAATTGATATCTACCAAATCAGGATTTACAGTCTCCACAATTCTTGCAGACATCGCCATAGCCTCTTCATCACCACCAAAAATCTGAATTCCTACAGGTCTTTCATAATCGAAAATATCCAGTTTTTTTCTGCTTTTAATAGCATCACGAATTAATCCTTCAGAAGAAATAAACTCCGAATACATCAAATCAGCGCCATGCAATTTACACAAACGTCTGTATGGAGGGTCACTCACATCTTCCATCGGAGCCAACAAAAGCGGAAATTCCGGCAGTTCTATATTGCCTATTTTTATCATGGTGCAAATTTACGAATTTCTAAACTCTAAACAATTTAATAATATCTATTATCTTGATACTTAAATATCTTAGTATACAAAATCAAGATTCTTGCATCATAAATAGACTTCTCAGGAGCTATTTCCGGCTCTCCGCTGTATCTTTTTCATGACACCCACCGCTTTTCCCTTTCGTCAAGAAAAAGGATGTCGCTGCTATCCGGGCTAGGAAACCCAGCATAAAACATTTTATTTGATTAATAGAATATTTTATTCAAGATATAAATATGCCTATGATGAATTTGTTGAGAAAATAATGAATAAATAAATAGAATGTGAATAATGGTTTCGCTCCTCCGGAGCTCTGAGGCATTTGGTTGCTATTATCTGCTACAAAGGTTACGCTCCTCCGGAGCTTTAAGAGATTGGGATAGAATAAATTCCCTGCTTCTGCTATCCGGGATAGGAAACCAAGCATAAAATAAAGATTCAGATTAATAGAATATATTATTCAAGATATAAATATGCCTATGATGAGTTTATTGAGAAAATCTAATGTGGATAATAGTGTCGCTCCTCTGGAGCTCTGAGGCATTTGGTTACTATTATCTTCTACAAAGGTGTCGCTCCTCCGGAGCTATAACGCATTCGGTTGTTATTATCTGCTACAAAGGTTACGCTCCGAAGGAGCGCCCTATTCCCTATTCCCTATTCCCTATTCCCTATTACCTATTACCTATTACCTTCGCTTTAAGTTTAAAGCAAAAAAAAAGTCTCATACAAATTCATGTATGAGACTTTTAAAAAAACTGGCGGCGACCTACTCTCCCGCTTTCGCAGTACCATCGGCGCTGGTGGGCTTAACTTCTGTGTTCGGAATGGGAACAGGTGAGCCCCACCGCTAAAACCACCCTAAAGGTTGTATATAAGAGGTTAGAGATTAGTAGTTAGAGATTAGTAAAAACTAACTTCTAATATCTAGTTTCTAACTTCTGGTTTTATCGATAAGAATATTCACAAAGAGAGAACCTTTAATTGCGCAATTAAGCAGTTGCCAATTAGGCTATAAATCTACGGGTAATTAGTACTACTCGGCTATGCTGTTACCAACTTTACACCTATAGCCTATCAACGTGGTCATCTCCCACGACCCTTAAAAGATGTCTCATCTTGAGGCGAGTTTCGCACTTATATGCTTTCAGTGCTTATCTCTTCCAAACGTAGCTACTCAGCGGTGCTCCTGGCGGAACAACTGATACACCAGAGGTTTGTTCAATTCGGTCCTCTCGTACTAGAATCAAGCCCTCTCAAACATCTAACGCCCGCAATAGATAGAGACCGAACTGTCTCACGACGTTCTGAACCCAGCTCGCGTGCCACTTTAATGGGCGAACAGCCCAACCCTTGGGACCTTCTCCAGCCCCAGGATGTGACGAGCCGACATCGAGGTGCCGAACCTCCCCGTCGATGTGAGCTCTTGGGGGAGACTAGCCTGTTATCCCCGGAGTACCTTTTATCCTATGAGCGATGGCCCTTCCATACGGAACCACCGGATCACTATGTCCTGCTTTCGCACCTGATCGACTTGTAGGTCTCACAGTCAAGCACCCTTATGCCATTACACTCTACGCACGGTTACCAAGCGTGCTGAGGGTACCTTTGAAAGCCTCCGTTACTCTTTTGGAGGCGACCACCCCAGTCAAACTACCCACCACGCAGTGTCCTTCTAAAAGAAGTTAGGCTCCAAGTAAGTAAAGGGTGGTATTTCAACGTTGACTCCACAAACACTAGCGTGCCTGCTTCAAAGTCTCCCACCTATCCTACACATTACTTACTCAAAGTCAATACGAAGTTATAGTAAAGGTTCACAGGGTCTTTTCGTCCCATTGCGGGTACTCGGCATCTTCACCGAGACTACAATTTCACAGAGCTCATGGTTGAGACAGTGCCCAGATCGTTACACCATTCGTGCAGGTCGGAACTTACCCGACAAGGAATTTCGCTACCTTAGGACCGTTATAGTTACGGCCGCCGTTTACTGGGGCTTCAGTTAAACGCTTCGCATTGCTGCTAACGCCCTTCCTTAACCTTCCAGCACCGGGCAGGTGTCAGACCCTATACTGCATCTTTCGATTTTGCAGAGTCCTGTGTTTTTGATAAACAGTCGCCTGGGCCTTTTTACTGCGGCCACCATTGCTGATGGCGTCTCTTCTCCCGAAGTTACGAGACTATTTTGCCTAGTTCCTTAACCATGATTCACTCTAGCACCTTAGGATTCTCTCCTCGACTACCTGTGTCGGTTTATGGTACGGGTTGCTTCACTTCGGCTTTTCTTGGAAGCACTTTCCCTACAACAACTTCGCCCGAAGGCTAGGTCTTGACTATTCCGTCAGTCTCCAGTAAGTACGGCACTCCGTCCCCTTTTTAGTGTGAGCAAGTATGGGAATATTAACCCATTGTCCATCCACTACCCCTTTCGGGTTCGCGTTAGGTCCCGACTAACCCTCAGCTGATTAGCATGGCTGAGGAAACCTTAGTCTTTCGGTGAGCGGGTTTCTCGCCCGCTTTATCGTTACTTATGCCTACATTTTCTTTTCTGTCCGCTCCACCAAGCCTCACGACTCAGCTTCTGTGCAAACAGAATGCTCCCCTACCAGATACAACTCAAGGTTGTAAATCCATAGCTTCGGTACTCTATTTATGCCCGATTATTATCCATGCCGGACCGCTCGACTAGTGAGCTGTTACGCACTCTTTAAATGAATGGCTGCTTCCAAGCCAACATCCTAGCTGTCAATGCAGTCCAACCGCGTTGCTTCAACTTAATAGAGATTTGGGGACCTTAGCTGTTGGTCTGGGTTCTTTCCCTCTCGGACACGGACCTTAGCACCCGCGCCCTCACTGCCGTGGAACATTTATTAGCATTCGGAGTTTGTCAGGAATTGGTAGGATTTGACTCCCCCGCATCCAATCAGTAGCTCTACCTCTAATAAACTTATACACGACGCTGCACCTAAATGCATTTCGGGGAGTACGAGCTATCTCCCAGTTTGATTGGCCTTTCACCCCTACCCACAGGTCATCCGAAGACTTTTCAACGTCAACCGGTTCGGTCCTCCACTTTGTGTTACCAAAGCTTCAACCTGCCCATGGGTAGATCACAAGGTTTCGCGTCTAATACTACTAACTAAGCGCCCTATTCAGACTCGCTTTCGCTCCGGCTCCGGACCTGAAGTCCTTAACCTCGCTAGTAACATTAACTCGTAGGCTCATTATGCAAAAGGCACGCCGTCACCCAACTTGTGGGCTCCGACCGCTTGTAGGCGTACGGTTTCAGGTTCTATTTCACCCTTCTATTCGAAGTGCTTTTCACCTTTCCTTCACAGTACTTGTTCACTATCGGTCTTTCAGGAGTATTTAGCCTTGGAGGATGGTCCCCCCATATTCAAACAGGATTTCACGTGTCCCGCCCTACTCATTTATCACTTAAATATGCCTTTCATATACGGGGCTATCACCCTCTATGGCTGTTCTTTCCAGAACATTCTATTAAACATATAAAAGCTTTTGGGCTAATCCGCGTTCGCTCGCCACTACTTACGGAATCTCTTCGATTTCTTTTCCTCAGGGTACTTAGATGTTTCAGTTCTCCTGGTTTGCTCTCCTTGCGGAGTGACTGGTCTTCAACCAGACGGGTTGCCCCATTCGGACATCTGCGGATCAATTCGTGTGTGCCAATCCCCGCAGCTTTTCGCAGCTTACCACGTCCTTCGTCGCCTCTGAAAGCCTAGGCATCCGCCATACGCCCTTAACGATTTCTTTCCTAATTATTAATTAGTTCAGTATTTTTGCTTTAGCATTGCTGCTAAAATATTTTTGTAAACTCAAACGCTTAATTGCGCTCGGTTTTCTCTTTGTGATATTTTTACCGTTAATGTCAATGATCTTTATGCTATTTCTGATCTAATTCGCAAAATATTGTTTTTGGCTCTATTTGCTTCTTAAAATTAAACCATAAATCATGTTATATTACTATAACAATGTGGAGAATAAGGGAGTCGAACCCTTGACCTCCTGCGTGCAAGGCAGGCGCTCTAGCCAGCTGAGCTAATTCCCCGCTAGTTTAGATGTTAGTAGTTAGAAGTTAGAGATTAGTAAAAAACTAACTTCTAATTTCTAGATTCTAACCTCTATTTAAATTAGTAGTCTCGGGCAGGCTCGAACTGCCGACCTCTACATTATCAGTGTAGCGCTCTAACCAGCTGAGCTACGAGACTTTGTTATGAGTAATGGGTGATGAGTAATAAGTAATATTTGCATATCTCTTTTTTCTCTTCTTCATACTCAATCTCTCTTCCCTAATACTAATTTCTAGTGGGTTTTGTATTTCTTATATATATTATAAGTAATAAATAATTGGTAATGAGTAATTAATACAAGCTGTTACACTTGGCTCTTTTTACTTTAACCTTTTTACTTATACTTATATATCAACCAAATAAAAACTAAAGCTTCTCTTTAAGTAAGTGCATGGACACATTGTGTCCTTATTTTTTATCGTCCGAAGACGCTCTAAAATGAGATGTTCCAGCCGCACCTTCCGGTACGGCTACCTTGTTACGACTTAGCCCTAGTTACTTGTTTTACCCTAGGCAGCTCCTGTTACGGTCACCGACTTCAGGTACCCCAAACTTCCATGGCTTGACGGGCGGTGTGTACAAGGCCCGGGAACGTATTCACCGCATCATGGCTGATATGCGATTACTAGCGATTCCAGCTTCATAGAGTCGAGTTGCAGACTCCAATCCGAACTGAGACCAGCTTTCGAGATTCGCATCCAGTCGCCTGGTAGCTGCCCTCTGTACTGGCCATTGTATTACGTGTGTGGCCCAAGGCGTAAGGGCCGTGATGATTTGACGTCATCCCCACCTTCCTCTCTACTTGCGTAGGCAGTCTCACTAGAGTCCCCAACTTAATGATGGCAACTAGTGACAGGGGTTGCGCTCGTTGCAGGACTTAACCTAACACCTCACGGCACGAGCTGACGACAACCATGCAGCACCTTGAAAAATGTCTTGCGAAAAGTCTATTTCTAAACCGGTCATTTCCCATTTAAGCCTTGGTAAGGTTCCTCGCGTATCATCGAATTAAACCACATAATCCACCGCTTGTGCGGGCCCCCGTCAATTCCTTTGAGTTTCATTCTTGCGAACGTACTCCCCAGGTGGCTAACTTATCACTTTCGCTTAGTCTCTGAATCCGAAGACCCAAAAACGAGTTAGCATCGTTTACGGCGTGGACTACCAGGGTATCTAATCCTGTTCGCTCCCCACGCTTTCGTCCATCAGCGTCAGTTAAAACATAGTGACCTGCCTTCGCAATTGGTGTTCTAAGTAATATCTATGCATTTCACCGCTACACTACTTATTCCAGCCACTTCTACTTTACTCAAGACCTGCAGTATCAATGGCAGTTTCATAGTTAAGCTATGAGATTTCACCACTGACTTACAGATCCGCCTACGGACCCTTTAAACCCAATAAATCCGGATAACGCTTGCACCCTCCGTATTACCGCGGCTGCTGGCACGGAGTTAGCCGGTGCTTATTCGTATAGTACCTTCAGCTTTCCACACGTGGAAAGGTTTATCCCTATACAAAAGAAGTTTACAACCCATAGGGCCGTCGTCCTTCACGCGGGATGGCTGGATCAGGCTCTCACCCATTGTCCAATATTCCTCACTGCTGCCTCCCGTAGGAGTCTGGTCCGTGTCTCAGTACCAGTGTGGGGGATCACCCTCTCAGGCCCCCTAAAGATCACTGACTTGGTAGGCCGTTACCCTACCAACTATCTAATCTTGCGCGTGCCCATCTCTATCCACCGGAGTTTTCAATAATAATTGATGCCAATCATTATATTATGGGGTATTAATCTTCCTTTCGAAAGGCTATCCCCCTGATAAAGGTAGGTTGCACACGTGTTCCGCACCCGTACGCCGCTCTCTCTGTCCCGAAAGACAAATACCGCTCGGCTTGCATGTGTTAGGCCTCCCGCTAGCGTTCATCCTGAGCCAGGATCAAACTCTCCATTGTATGTTTGTCTGACTCACTCAAAGTTAATTGACGCTTTAGTTTTTCCTTACTTGGTTGTATATTATTTTTCAATGATCTCTTCTCTCTCGCTTTTTACGATACCTACATTTTCTGTCGTTTTCAGTATCGATTTGCGTGTGCAAAAGTAAAAAATTATTACTAATTGACCAAATGTTTTTTGAAGAAATTTTAAAGTTTTTTGATGACCCTAAATCCTTCTATCAACACCTAATCTATCTACTCCTGCGCTTCCCGTTTTACCGGACTGCAAAGATACTAATCTTTTTAACTCTCGCAATCTTTATTACTAAAAATTTTAAAGAGTTTTTTTTGATTTTATATCTTAAAGTTGATATTAGTTTTTCCTTTTTAAACTATATAAATAGTAGCTTCTGCGCTACTGAATCTCTTTCGTTTTTCAGTGGGGCAAAAGTAGAACTTTTTAATAACACAATCCTAATTTATTTAACATTATGTTTAATTTCAATTCATATTGAAGCTTAAACGACTGGTTCGGTGGATGAATAATTTAGTGTGTTGGTGTGTTGGTGTGTTGGTGTGTTGGTGTGTTGGTGTGTTGGTGTGTTGGTGTGTTGGTGTGTTGGTGTGTTGGTGTGTTGGTGTGTTGGTGTGTTGGTGTGTTGGTATCGCTCCTACGGAGCTCTTATCCTGGTTTGCTCATATTTATTCTACAAAGTTTTCACTCCTCCGGAGCTTATATATAATAGGAAAGAAAGTAATTGTTTTTACTTGATAAAAATATGACATTGAGATTCTCTTGATATCAATTAATAATTAATGGAACGATAAATACTCTACAAGTACCTTCTAAATATCGAAAGAACAAAGAATTCTAATACAAAATTAATCCTAGCCCCGATGGGAACGGCATCCTTTTTTTTGCTGGGGAAAAGCTTTGGCAAAAAAAAAGATATAGTGGACAGCGGGATTAAGCTCCTGAAGAAATAGGTAAGTGAGTTGGAGGGTTGGAGGGTTGGAGGGGTTTAGGATTGGAGTCGCTCCTACGGAGCTCATACTATAATCATATCGTTGGGATACAAAGATGGCGCTTCTACAAAGCGCTTAATTGTACTCATTGCTTTTTCTACACAGATACTACTCCTTCGGAGTAACAAATATTGTACAAAAGCTTTTGAGGTATTGTGTAATGTTAAATAGTAAATCTATAGGATATTGTTAAATTATAATACATCTGATTATCTATTTATTAAACTAATAAATTTTAAAACATTGATAATCAGATTTCTAAAATATTTTAAACTTTAGCAAAGTTCTACAAAACTATTTCAAATTAACAATACCATCTATAGAGGTAAATTCCCTTGAAACTGATTGTGGAAGATATTAAAGAATATCAGTAGGCAGAGTTGAGAGACAAAGCGACAGAATTAAATTTTAGTAATTAATGGATGATAATAAAATGATTATTGGTCTATAATACTAAACATAAGTATTTTGGGAAAACATTATTTTAGGATTTAAAATATAAAATGTCCTTAGTTTCTTAAGAAAATAATGAAATAAATGTAATATGGATAATAGTGTCACTCCTCCGGAGCTCTAAGAGATTGGGATAGGATTGGATTATTCCCTGCTACAAAGGTTACGCTCCGAAGGAGCGCCCTATTCCCTATTCCCTATTCCCTATTCCCTATTCCCTATTACCTATTACCTATTACCTTCGCTTTAAGTTTAAAGCAAAAAAAAAGTCTCATACAAATTCATGTATGAGACTTTTAAAAAAACTGGCGGCGACCTACTCTCCCGCTTTCGCAGTACCATCGGCGCTGGTGGGCTTAACTTCTGTGTTCGGAATGGGAACAGGTGAGCCCCACCGCTAAAACCACCCTAAAGGTTGTATATAAGAGGTTAGAGATTAGTAGTTAGAGATTAGTAAAAACTAACTTCTAATATCTAGTTTCTAACTTCTGGTTTTATCGATAAGAATATTCACAAAGAGAGAACCTTTAATTGCGCAATTAAGCAGTTGCCAATTAGGCTATAAATCTACGGGTAATTAGTACTACTCGGCTATGCTGTTACCAACTTTACACCTATAGCCTATCAACGTGGTCATCTCCCACGACCCTTAAAAGATGTCTCATCTTGAGGCGAGTTTCGCACTTATATGCTTTCAGTGCTTATCTCTTCCAAACGTAGCTACTCAGCGGTGCTCCTGGCGGAACAACTGATACACCAGAGGTTTGTTCAATTCGGTCCTCTCGTACTAGAATCAAGCCCTCTCAAACATCTAACGCCCGCAATAGATAGAGACCGAACTGTCTCACGACGTTCTGAACCCAGCTCGCGTGCCACTTTAATGGGCGAACAGCCCAACCCTTGGGACCTTCTCCAGCCCCAGGATGTGACGAGCCGACATCGAGGTGCCGAACCTCCCCGTCGATGTGAGCTCTTGGGGGAGACTAGCCTGTTATCCCCGGAGTACCTTTTATCCTATGAGCGATGGCCCTTCCATACGGAACCACCGGATCACTATGTCCTGCTTTCGCACCTGATCGACTTGTAGGTCTCACAGTCAAGCACCCTTATGCCATTACACTCTACGCACGGTTACCAAGCGTGCTGAGGGTACCTTTGAAAGCCTCCGTTACTCTTTTGGAGGCGACCACCCCAGTCAAACTACCCACCACGCAGTGTCCTTCTAAAAGAAGTTAGGCTCCAAGTAAGTAAAGGGTGGTATTTCAACGTTGACTCCACAAACACTAGCGTGCCTGCTTCAAAGTCTCCCACCTATCCTACACATTACTTACTCAAAGTCAATACGAAGTTATAGTAAAGGTTCACAGGGTCTTTTCGTCCCATTGCGGGTACTCGGCATCTTCACCGAGACTACAATTTCACAGAGCTCATGGTTGAGACAGTGCCCAGATCGTTACACCATTCGTGCAGGTCGGAACTTACCCGACAAGGAATTTCGCTACCTTAGGACCGTTATAGTTACGGCCGCCGTTTACTGGGGCTTCAGTTAAACGCTTCGCATTGCTGCTAACGCCCTTCCTTAACCTTCCAGCACCGGGCAGGTGTCAGACCCTATACTGCATCTTTCGATTTTGCAGAGTCCTGTGTTTTTGATAAACAGTCGCCTGGGCCTTTTTACTGCGGCCACCATTGCTGATGGCGTCTCTTCTCCCGAAGTTACGAGACTATTTTGCCTAGTTCCTTAACCATGATTCACTCTAGCACCTTAGGATTCTCTCCTCGACTACCTGTGTCGGTTTATGGTACGGGTTGCTTCACTTCGGCTTTTCTTGGAAGCACTTTCCCTACAACAACTTCGCCCGAAGGCTAGGTCTTGACTATTCCGTCAGTCTCCAGTAAGTACGGCACTCCGTCCCCTTTTTAGTGTGAGCAAGTATGGGAATATTAACCCATTGTCCATCCACTACCCCTTTCGGGTTCGCGTTAGGTCCCGACTAACCCTCAGCTGATTAGCATGGCTGAGGAAACCTTAGTCTTTCGGTGAGCGGGTTTCTCGCCCGCTTTATCGTTACTTATGCCTACATTTTCTTTTCTGTCCGCTCCACCAAGCCTCACGACTCAGCTTCTGTGCAAACAGAATGCTCCCCTACCAGATACAACTCAAGGTTGTAAATCCATAGCTTCGGTACTCTATTTATGCCCGATTATTATCCATGCCGGACCGCTCGACTAGTGAGCTGTTACGCACTCTTTAAATGAATGGCTGCTTCCAAGCCAACATCCTAGCTGTCAATGCAGTCCAACCGCGTTGCTTCAACTTAATAGAGATTTGGGGACCTTAGCTGTTGGTCTGGGTTCTTTCCCTCTCGGACACGGACCTTAGCACCCGCGCCCTCACTGCCGTGGAACATTTATTAGCATTCGGAGTTTGTCAGGAATTGGTAGGATTTGACTCCCCCGCATCCAATCAGTAGCTCTACCTCTAATAAACTTATACACGACGCTGCACCTAAATGCATTTCGGGGAGTACGAGCTATCTCCCAGTTTGATTGGCCTTTCACCCCTACCCACAGGTCATCCGAAGACTTTTCAACGTCAACCGGTTCGGTCCTCCACTTTGTGTTACCAAAGCTTCAACCTGCCCATGGGTAGATCACAAGGTTTCGCGTCTAATACTACTAACTAAGCGCCCTATTCAGACTCGCTTTCGCTCCGGCTCCGGACCTGAAGTCCTTAACCTCGCTAGTAACATTAACTCGTAGGCTCATTATGCAAAAGGCACGCCGTCACCCAACTTGTGGGCTCCGACCGCTTGTAGGCGTACGGTTTCAGGTTCTATTTCACCCTTCTATTCGAAGTGCTTTTCACCTTTCCTTCACAGTACTTGTTCACTATCGGTCTTTCAGGAGTATTTAGCCTTGGAGGATGGTCCCCCCATATTCAAACAGGATTTCACGTGTCCCGCCCTACTCATTTATCACTTAAATATGCCTTTCATATACGGGGCTATCACCCTCTATGGCTGTTCTTTCCAGAACATTCTATTAAACATATAAAAGCTTTTGGGCTAATCCGCGTTCGCTCGCCACTACTTACGGAATCTCTTCGATTTCTTTTCCTCAGGGTACTTAGATGTTTCAGTTCTCCTGGTTTGCTCTCCTTGCGGAGTGACTGGTCTTCAACCAGACGGGTTGCCCCATTCGGACATCTGCGGATCAATTCGTGTGTGCCAATCCCCGCAGCTTTTCGCAGCTTACCACGTCCTTCGTCGCCTCTGAAAGCCTAGGCATCCGCCATACGCCCTTAACGATTTCTTTCCTAATTATTAATTAGTTCAGTATTTTTGCTTTAGCATTGCTGCTAAAATATTTTTGTAAACTCAAACGCTTAATTGCGCTCGGTTTTCTCTTTGTGATATTTTTACCGTTAATGTCAATGATCTTTATGCTATTTCTGATCTAATTCGCAAAATATTGTTTTTGGCTCTATTTGCTTCTTAAAATTAAACCATAAATCATGTTATATTACTATAACAATGTGGAGAATAAGGGAGTCGAACCCTTGACCTCCTGCGTGCAAGGCAGGCGCTCTAGCCAGCTGAGCTAATTCCCCGCTAGTTTAGATGTTAGTAGTTAGAAGTTAGAGATTAGTAAAAAACTAACTTCTAATTTCTAGATTCTAACCTCTATTTAAATTAGTAGTCTCGGGCAGGCTCGAACTGCCGACCTCTACATTATCAGTGTAGCGCTCTAACCAGCTGAGCTACGAGACTTTGTTATGAGTAATGGGTGATGAGTAATAAGTAATATTTGCATATCTCTTTTTTCTCTTCTTCATACTCAATCTCTCTTCCCTAATACTAATTTCTAGTGGGTTTTGTATTTCTTATATATATTATAAGTAATAAATAATTGGTAATGAGTAATTAATACAAGCTGTTACACTTGGCTCTTTTTACTTTAACCTTTTTACTTATACTTATATATCAACCAAATAAAAACTAAAGCTTCTCTTTAAGTAAGTGCATGGACACATTGTGTCCTTATTTTTTATCGTCCGAAGACGCTCTAAAATGAGATGTTCCAGCCGCACCTTCCGGTACGGCTACCTTGTTACGACTTAGCCCTAGTTACTTGTTTTACCCTAGGCAGCTCCTGTTACGGTCACCGACTTCAGGTACCCCAAACTTCCATGGCTTGACGGGCGGTGTGTACAAGGCCCGGGAACGTATTCACCGCATCATGGCTGATATGCGATTACTAGCGATTCCAGCTTCATAGAGTCGAGTTGCAGACTCCAATCCGAACTGAGACCAGCTTTCGAGATTCGCATCCAGTCGCCTGGTAGCTGCCCTCTGTACTGGCCATTGTATTACGTGTGTGGCCCAAGGCGTAAGGGCCGTGATGATTTGACGTCATCCCCACCTTCCTCTCTACTTGCGTAGGCAGTCTCACTAGAGTCCCCAACTTAATGATGGCAACTAGTGACAGGGGTTGCGCTCGTTGCAGGACTTAACCTAACACCTCACGGCACGAGCTGACGACAACCATGCAGCACCTTGAAAAATGTCTTGCGAAAAGTCTATTTCTAAACCGGTCATTTCCCATTTAAGCCTTGGTAAGGTTCCTCGCGTATCATCGAATTAAACCACATAATCCACCGCTTGTGCGGGCCCCCGTCAATTCCTTTGAGTTTCATTCTTGCGAACGTACTCCCCAGGTGGCTAACTTATCACTTTCGCTTAGTCTCTGAATCCGAAGACCCAAAAACGAGTTAGCATCGTTTACGGCGTGGACTACCAGGGTATCTAATCCTGTTCGCTCCCCACGCTTTCGTCCATCAGCGTCAGTTAAAACATAGTGACCTGCCTTCGCAATTGGTGTTCTAAGTAATATCTATGCATTTCACCGCTACACTACTTATTCCAGCCACTTCTACTTTACTCAAGACCTGCAGTATCAATGGCAGTTTCATAGTTAAGCTATGAGATTTCACCACTGACTTACAGATCCGCCTACGGACCCTTTAAACCCAATAAATCCGGATAACGCTTGCACCCTCCGTATTACCGCGGCTGCTGGCACGGAGTTAGCCGGTGCTTATTCGTATAGTACCTTCAGCTTTCCACACGTGGAAAGGTTTATCCCTATACAAAAGAAGTTTACAACCCATAGGGCCGTCGTCCTTCACGCGGGATGGCTGGATCAGGCTCTCACCCATTGTCCAATATTCCTCACTGCTGCCTCCCGTAGGAGTCTGGTCCGTGTCTCAGTACCAGTGTGGGGGATCACCCTCTCAGGCCCCCTAAAGATCACTGACTTGGTAGGCCGTTACCCTACCAACTATCTAATCTTGCGCGTGCCCATCTCTATCCACCGGAGTTTTCAATAATAATTGATGCCAATCATTATATTATGGGGTATTAATCTTCCTTTCGAAAGGCTATCCCCCTGATAAAGGTAGGTTGCACACGTGTTCCGCACCCGTACGCCGCTCTCTCTGTCCCGAAAGACAAATACCGCTCGGCTTGCATGTGTTAGGCCTCCCGCTAGCGTTCATCCTGAGCCAGGATCAAACTCTCCATTGTATGTTTGTCTGACTCACTCAAAGTTAATTGACGCTTTAGTTTTTCCTTACTTGGTTGTATATTATTTTTCAATGATCTCTTCTCTCTCGCTTTTTACAATACCTACATTTTCTGTCGTTTTCAGTATCGATTTGCGTGTGCAAAAGTAAAAAATTATTACTAATTGACCAAATGTTTTTTGAAGAAATTTTAAAGTTTTTTGATGACCCTAAATCCTTCTCTCAACACTTAATCTATCTACTCCTGCGCTTCCCGTTTTACCGGACTGCAAAGATACTAATCTTTTTAAATCTCACAATCTTTATCGCTAAAAATTTTAAAGAGTTTTTTTGATTCTATATCTTAAAGTGGATATTAGTTTTTTCTTTTTAAACTATATAAATAGTGCTTCTACGCTACTGAATCTCTTTCGTTTTTCAGTGGGGCAAAAGTAGAACTTTTTATAAACACAATCCTAATTTATTTAACATTATGTTTAATTTCAATTCATATTGAAGCGTAAATGACTGACTGGATGAATGAATAATTTAGTTGGTGTGTTGGTGTGTTGGTGTGTTGGTGTGTTGGTGTGTTGGTGTGTTGGTGTGTTGGTGTGTTGGTGTGTTGGTGTGTTGGTGTCGCTCCTATGGAGCTCTTATCCTGGTTTGCTCATATTTATTCTACAAAGTTTTCGCTACTCTGTAGCTTATAGATAATAGGAAAGAAAATAATCGTTCTTACTTGATAAAAAATATGACATTGAGATTCTCTTGATATCAATTAATAATTAATGGAACGATAAATACTCTGCATGTAGTACCTTCTCAATATCGAAAGAACAAAGAATTCTAATACAAAATTACTCCTAGCCCCGATGGGAACGACATCCTTTTTTTGCTTAGGGGAAAGCTTTGGCAAAAAAAGGTATAGTGGACAGCGGGAAATAGCTCCTAAAAAAAATACCTCCGAAAGAAATCGGAGGTAAGACATTTCAAATGTCTATATTATATAGAATACACTTTACTATAAATTTTGAGGTAAAGAAATATTATTCTTTTTCATATACTCAATAAGCTCATTGTATTTGTCTTCGTAATCGTCTGTACTGCACTTGTGAGAAATGCTGCAAATTTCAGAGGGTTTTATTTTAAGAATGTCTGAAATTTTTGTGAGAATATCGAGATGGATTTTCACTTTTGAATTTTCGATATCAGAGTATGCTTTTTGTGAAATACCCATTTCGAATGCCATATATTCCTGAGTAAGGTCACGGTCGCGTCTTATTTTTCTGATATTTTGTCCACAAATTTTCATCACACAAGTACTTTAGTAGTTTTCGGTATATTTTAGAAGTTTATCTAATAGCCTTAGACAAAGTTAGTAAATACCTTTGTCAAAACATTACATACACAGCATGATATTTTTTTTCAAGGCATCGAAACCCTTTATTTAAGGGAGATTCTACAAAAAATATTATTCGCTGCAAGATACAAGACTTATGGAGACGCAAAAATTTCATTATGACAATAATATTGTCAGAGCATTCCTCTATGCCACCGTAGTATTCGGAATCATCGGTTTTATTTTAGGATTAACCGCTGCTTTGATGCTATTTTATCCTGAATTGCCAGAATTTTTATTTGGTACTGATGATACGACTATTCAAAGTTTAAGAAGTGGAAATATTCAGGGGCTTATTAATTCTCAGGGTGCTTTAGGCTTCGGAAGAATCAGAATGCTTCATACGAGTGCGGTGATTTTTGCTTTTGTCTGTAATTCTTTTTTCTGTGGTGCTTATTATAGTATGCAGCGACTTCTCAAAACAAGAATGTACAGTGATACGCTATCATGGATTCATTTCTGGACATGGCAAATTATGATTATTGCCGTTGTTATTACTTTCTTAATGGGAATTAATACTTCAAAAGAATATGCGGAGCATGAATGGCCGATTGATATTTTGATTACTTTCTCTTGGGTAATTTTCGGAATCAATATGTTTGGAACGATTGCCAAAAGAAGAGTTCGTCATTTATATGTTGCCGTTTGGTTTTATATTGCAACATGGATTGCCGTTGCGATGCTTCACATATTCAACAATTTAGAAGTTCCATTATCATTTACGAGCTGGAAATCATATTCTGCGTATTCAGGTGTGAAAGATGCTTTGGTACAATGGTGGTACGGTCACAATGCAGTAGCTTTTGTACTAACGACACCGGTTTTAGGTTTAATGTATTATTTTATGCCTAAAGCAGCCAACCGACCGGTATTTTCATATAAATTATCCATTATTCACTTTTGGTCATTAATCTTCGTATATCTCTGGGCAGGACCTCATCACCTTCAATATACGGCTCTTCCAGCTTGGGCTCAAGCGGTGGGAACAGGTTTCTCTATCATGCTGATTGCTCCGTCTTGGGGTGGAATGCTGAACGGATTATTAACTTTAAGAGGAGCCTGGGATAAAGTAAGAGACAATCCTATCCTGAAGTTCTTTGTCGTTGCAGTTACCTGCTATGGAATGGCCACTTTTGAAGGGCCACTTTTAGCCACCAAATCTTTAAATAAAATCGGGCACTATACCGATTGGGTAATTGGTCACGTACATTTAGGTGCTTTAGGGTGGAATGGCTTCATGGCATTTGGAGTTATCTATTATCTAATCCCGATTATGTGGAGAACTGAACTTTGGTCTAAAAAATTAGCAAACTGGCATTTCTGGCTCGGAACTTTAGGTATTATTTTCTATGCTGTACCCATGTATATCGCTGGATTTACCCAAGGTTTGATGTGGAAACAATTTAATCCCGACGGAACTTTATTGTGGAAAAACTGGCTAGATACTGTAACTGCGATTATTCCATACTTTAAAATGAGATTCTTAGGTGGATTATTTTATCTGAGCGGAGCAATTTTAATGGTTGTCAATGTTTACAAAACTGTTAGAAAAGGTTCATTCCAAAAAGAAGTTCCTGCAGAAGCACCCGCTTTAGCCAATGTAGGTACGGGCAGAAAAGAAGGCGAAGGCGTGCATCTTTGGCTAGAAAGAACCCCTCACCTATTATCAATATTAGCTTTCGTAGCAATTGCCATCGGTGGATTGGTAGAAATTGTTCCTACGTTAACTGTAAAAAGCAACTTACCTATAATATCAGCGGTAAAACCTTATTCACCATTAGAACTAGAAGGAAGAGATCTTTATATAAGAGAAGGCTGTAATTCTTGTCACTCACAAATGATCAGACCTTTCCGTGATGAAGTAATGAGATTTGATGGTAAAAACGGAGAATACTCTAAAGCCGGAGAATTCGTTTACGACAGACCATTTTTATGGGGATCAAAAAGAACAGGACCCGATCTTCACAGAGAAGGCGCAAGAAACCCAGATTCATGGCACCTAAAACATATGTACAACCCAAGAATTACTTCTGCAGGTTCTATTATGCCCCGTTTCCCTTGGTTGATTAGCAATAAATTGGATCGTTCTAGAATGGTTGATAAAATGTCTTTGATGAAAAATACGTTTGATGTTCCTTACACCAAAGCACAGATAGACTCAGCAAATAAATGGGCCGATAATCAGTCTAAAGCAATTGTAAAGAGAATTTACTCTGAGGCCACCGATGTCAAAGACCAGATGGATCAAGAAAAAATCGCCAAAGGAAACAATTTTATTCCGATGGAGCAAAGAGAAATTATCGCGATGATTGCCTATCTGCAAAGATTGGGAACCGACATCAAAACGACGGATATTAAGACAGCAAGCGTAGATTAATTTTAAATATCATTACAATGAAAACGAGAACCCCCATATCTATATATATAGCAATAACGATAGGTATTACTGTATTGGCGTTCGAAATGTTCGCACAAGATTCTGATTATTTTTCTACACCGTTCTTTTGGGCCTTGCTTATTATCATTACCATTTTGCTGCTCATCATGAATTCTATCGGAGATTTAGTAGAAAACGAAAGATTCGCTAGGCTTACCGATGAAGAAAAGCAAGAATACATTACCAATAACACAACACCATATATTCAGAAGCTTTGGAATTCAGCTTTTAAAAAACAATCCCAAACTGAAGAAAAAGACCTTCTCATCGACCATGGTTTCGACGGAATTACCGAACTCGATAATTCTTTACCTAAATGGTGGATTGGTCTTTTCTACTTCGGAATTATTTTCTGCGCCGTGTATATTATTGCATTTGCCTTCACAGATTACGCTCATCCTGAAGCAGAATATGAGAAAGAATCTAAACTGCAATTAGCTTCCATCGCAGAATATGAAAAAAATGCGCCGCCAATTAATTTAGAAACGGCAAAATACAGTGCAGATTATATTGCAGAAGGGGAACAGCTTTTTAAAACCAATTGTGTAACCTGCCATGCAGACGGCGGAAAAGGCGGAATTGGTCCCAACTTAACCGACACGTACTGGATTAACATCAAAGAAAAAAGCTTATTTAAAAATGTTTTCTGGATGCTTGAAAATGGCTCACCAAACAATCCGACCATGCGCCCTTTCATAAAAGACGGAACCATTACCGGAAGAGACGCAGAAAAAATCGCATCCTATATATATCATATTAATCAGGAAAAATCTCCTGTTACAGAAAAACAAGGTGGTGCTGCACCACAAGGTGAAGCTGTAAAATGGCAAGAATAATTAACTCATCTAAATATATTTAACTATGAATTGAATCTCCATCAGATGTATGTCGCGGTTGTAACTCAACTAACATCTGAAAACCTATTCACTTTAAATATTCCATAATATTTAAATCTCAACTGAGGCATACATCAACACAAAAACCTGTTCTTTGATCAGGTTTTTGTCTTTTACAACAGATACCACATTTACATTAAATTTCAATGAATATCCTCTGTTGGCAAACATATTGCTGAATGTATTCAAACAAAGCCTTTCCAGCAGGCGTTTTCGAAAAAAATTAATCATGGTAAAGCTTATCAAACTTCAAGTTCTGAAGATTTAAGGTAAAATGCGTATTTTTAAACATCGATGAACAACACTCATCCATCAAAACAGCATTTCATTGTCTAAATCACAGAAATTTTGAAAATAAAATTCAACAAAAGAAAAATTCTCAGAGGTATTGTTATTACAATTATCTCTTTTATTGTTTTAATTATATTGCTTATTTTAAGTTTGAGGCTTCCCGCAGTTCAAAACTTTGTAAAAGATAAATTAATCGTTTATCTAGAGAAAAAAATAAAAACCAAAGTAAGTCTCGACAAAGTATACATCGGTTTCCCAAACAGTCTCGTGATGGAAAATCTTTACCTGAAAGGTCAGAATATAGACACTCTTTTAGCCGTAAAAAAATTCGATGTCGGTTTAGATATGTGGCAATTGATGAATTCTAAAGCTGATATTACCTCCATAGACTTAGAAGGCGTTCGCGCCAATGTGGTGAGAAATCCGCAGGGAAAGTTTAATTTCGATTATATTATTGATGCTTTTGCCACCTCAGATAAAGAACAGGAACAAAAACCTTCGAAACCTTTTATAATTTCTTTAGATAAAATTAAATTAAAGGATATCGGGATTACGTTTAATGATGAGCAATCCCGCAATGATATTAAAGTTTATTTTAACTCTTTTGATACCCGGGTAAAAACGTTTGACCTTCAAAACAATTCTTATGCCGTCAACGACATTAATCTTGACGGATTAAAATTAAAACTGAAACAGGATTTAGTAGAAGAAGTAGCCAAAAATGTTGAACAAAAAGTAGATTCATTAAACCAGAAAAAAGCAATGAAGCTTGGTTTAAATAAAATAAACCTGACCAATTTCGACATTGATTACGGTGATGACAATACCAAAACATTTGCAAAAATTCTTTTTAAAGAATTAAGCACAAAAGTCAACAGCATTGATTTAGAAAATAACGATTATAATGTTGGAAACGTTTATTTAACGGGGGCAAACATCAACGCTAATCTATTTCTTCCTGCAGAAAATGCAAATCCTAAAAACGTAGAAAAGCCTGAAGTTTCAAAAGCGACAGCTAAAGAAAAAGCGATGAAAGTCATTTTAGGAAAACTTCGTTTAGATGATGTAAAAATCGCTTACAACAATACTGCGATTGCTCCTACAAAAAGCGGAATGGACTTCAATCATCTTAATTTTGCTAAATTAAATCTTGATGTAAGAAATTTTAAAATGGAAAACAATGGTTTTGCAGGTTCTGTGAAATCAGCCGAAATTAAGGAAGCAAGAGGTTTGGATGTACAAAAATTCAATACCGATTTCATCTATGCTGAAAAAGAAGCTTATCTGAAAAATCTTTATCTGCAGACTCCGAAAACAATTTTAAGAGATGAAATTATTTTAAATTACAACTCGATTGAGCAATTATCATCCAATTTGGGAGCGGTAAAAATTTCTGCCGACATCCGAGATTCTAAAATCGGTTTTTCTGATATTTTAAATTTAGTTCCTACTTTAAGAAATACAGCGCCATTTAATAAATATCCGAATGCCACTTTAAATGTAAATGCCTTCGTTCGAGGAACGGTAAATGATTTATCTATTCAAAATCTAAAGGTTTCAGGTTTAGATAAGCTCAAAGTTTTGGCGTCAGGAAAAATCAAAAACGCAATGAATCCTGACCAATTGTATTACGATTTAAATGTTGCTGAACTTTCTACCACATCAAAAACGATTTACAATTTAGTTCCGAAAAATACGATTCCTAACAACATCACTTTGCCTTCTTTCATGACCATTCGTGGAACTGCAAAAGGAAGTACTCAAATTTTTGATACTAACTTACGTCTCACTTCCACTTTAGGAAATGCAGCGGTTATTGCAAAAGCAGATATCAGAAGAAAAAACAGAGAAACTTTTGATGTAAAAGCAAACCTTCAAAGTTTACAGATTGGAAAAATCATTCAGAATAAAGATTTAGGAAACATTACGGCACAAATTAATGCAAAAGGACAAGGTTTTGACCCGAAAATAATGTCTGCAAATCTTTCAGGAGACGTGCAATCTGCAACTTACAACGGCTACACCTATCAAAACATGAATTTGAAAGGGAAAATAAATCGTGGCGCTTATGATATTGATTTAAACTCAAAAGACCCTAATGCCAATTTACATCTTGCCGCCTCCGGAGTTTTTAATGATAATCCGACGGTGAAAGTGAATGGAAATATTAATAAATTAGATTTAAATAAATTAGGATTCTACAGTTCACCCATGATTATCGCTGGTGCAATTGATGCCGATTTTAAAAGTCTTGATCCGGATAATTTGAATGGTTATCTTAATTTACAAGATTTTGCCATTTCAGATACCAAAGAAGTTTATCCAATTCAGGAAATCAGGCTGAATGCGGTTTCTACGGCAGATTCAACTTTAATAAAATTCAATTCTCAAATTGCAGATGTTGAACTGAACGGAAAATATAAACTCACTCAGATTTTTGGGGCTTTAGCACAAACCGTTAACCAATATTATCAGTTTCAAAAACCTGGAAAAGCACAGAAAGTTGATGCGGGACAGTTTTTCACCGTTAATGCATCCATTAAAAATGATGATTTAATCAGAAAATTTGTTCCCGATTTAAAAAGTTTTGAAACCATCAACATCACAGGAAATTACAATGCAGATTCTCAGAAAATAGAATTGGATGCAAAAATTCCGCAGGTTTTGTATGGAGCCAATTCTTTAGAAAATACCAATTTAAAAATCACCAACGAAAATCAGGCTTTACAATATGATCTGAGTGTTGCCGCTTTAAAAAGTGAAAGTTTTGCCATCAATAAAGTAAATATCAATGGAGATGTTGCCCAAAACACTATCAATTATAACATTACCACAAAAGATGATAAAGATGAAACCCAATTCTTGATTGCAGGTAATGCCAAATCAATGAATGATATTACCGAAATATCATTAAATCCGAATGGTTTAAAACTGAATTATATGGATTGGACAGTTGCCGAAAACAACAAGATCCAGATTTTCAGCCAGGGAATTGTCGCTGATAATTTCCGATTATCTAATTCGGGAGCCGAAATTTCTTTACAGTCTGAAAGCAGTTCACCAACAAGTCCGTTAAATGTTTCTTTAAAAGATTTTAAAATTGAAACAATTACAGAGATTATTAAAAAAGATTCTCTATTAGCCAAAGGAACCATCAACGGAACGGCTCAACTAAGAGATTTAACCAAAAACATGACGTTTACATCAGACATTAATGTTTCAGATTTAATCGTTTACGGAAGTCCGGTCGGAAATTTAGATATTAAAGTTCATAATCAGTCGGCCAATCTTCTCAATGCAGATATTGCTCTTTCAGGGAATAATAATGATGTGAAGATTTTAGGAAATTACAATACTTCTTCCAGCACATTTGATTTAGATTTAGCGATTAAGCAGCTTCAGATGAAAACGCTTCAGGGCTTTTCGATGAATGCAATTACCAATACGGAAGGCTATTTGTCGGGAGATCTTAAAATTACAGGAACTACGACTGCTCCCAAAATTTTAGGTGATGTAAAAATGAATAATGTAGGATTGATGATTGCTCAAACCGGAAGTGATTTTAGAAATATTAATGATAAAATAGGTTTTACGAACAGAGGAATTGAGTTTGATAATTTTAAAATTAAAGATAAAGACGGAAATTCTTTAAAAATAGACGGACAGATCTTAACGCAGACTTACAAAGATTTTGCATTTAATCTTAATGTAAATGCAAAAGATTTTAAAGTGGTAAACTCTGAAAAATCCAATGATGCCATGATGTACGGAGTTCTGGCGATTGATGCGGCTTTAAAGATAAGAGGAAATCTTGATTTACCGAAAGTTGACGGCAGACTTGCAGTTTCAGAGAAAACAGATTTCACGTTTGTCCTTCCACAATCGAGCCCATCGTTGCAGGAAAGAGATGGTATTGTAGAATTCATCGATCAGGATCAAATCGCTCTTAATAAAACCATTAAAACCGATTCTGTTAACGCACAAAGTCCAATAAAAGGACTTGATTTGAGCGTGAATATCGAAGTGGATAAAGAAGCTAAAATGTCGATTATCATTGACAAAGCCAATGGAGATTTTGTAAAACTTCAGGGTGAAGCAGATTTAACAGGCGGAATTGATCCTTCAGGAAAAACGACTTTAGTCGGCGTTTATCAGGTAGAAAAAGGAAGCTATGAAATGTCTGTAAGCCTTTTGAAAAGAAAATTTGACATTCAAAAAGGAAGTACAATAACCTGGACCGGTGAACCAACTACTGCCAAACTCGATATTACCGCAATTTACAAAACCAATGCGGCACCAATTGATCTTGTAGAACAACAGTTTGCAGGTGACCAGGCGCTTTTAAATCAGTTTAAACAAAGAATTCCGTTTAATACATTACTGATTTTGAAAGGTGAACTATTGAAACCTGAAATCTCTTTTGATATTACCACAGAAGAAAAAAATAATGCAGTATCTTCTGCTGTAACAGAAACAATAGACGGAAAACTAGCACAATTGCGACAAGATGAAAACGAAATGAATAAGCAGGTTTTTGCATTGCTTTTACTCAACCGTTTTATTGGCGAAAACCCTTTCGAAAGCAATTCTGGAGTTTCTGCTGAAACATTGGCGAGACAGAGTGTGAGTAAAATTCTTTCGCAACAGCTCAATAACATTGCCTCAAATCTTATAAAAGGAGTTGACCTTAATTTTGATCTAGAATCTACTGAAGATTACTCTAGCGGAACTCAAAATACAAGAACCGATCTGAATATCGACATCAGTAAAAAACTATTGAATGACCGTTTGAAAGTTACAGTAGGAAGTAACTTCGGATTGGAAGGTGAGGCAAGACAAAATGAAAACACCACCAATATTGCCGGAGATGTTACCATAGATTATAGCCTCTCAAGAGACGGAAGGTATATGCTGAGAGCGTACCGAAAAAATGATTATCAGGTTGCTTTACAAGGGCAGATTATAGAAACGGGAGTCGGATTTATCATTACTTTAGATTATGACAAGTTCCGAGATATCTTCCGTAAATCGAGAAGCAATAGAAATAAGGAAAACAGAGAAAATAAAAGAAAACAAGATAACCAAGTCGTAGAATTTAAATAATGAAGAATACCTTTAATATATATTGCAAATATTTTTTGGCATCGGGAATTACGGTGGCCGTTATCTCATGTAGCAATACCAAATTTCTAAAAGACGGACAAATGCTCTACACCGGAGCTGAAGTAAAAATAGAAAACGACAGCCTCACAAAAAAAGAAAAAAAAGAATTAAAGGCTGCACTCGAAGAAAACCTTACTCCAAAACCGAATTCTACCTTTCTTGGTTTAAGACCAAAATTATATGCATACAATACGACGAGTGAACCCAAAAAAGAAAAAGGTTTAAAATACTGGCTGAAATATAAATTTGGAGAAGAACCTGTACTGTTAGGAGATGTTGACAGAGAATTTAATAAAGATATTATTATTAATTATTCTGAAAACAAAGGTTATTTTAATGCTAAAGCCAAATACGATACCGTTTCAAAAAATAAAAAAGCACAGGTAATTTATACTTTAAATCCGGGAGCGAGATATCTAATCAGTAATGTTAATTTTCCACAAAATTCTACACTTATTAATACTGAAATTCAGAATTTAAAAGACAAAACCTTACTTAAACCAGGAAATCCTTTTGATCTTGAAGTTATCAAAAATGAACGACAAAGAATCGACAATGAACTAAAAGACAAAGGTTTTTATTATTTCAGTCCAGATAATATTATTGTACAGGCAGACAGTACCGTGACTAAGGATTCAAAAGTTGAACTTATTGTAAAACTGAAAGACAATACCCCAAAACTGGCAACCGAGCAATTTACCATTGATAAAGTAGTTGTTTTCCCTAATTACAACCTTCGCGATGCTAAAAAAGGAAAATATAATATCCCAATGAATCCTGATTCTTTGAAAGGATATGAGTACAACGATATTTACGTAGTTGATCCTAATAAAAAGTTTAAACCGAAAATTTTTGACAGAGCTTTATATTTTGACAAAGGAGACGTTTATAACCGAAAAGACCATAATTTATCGCTTAACCGACTCATCAGCCTTGGTGTTTTTAAGTTTGTGAAGAATGAGTTTGTCGTTTCAGATTCTTTAAATCATAAGTTTGATGCGTATTATGTATTAACTCCGAGAGAACTTCAGTCTTTACGTCTGGAAGCTTTGGGAAGGACCAACTCTGCAAATTATGCAGGAAGCGAATTAAATTTAAACTGGACGCAACGAAATTTTTTCCGTGGGGCAGAACAGTTTAAAGCTTCTATTTATGGTGCATTTGATGTGCAAATCGGAGGTCCTGCTGATGCCGAAAATATTTTCAGAGCGGGAGCCAATACGCAGTTATCGATTCCAAGAATTGTAGCGCCTTTCCGTTTTAATTCTTCGAGTGCTTTTGTACCGAGAACCAATATTAAACTGGGGTACGAGTTTCAAAACCGTACAACATTATATTCTTTAAATACATTGAATGCTACATTTGGGTATCAATGGAAAGAAAATGTAAGGAAAGAGCATGAATTGAATATCATTGATGTTTCTTTGATTCGTCCGGCAGACATTACTGAAAAATTTGAAACTAAATCTAAAGGTAACCCTTACCTTCAAAGAATAACTGACAAGCAACTTATTTTCGGTCCCACTTATTCTTACACCTACTCTACCACAATGCTTCCGAAAAAAAATACTTTCTATTATAAAGGAATGCTCGATTTAGCAGGAAATATTACAGGCCTAGTAACTGGAGCCAATGTAAGAGAAGGAAAAGAGAAAACAATATTTGGAGTTCCTTTTAGTCAATATGCCAAAATTGAAAATGATGTAAGATTCTACCGTAAGTTTAGTGAGAAAACATCTTTCGCATCGAGATTTATTGCAGGAGTTGCCATTCCGTATGGAAATTCAGAACATATCCCTTTCTCACGACAGTTTTTTGTAGGAGGAAGTAATAGTATCAGGGCATTCCGTGCAAGAACTTTGGGACCTGGGAGCTACGACCCCCGAACTCCCGATACAAACAGAGCGCTTTTTGACCAGGCGGGTGACATAAAATTAGAATTAAATGCTGAATACAGAGCCAATCTTTATAAATTCTTAAATGTTGCTGCATTTGTAGATGCCGGAAACATCTGGTTGATGAATGATGATATCAATGATGAAGGAGTCAATACAAGACCTGGAGGAAAATTTTCTAAAGATTTTTTAACCGAAATTGCTGTAGGAGCCGGAGTTGGTTTACGACTTGACTTTTCAATTTTAGTTTTAAGATTAGATTTGGCAATGCCTTTAAGAGTTCCTTATTATGAAAAAGGTGACCGATGGACTTTTGACAGAATTAATTTTGGAGATTCCAGCTGGAGAAGAGATAATCTAATACTGAATATTGCCATTGGATATCCATTTTAAATGGTTTCTGACAATTGGAGAATAGCTTTTGGCTTTTTAACTAATTAATTTTTAGACTTTGGTTTAAAACTTGAATGATTCAATAGGAACGGTCTTCAGCCCGTTTTTGTTGAGTACAAATCAAATTGGCTTTAGCCAAAACGTACTTTCAAATTTTAAACTCTCAAAACACCAAATTATGCTTAAAGAAATCAAATTTTTCTGGGAAACCGTGAAAGCGACCTTTACAGAATGGAATAATTCATCAGCTTCTAACGATTCAGCGAGTCTGGCTTATTATGCGATTTTCTCTATTCCTGGTTTGTTAATCATCATTATTTGGATTGCAGGGTATTTCTTTGGGGAAGAAGCCATTCGCGGGCAAATCAGTACTCAAATCAGCGGATTGATGGGTCAGGATGTTGCCAAAAGCATTCAGGATATGATTGCCGGTGCACTCATTGATAAAGAAAATATTTTCATGAAAATTGTGGGTGTCGGCTCATTGGTTTATGGTTCTACTACTCTATTTTTTCAGTTACAGAAATCTTTGAATAATCTTTGGGATGTAGAAGCTGCCCCTAAAAAAGCTTTAGTAAAATTTCTTTTAGACCGTGCCAATTCATTAGGGATGATTTTGATTTTAGGATTTCTGCTCATGATTACCATGGTTTTATCATCCTTAATTGGACTCTTTAATAATTTTATCACCACCTATTTTGGTCTTGAAACTTATATCATTGTAGAAATTATTAATTTCACGGTAGGATTTTTAGTGATTGTTGTGCTTTTTGCCTTAATGTTTAAAGTACTTCCTGATGTAGAAATCAGCTGGAAATCAGTATGGAAAGGGGCATTATTAACCGCTGTCCTGTTTACTTTAGGTAAATTTTTACTGAGTCTTTATTTTGGACAGTTTAAACCTACCTCAGCATTTGGAACTGCCGGTACCGTTATTTTAATTATGATGTGGATTAATTATTCGTGTATGTTGATTTTCTTCGGTGCCGAATTTACAAAAGTCTACACTTATCGAAAAGGCTATAAAATTGTCCCTTCAAAACACGCAAAATGGAGCAGTGCAAAACTGTATAGAGACAGCCAAAATGAGACTCGTATTTCTAATCAGAAAAATGAAACGCCTAAATTTAGTAATTCAGACGTTTAAATTAACAAAATGAGATGTCTTATTTTAAAAGATAAGACGTCTCAGTTTTTAACTATAAAAGCTTTTAAGATTTTGAACCTTGATAAGGTTAATAAACTTAATGAATGTCCGTTTTAATCATAACATCCGATATCAACAGGCACTTTGTCATTCTGAAAGAATCTCAACATATTAAATATAAAGCATCTTAGATTCCTACGGAAAGACAAATAAGGCGTTAAAAATTAAGTTATTATTAATTGTAAATATTTGTTAAACTTATAAAAAAATCCTCCCGAAAGTCTCAGGAGGATTAGTTTTTACATTCTGTTTACAGTACCTATTCCCAGTAAGCTTAATGATTTTTTTATCGTTTTTGCCGTGAGATCTGATAAATTCAAACGGAATTGTTTTAAATTCTCATCCTCAGTTTTTAATATCGGATTACTTTGATAAAATGAATTATATGATTTAACCAAATCATAAAGATAATTCGCAACCAAAGCCGGACTTAAAACTTCAGCCGCTTTTTCAACAATACCTTTATAATTTGCCAACTGCATTATCAATTCTTTTTCAGACTGATTCAGTTCAATATCATTAATTTCTTTATATTCAAAATTTGCTTTAGCCAATAAAGACTGAATACGTGCAAAAGTGTACTGAATGAAAGGCCCCGTATTTCCATTAAAATCAATACTCTCTTCAGGATTGAAAAGCATTTTTTTCTTAGGATCAACTTTCAACATGAAATACTTCAAGGCTCCGATTCCTACGTTTTCGTAGTTTTCATTCTTTTCCTCTTCAGTAAAGTTTTCTAATTTCCCTAGTTCTTCAGATTTAGATTTAGCAATATCAAACATATCCTGCATCAAATCATCCGCATCTACTACAGTTCCTTCACGGGATTTCATTTTTCCGTTTGGAAGTTCTACCATCCCGTAAGATAAGTGATACAGCTGATTTGCCCATTCATAACCTAATTTTCCTAAGATTTTAAATAAAACCTGGAAGTGATAATCCTGCTCGTTTCCTACCGTATAAATAAGTTTCTGAATATTGTTTTCTTTAAAACGCTCTACCGCTGTACCCAAATCCTGAGTCATATAGACAGAAGTACCGTCTGAACGAAGTAATAATTTCTCATCTAAACCGTCTTCAGTTAAATCGCACCAAACCGAACCGTCTTCTTTCTTGTACAGTACTCCTTTATCCAAACCTTCCTGAATAAGGTCTTTCCCTAAAATGTACGTATTGCTCTCGTATTGAATCTGGTCAAAACTTACCCCAAGTCTGCTGTAAGTTTGATTAAACCCTTCATACACCCACGAGTTCATTTCAGCCCAAAGACTTCTTACTTTTTCGTCTCCATTTTCCCAATCTAAAAGCATTTGCTGAGCTTCTTTCATTAAAGGAGCCTCTTTTTTAGCTTGATCTTCAGAAAGTCCCTGCTCTATCAAAGCAGCAATTTCTTTTTTATACTCTTGGTCAAATTTTACGTAATAATTCCCTACAAACTTATCGCCTTTAATATGATGAGTTGCCGGAGTTTCTCCATTACCAAATTTCTCCCAAGCCAACATCGACTTACAGATATGAATTCCTCTATCGTTGATAATCTGAGCTTTTAATACATCATATCCGGCTTCCTCAAGAATCTGTGCTACAGAAAAACCTAATAAATTATTTCTGATATGCCCTAAGTGAAGTGGTTTGTTGGTATTCGGTGAAGAATACTCTACCATCACAGTTGCATTTTTCTTTTCTATTGTTGAAAAACCTTCAGTAACAGAGGTAAACTGGTCTACAAAAAACTGGTTCTGAACTTTTACATTTAAAAATCCTTTTACCACATTGAAGCTTTCAAGCAATTCGGTTTGAGTCGTTAAAGCTTCACCCAGTTCTACACCAATGCTTTCAGGGTTTTTCTTCAATTGTTTTACCAAAGGAAAAGTAACGATGGTAAAATCTCCCTCAAATTCAGTTTTATTCTCCTGAATTTCAAGGTTGATATCTTTCAACTGATAGACATTAAGAATAACGTCTGCCAATTTTTGTTCTAATATATCTTTAATATTCATTGTTCTAATTTGAAATGCAAATATACGGAAATAAAAAAACCGCACTAAGGCGGTTTTAATATGAATGTTAAAAGAATGTTGAATATTAATTAATGTCCCAAATAAGTTTAGTATTCATTTTATCTCCTCCAATTGCACTGGCTGCAGCTTGATAATTAGTTGTATTTAATGTTTGAACGGAAGTAGGATAAAATAATCTCGTCGGCAAATCTGTTAACCCGGCAATAAGTGATGTAAATGTATATGTAGTTTGACCACCTGTCGTAGCAACGTTCAAATTAGCAGTTTGTCCTGGTAGCAATAATGTATTTGGATAACCTGTTCTTCTATATTCTGCCCATGCTTCGTAAGGTTGCATAAACAATGCAATATATTTTTGTGTCAATACGTTTTGCTGAGAAGCAGGAGGTAAATTGTTAATATATGCGGTAATATCTACTACTGGAACGCCCCATCTTTCCATTGAAGCCCTCACCCCGTTGGTATAATTAGCTTGAGACCAACCATTTGCTTCTGCTAACAAAAACTGAACTTCAGAATATTCCATTAAGATTTCTGTGTAGGCAGGCTTTAAAATATTGGTACTGAAAAAATTAGCAGAGGCAGTTTGACTTGCAGTTAATGAACTAGGAATTCCATAAGGCATGCCATTGTAATCTGCAGGATTTGTCGATTCGGTAACTGCATTGTTTAGAATCATTGTCTGAGTAGCACCAACCGGACTTGCATACTTAAATAATCTTTTGTCTAACCCAAAATTTCCCGTAGTTCCCTTTAATAAATTTATAAATGTTTTGGAAATTGCAAAATCTGATCTTTCACGAAAATCATTAAATAAAGGAGAAGGATTTACCAAATTATTCTCATAAGTTAATCCCACATTATCTGCATTTGAAGTCATTACTCCAGATGCAATAGCTTCATTAATATGAGTTTGAGCACTTGGAATAACTCCCTTTACTCTCGTTGCTACACGTAATCTTAAAGAATTAGCAAACTTTTTAAGCTTTTCTCCCGATCCAAATAATGCATCACCTTGAGTAAAAACAACTTCGTTTGTATCAATCATTTCAGAAGCTTCTTTCAACTCTTTTAAAATATCTGTATATACTTTTTTCTGGCTTGCAAATTTCGGTTGCAAGGTAACATCAATATTGAGAGCCTGAAAATCAGCATCCTGATTACCGAATGAGTAATAGGGAATATCGCCGAAAGAATCTGCCAAAGTAAGGAAAACGTAAGAAAGCATGATTCTTGAAGCTGCAATTTGATTTTCATTTGGACCATAAGTAACCATCTGAACTTTTGTTGCAGGGTTTGTATTCAAATCTATTATTTGCTTATAATCCTGTGCTACACGGTAAGAAAAACTCCATAATGATACTCCGGTAGAAAGCCTGTATTGATAACGGTCTTCTTCAGTATATCCTGTCTGAGCAGAATATTGTACCCAAGGCAATACAATTCTCCCAGATTGCCATTCGTCTCTGGTATTATCCATCAGTTCTTTATTAGCACTGTTGAAAATACCATATGTAAGAGGTTTATCTGTAGAATTGGGGTTAATATCTATTTCATCAAACTTGTCTGAGCAACTATTGGAAATCATTGAAAAAGCTGCGACCGATAATATTATAGCTATTTTTTTCATTTTTAATTAAAATTTAAAGTTAACATTGAATCCAAAAGTTCTTGTTGATGGTAAAGAACCACCTTCCATACCCTGAATATTTCCAGATCCGTAAGAAGTATTTTCAGGATCTATACCCTTATTTGCCAAATTCCATGCAAATACATTTCTTGCAAATGCAGAAATTCTGATTCCTTCAAATACATTTCCTATAAGTGATTTTGGCAACTCATATCCGATTGTTACATCTCTTAACTTTATATAACTTGCATCAAAAACGTTTTGAGCATCTACGGTATTGTAATAAGTACTACCCCAAGTTTGAGCATCAAGAAGAATATCATTTTGGGTACCGTCTTCTTTCACACCAGCAAGTACGATCCCTGCTTCTCTGTTTCCACCAAGAGCAGATTCTTCAAGCATTCCCGAGTACATTCCCCACATATGAGTGGTAGAAAAATATTTCCCACCTTGCTGAATATCAATCAAGAATGATAAGCTTAGTGATTTATATTTTAGGGTGTTTCTGAATCCCATATTATATTCGGGAAGAATTGATCCTAGAGATTTTAAATCTGAAGCTTTATAGAAACCATTTTCATCAACAACTTTATTGCCATTTCCATCATAAACGAAATCGGTTCCTAAAATTGTACCATAAGCCTGTCCGACCTGTGCCACTAATTGTGCTCTAAATGGAGCATTCGTAAGAACATAATTTTGTAAATCACCGTACAAATTAACTAACCTGTTTCTGTTTCTGGCAAAATTCCAGGTAACGTTCCACGAAAAGTTTTCATTTCTTATTGGTACTACATTCACCATTGCTTCAATACCTTTATTGGTCATCTCACCCGCATTAATTCTTTTAAATAAATAACCTGTCGCAGGATCTATAGGTAGTGCAATAATTAAATCTTTAGATTTTGTATCGTAATATGTGAAATCTAAACTCACTCTATTTTTAAATAAGCTAGCTTCAATACCAATTTCTTGAGTAACCTTCAATTCCGGTTTAATATTTGGGTCATTGGATGTATTTGGATTTGAATATTGTGGTGAACCATTAAACGGAAGTCCTATTTCTGTATAAGTCAGCCTGTTGTAAGGATCTGTTCCTAAAGCAATATTAGACCACCCCGCTCTAATTTTACCAAAAGATAACCAATCAGCATTTAATACTTTTGAAAATACAAAACTACCCGTTACTGATGGATAAAACTGATCATCGTTCAACATTGAAAACCAGTCATTTCTTCCTGTTCCCTCTACGAACAACATATCTTTATATCCTAAAGAGACCGATCCAAAAACACTTTTGACAGATGAATGAGAATCATAATTTGTTGCCAAAGAATTCTCTATTCCATTATTTAAATTATAAAGACCCGGAATAATTAATCCACCTACAGTTGTACCACGAAGCCAACTCATTTTATTATCTCTAATATTAAATCCAGCAAAAGCATTTAAGCTGAAATCACCAAAATTATTATTGTAGTGTGCTCTACCTTCATAATTGAACTCAGAAACATTTCTTTTTTCAAGTGTATAATTTGAAATTGCTTGAGATCCAACTGCAACCCTTGAGCTGATATTTTGTGAGTACAAATCTGCATATACTTTACCCGTAATATAAAAATGCTTATCTATGTTGTACGTCAAACCTGCATTACCGAAAAATCGATTTCTGCTATCAGCAGAAGTATTTTCGAAAATTGTCCAATAAGGGTTATCCGAATATTTAGGAGCGGCATTATCCCAAGAAGTTCTATTCCAGGTTCTTTGGCTTCCGTCTGCTAATTTATAATCCATTAATTTTACAAAATCTAAATTTCGCTGTCCGAATTGATAAAATTTTTGAGCTACTGAATTATCTCCATATCCAACCTCAGGTCTATTAAAACCTTCAGTATGTACATAATTTAATACAGCATCTGCTTTCAATTTTTCAGAAAGTTTAGAATTTAAATTGATGCTGAAATTATCTTTTTTAATTTTTGATGTGGGAACAATACCATTGATATTAGTATTTGTATAAGATAAACGCACATTGGTATCACCAAAAGATTTTGCAACCGATAAATTATTGGTATAGGCGACACCTGTTTTAAAGAAAGAATCTACATCGTTTTTCGGTGCAATAAATGGAACGGGCTTTAAGTAATCAGCGGAAAATTCAGGATCAAACGCATACCAAGGAAGATACATAAGATTGGGATCATATTTTGGTCCCCAAGAAGCATCTGTCTGATATTCCTGAATATTATACGTTGTTCCATTAATTGATTGAGTAGGAAGAGTAAACTGAGATCCACCTCCATATTGATTTTGTAATTTTGGTCTGATATAGATTTCTTCAAACGCAACACCTGTATTGAACTGAACATCAGTTTTACCTTTTTTAGCTGATTTTGTTGTGTATAAAATAGCTCCATTTCCTGCTCTAGATCCATAAAGTGCCGCTGCAGGACCACCCTTTAATACAGTTACACTTTCAATATCATCAGGATTAATGTCAAAGGAAGCGTCTCCATAATCTCTACCACCTGCTCCTCTCTGTGTATCTACATCGTTTACGTTTGAATTATCCAAAGGAACACCATCAACAATAATTAATGGTCTGTTTTCTCCAGTAATAGAGCTGATTCCACGCATTGTAATTCTAGTAGAACCTCCCATCGTACTGGGAGCAGTAACTTGAACTCCGGCAACATTTCCTGATAAGGCACTTACCGCATTCGTTTGTCCTGCATCAGAAATTACATCACCTTTGATTTCTTGAGAAGCATATCCTAAAGCTTTTTTTTCTCTCTTAATTCCTAGTGCAGTAACAACTACACCTTCGATTTCTTGTGTTTTTAGGGAATCTCCCGGCTTTATTTGCGCTTGTGCAACCACAAAAGACGAGGAAAGTACTAAAATTAGCACCCCTGCGGTTAATTTCTTCATATTAATATTAATTTTGCGTTAACAAAGTTGTAAAAACTTCTCTTATAAAACTGTTAAAATTTCAAAAAATTATTATTTTTAACATAATAATCAAGCTTTTAATGCATTTTTACAACTCTCAAATGTTAATATTTATGGATTTACTAAAAAAATGGTCAAAAGATTATATCGAAGCAGGTTGCGATGAGGTAGGAAGAGGTTGTTTGTGCGGGCCGGTAGTTGCAGCAGCAGTAATTTTAGATGAAAATTTTGAGCAAAACCTCATCAATGATTCAAAGAAATTGAGCTTTAAAACCCGAATGGATTTGGATAGTTATATTAAAGATAATGTGAAAAGTTTTGCCATTGCTGAGCTTCCGCCCTCTTTTATAGATGAGCACAATATACTGAATGCCAGCATTCATGCCATGCACAATGCTTTAGATAAACTTGCTATAAGACCTGAATTTATATTGGTAGATGGAAATAAATTTCATCCTTATAATTTTATTCCGCATCAATGCGTAATTAAAGGAGATTCTAAATTTTTGTCAATTGCAGCGGCTTCTATTTTAGCCAAGAATTATAGAGATAAATTGATGATTGAGCTTCATGAAGAACACCCCGAGTATGGATGGAATACCAACTTTGGTTATGCCACAAAAAAGCACCAGGAAGCCCTGATAAAGCATGGTATAACGAAACATCACCGTTTGTCTTTCCGATTAAAATATGACTAAAATATTTCACTAGTGAATTATCATTAAAGAAATAAGTCAAATCTTAATTTAAATTATTTCTAAATAAAAAAGAGAAGCAATAAATTGCTTCTCTTTTTGTTATAATAAGTTATTTTTTCTTGCCTTTCGTTTGCTCTTGCGTTTTCTGAGCATCCTGAGCCTTTTCCATCATTTCTCTCATTCGCTTTTGGAACTTTCCTTCAGCTTTAGGCTTTTCTTTGTTGGCCTGAATTTGAGCATGAATTTTCTTTTCATCCAGAATCACATACTTAATAACAAGAATAATCAAGATATTAATCGCATTCGATACAAAATAATACCAAGATAAACCTGAAGCAGAAGTGTTAAGGAAGAATAAGAATGTAATCGGGAAGATATACATAATCACTTTCATATTTGGCATTCCCTCCTGTTGTGGCTGCTGCATATTTCCTGAAGTCATTACTGTATAGATTAAAATCACAATGGTACATGCAATCGCAAAAACACTTAAGTGATCTCCTAAGAAAGGAACATTAAATGGTAATTTAATTAAATCATCATATGCTGTAAGATCTTTTGCAAACCAGAACCCTTGTCCTCTTAAGTCGATAAAGTTCGGAAAGAATCTAAATAATGCATAGAAAATAGGAATCTGTACCAATGCCGGAAGACATCCCGCCATTTGATTTACGCCTGCCTTTCTGTAGATTTCCATCGTAGCCTGTTGCTTTTTCATAGGATCTGCATCCTTGAATTTTGCATTAGCTTCATCAATCTCCGGACGAATTACCTTCATCATGGCACTCAATTTATGCTGCTTATACATAATTGGTGATAAAATCAACTTCACAATAATGGTCATTAGGAAAATTACCCAACCTGCAGATATTCCCCAGCTCGCAATAATACTGTATAACCACATGAAGAAATAACGGTTCATTGCACCAATGAAAGACCAACCTAAAGGTAAAATTTCGTCAAAATTTTTGTCGTAAGATTTTAATAAAGGCAAATCTAATGGCATGAAATACCATGTAAAATCTTGATTCAACTCACTTCCCTGCATCTGAACAAAACCTTCAAAATTAAGCTTCTTCAAATACTCACCTTCTTCAATACCTTCTTGATTTCCTTTACTGTGGGTAAACCCGTTTTTAGCTTCAATTACTGATGAGAAAAACTGCTGTTTTACACCGATCCAATTAAGGGTTTCTTTTTCCTCATTCATCTCTGTTCTGCCATCATAATCATAATCTTTATAATTATTAAATGCATACGCAAATTCTGAATGGGTTTGCTCCTGAGCTCTACCTTTTTCAAGGTTTCTCACTCGGTAATCCCAAATAAAATCTGCTTTATTATCAGAAGTTACATTCGCTAGACCTTGAGTTCTTACTTTAAAATCTAAAGTATATTGATCTTTAAGCTCTGCTTTAGGATTATTATTAATCGTATAAATAAACTGAATGGTTGCACCGTTGTAATTTGCCGTTAACGTAACAGAATTACCATTAACAACCGGAGAAAACACCAAATCTTTGGTATTAACCGTTTTTCCTGTTTTATCTTTAAACTGAAAACCGTAGCTCGAATTATTCTTAGTAATCAAATTAAGCGGAAGATCTGCCTTATCGGTTTTGCGATCATATGCTTTGTACTTTAAGAGTTCAACTTTTGAAACCTGACCTCCCAAACTTGAAAACTCAAGGCTTAACTCGTTGTTTGCCAAATTGGAAACCTGAATTGCATTCGGGGTTACATTGGGATTGATATCGGCTGCCGGAGTTGGTTTTACGGGATTTTTTGCTTGTTCTGTTTTCTGCTGCTCAGCTTTCAGCTTTTCTTCTTCCTGTTGATTATTCTGAAAATAAAACATGAATCCGAAAAGGACCAAACATAAAACCGCAAAACTAATAATCTGACTTTTATCGAGTCCTTTGTTCTCTTGCATTTTATTTTTATTAAAATTTTTTAAATATTTATTTTATAACATTTCAAATAATTTCAAGTTTAAATTATTTGAAACATTAAGAAAAATAAGTTTTAAAGATTAATTAAGAAATATCTAAAGATATTTTAAGCATATTGCTTAAAATTCGCTTGCGAAACCTTAACAATTCTTTTATTCTTAAATGCCTTAATGTTTTAAAAACTAAAACATATTTACATTGATAGCATTGCTATATTTTAGAGTCGACAAAAATACTGTTTTTTTATCAAAACTCTACAGTATAATGTGTTACTATATAATAAACTCAGACTGATTATTCTCAGTCTGAGTTTATATATAACGTTTATAATTTGATAATTACTTTAGATTCAAACCTTATCGGTTTAAAAAACCTGTAAGTCATCACCATCCAAAAGGTTTTATCAATTAATTTTCTTATTAATTTTTCTCACAAGCCTTAATAAAAGCTTTGAATAAAGGATGCGGAGTTGCCACCGTACTCTTGTATTCTGGGTGATATTGTACTCCCACGTAGAAAGGATGATCTGTCATTTCAAGGGCTTCCACCAATCCTGTTTCAGGGTTTGTCCCGGTAGCTAAGAAACCATTTTTTTCGAATTCTTGAAGATAATCACTGTTGAATTCATAACGGTGACGGTGTCTTTCAGAAATATTTTTAGCTCCGTAAATTTCATATAGCTTAGAAGCATTTTTCAATGAACATTTCCAAGCACCAAGACGCATGGTACCTCCTTTATCTACAACATTTTTCTGCTCTTCCATGATAGAGATTACAGGATCTGGTGTAGACGTATCAAATTCCATTGAGTTTGCTTTTGAGTGCCCAAGAACATTTCTGGCAAATTCAATCGTCATAATCTGCATTCCTAAACAAATCCCTAACATCGGAACTTTATTTTCTCTTGCGTATTGAGCCGTAAGAACTTTACCTTCAATTCCTCTGTCACCAAAACCTGGGGCAACAAGAATCCCATCAACACCTTGTAAAGTTTCTTTAATATTTTCTGCAGTAATCTCTCCACTGTATACCCATCTTACTTTCACTTCAGTCTCAAGACTTGCCCCTGCATGTTTGAAAGCTTCAGCAATAGAAATATAAGAATCTTGTAGAGAAATATATTTTCCTACTAATGCAATTTCTACCGTTCTTTTAGGATTTTTGAATTTTTTAAGGAAAGTTTTCCAATCTTTAAGGTCAGCTTCTTTGTCATTTTTAAGATCTAATTCTTTTAGAACTACATCATCAAAATTCTGCTTTTGAAGGTACATCGGAACTTCATAGATAGTTTCCAAATCTTTACATTCAATTACATTATCCAAAGAAACGTTACAGAATTGAGCTAATTTTGCTCTCTGATCTTTTGGAATATTGTGCTCTGTTCTACATACTAAAACATCTGCCATAATTCCGCTTTCCATCAATTGACGAACAGAATGTTGAGAAGGTTTAGTTTTCAATTCCCCACTTGAAGCCAAATATGGCAACAAAGTAAGGTGAATTACCATAGAATTATTCTCTCCCAATTCCCATTTCAACTGACGTACAGTTTCAATGTATGGTAAAGACTCAATATCTCCTACAGTTCCACCGATCTCAGTAATGATGATATCGTAGTTCTGCTTAGATAGCATTTTAATTCTACGTTTAATTTCGTTGGTAATATGAGGGATTACCTGCACTGTTTTTCCAAGGAAATCTCCTTTTCTTTCTTTATCAATTACAGTTTGGTAGATTTTCCCAGTGGTAACGTTGTTGTTTTGAGAAGTAGGAGCATCAAGATAACGCTCATAGTGCCCTAAATCCAAATCCGTCTCTGCGCCATCTTCGGTCACATAGCATTCTCCGTGTTCATAAGGGTTTAATGTTCCTGGGTCGATGTTAATATAAGGATCCAGTTTTTGAATGGTTACATTAAAGCCGCGTGATTTTAGTAGAAGTCCCAGAGAAGCAGAAACGATTCCCTTTCCCAAAGATGAAGTTACACCTCCTGTCACAAAGATGTACTTTGTATTCTTTTTACTCATTAGATTAGGTTTGTGCAAAGTTAGGGGAAAAAGAAAAGCAAAGCAATTTTGTTTACCTTTTAAATTTTAAAATATTGATTTCCTTCATCAAAAACACTATTCCAGGCGGTAAAAACTAGCCTTAAAGTTTCTATTAAAAATAAAAAGGTTTCTCAAAAATCATTTTGAGAAACCTTTCACTTAAACCAAATTATATATAAAAATTATTATTTCACTAATTCTAAAAACAGACTTACTTCAACATCTTTCGCAACTCCTGCTCCTGTTGGATCATATTTAATATTATAATCTAAACGATTAATGGTAAACTTTGCTTGCAAACCTGCAACTTCTTTACCTTGTTGGTTTTTTGCAATACCACCAAAAGTTACCGGGATACTAACTTCCTTCGTTACCCCTTTAATCGTTAATTTACCTTTTAAAATGTAATTATTCCCTTTTTCTTTTGTAAAAGACCCACTTTCAAAACGCATATCTGGAAATTTTTCAGCGTCGAAGAAATCTGCGCTTTTCAAATGCTTGTCTCTCATCTCTACTCCTGTATTGATAGATTCTGTCATTACCTGAAAATTAAAGTGGCCATTATCTAAATTTTCACCAGACGAATGTACCTCACCATTAAATTTATCAAATCGCCCTTGCACAAAACTAATTCCCATGTGTTTAATATTAAAATTAATTGATGAATGTGCTGGGTCAACCGTCCAAGCAGTTTGAGCAAAAGTAAACATGCTTACCAAAGCAAAAGCAAAGCTTAATAGTATTTTTTTCATTTTTTAAAATTTATAATAACAAAGGTAACCACAGTTTCAATATAAATCATTGACCTATGGTAATTTCTTATTTTTTGAAAGAATTATTTTTGAATATAGCAAATGAACTGGGAACATCAGCAGAAATATGATTATTGAGTTACTGTACATCATTACCATCAAAAGATTTTCATTTTTGGAATCTGATAAATATAAAAACGGATTATTTCCTGAGAATATCAAGAAAACCCAATAAATAGCTTCAAATAAAACAGCGATTTTTAATATTGAATCATAGTTTTTTCTAAAAATAATCACTGTTACCAAACCTATTGCAGTAATAATTGAGCAAAAAATAAGAAGAGCTATTGAATACATTCCAAAATCTCCACCGGGCAATTTTAGATATTTTATAGTCCATTCTGTAAATTGAACATGCAATAGCGACATCACAACAAAAATCACTAAACTCAAAAAAATATTTTTCATAACCGAAAATTAAGTAAAATTGGAAAGAAAATTTCAAAAAAAATCTTCAACTTCGCAGTATGGCAAAACTCAAAACAGCATACGTCTGTCAAAACTGTGGTTCACAATACCCACAATGGACTGGTCAATGTAAAAATTGTCTAGAATGGAACACTTTGGTAGAAGAAGTGGTAGAAAAAACCTCATCAAAAACACCACCTTTTTCAAAATCAAAGCAAAGCGTTATCAATATCATTGAAGTTGAAGCCATTGAAGAGCCAAGAATAAAAACACCTTCCGATGAGCTGAATCGTGTTTTAGGAGGCGGAATTGTTTTAGGATCTGTTACGTTAATCGGTGGCGAACCAGGAATAGGGAAGTCTACTCTACTTCTTCAGCTTGCCTTAAAAATGAAGAAGAAAATTTTCTATGTTTCTGGGGAAGAAAGTGCGTCTCAAATTAAAATGAGAGCCGACCGTTTAGCAGATATCAAAAATCCTAATTGTTTTCTGTATACCGAAACTTCTTTAGAAAAAATTCTTCATGAGGCTAAAAAACTAGAACCCGATTTCATTATTATCGATTCTATTCAAACTTTACAGTCGCAATTAATTGAAAGTTCGCCCGGAACCGTTTCCCAAATCAGAGAATGCTCCAATGAGATTATTAAATATGCCAAAGAAAATAATGTTCCCGTATTTCTGGTAGGTCACATCACAAAAGATGGGCAAATTGCAGGACCAAAAGTCTTGGAACACATGGTGGATGTCGTTTTGAATTTCGATGGCGACAGAAATCACCTTTTCAGATTATTGAGAGCCAACAAAAACCGTTTCGGTTCTACCGCAGAAATTGGGATTTATGAAATGGTTTCTCAAGGTTTAAAAGAAATAAAAAATCCTTCCGAAATTTTAATTACCAAAAAATTTGAAGAGCTTTCAGGAAATTCTGTCGCGGTAACTTTAGAAGGAAACCGACCTATGCTTTTGGAAATCCAGGCTTTGGTAAGTACTGCAGTCTACGGAACACCACAAAGAAGCTGTACTGGTTTTGATTCTAAAAGACTCAATATGTTGTTGGCTGTTTTAGAAAAAAGAGCGGGTTTTCAGTTGGGTTCAAAAGACGTTTTCCTAAATATAACTGGCGGAATAAAAACCGACGATCCGGCTTTAGATTTAGCTGTTGTTGCTTCGATTCTTTCATCAAATGAAGACATTGCCATTTCTGAACACTTTTGTTTTGCAGGAGAAATTGGTTTGAGTGGTGAGATTCGTCCTATTGCACAGGCCGAACAAAGAATTACGGAGGCCGAAAAACTAGGTTATGAGACGATTTTCATTTCTAATTTAAACAAACTTCCCAAGAAAAAATTTGGAATCAAGATTGAAGAAGTGAGCAAGGTTGAGGATTTTCATGAGCGTTTGTTTTAATGTTAAATAAATCTTAAAATCCTACTGGTTTATATATATATTTGCTATACAATAAAACCAAATATGAAAATCTTAACTACATGTTTATTGCTGTGTTTTGCTACAATTTTATTTGCTCAAACAAAAATTTCCCAAAACCAAATCAGCGAAAACAACCTGAACGATCAGTAGAAAATAAGTAAAAATATTGCTTCTACTTATATTTCTACAAAATCAATATCTAGATTAAAAACGATGAAATTTATATTTTTAAAGTCATCAATGTTTTAGGTCAGATTAAAAGCATTAATCTGAGAGATTTACCTTCCGGAGAATATTTCCTGAGCGTTTATACTGAAAAAAATTCTTTGATGGGAAGTAAAAAATTTATTATAAAATAACTATGAAAAAATACATTCTAATCGTTTTGTTATTTGTTAATTCACAGCTCATTCTTGCACAAAAACTATCCTTTGAAGATTTAACAAACACTTTTGAATTATCTTATGATGAACTGGTCGTTAATTTAAAAACTAAAGGCTACGAGCTTTTCAGAAAAAAAGTTTCATCGAACGGAGATGGAATTTATTATACATTTAGACTTACAAATAGGTTAAATGGTGCACCGAGTAGTCTATTATTTTTTAACACTTATAAACCTAGTAAACGAGATACTTTTTATAATTATCAACTTCAATATACCACAACAAGTTTGGAGGATTTTAAACAGTTTGAAACTTTTCTGATAGATAAAAAATATAAAAAATCAGATGACAAAAAATACATTACTTATTCAAATGGAGATTACAGTGTAGATTTTGAAACAATAAAGATTACAAGTACATTAAATTCTTATAGAATCTCTATTACAAATTATACCATTGGGATGGTTCTGTTGGAAATACTTGCCGAAAAAACGATTACTCAGTAAATAGTTCCTAAACAAATAATTTCATCATTGCTTAGGATGATCTGAAGTAATTAAATCTCACAAAGAATAGGTCAACCTCCTTCTGAAAGTTTTAAATATCACAAGATTAAAAAAGATGTTTGGGTAGAAACCTTACATAATGACGAAACTTTATTTAAAAATTTCTATATTCGTTTATGAACTTTCTCGCCCACTCTTTTCTCACTTTCAATGACGGACAAATTGTCGGGCAGTTTCTCGAAGATTTTATCCGAAACAAAGACCGTTACTCATTTCCGAAAGACATTCAGGATGGAATTACTTTGCATCGTTCGATTGATACGTTTACCGATTCTCATCCCGCTATTCATGAGGCAAAAAAAGTTTTCAGTCCACTTGTGAGGCTTTATGCAGGAGCTTTTGTAGATGTTTCGATGGATTATTTTCTCGCAAACGATTTTAGCTTAAATTCTTTGAAAGGCTGGAAAGAGCATTCTCTGAAAGTTTATAGAGTTTTGAATGAACATGAAAGATTTCTTTCTGAAAATTTCAAAAAAATGCTTGCAAAAATGGAACACGACGATTGGTTATTCAATTACCGGGAAGATTGGGGCATTAAATTCAGCATTCAGAATGTTTTGAATAAAGCGAAGTATTTAGATAAAGACATTCCTGTTTTTCAGGCTTTTTTAGACAATAAAGAAGTTTTACAGAAATGCTATGATGATTTTTTTCCGGATCTTTTAGCCCATGTAAAAGCAGAAAATGCACGGCTACAACTTCAAAAATAGAATTTAAAACTGTTGAAATAAATATCGATTCGGATATGTCAGTTTCTCGCTTTTACGATTTCCATTAACAATAACATGAACCAAATTGATTTGGTCATCAAATAAATTATACAGAAAACTCACCGCCGCTTCTACTTTTTTTGGATTTTCTACCTTTTCAGATTCCAGATACACATTCACCGATTCGCTATCTTCCTCATAACCAACGTAATTTATTTTTAAAAACTGATTATCTGTTTTCAGTTTAAAATATTCGGCACTGTAATTTTTCAAAGCTTCATTAATCTGAGTTTTATATTTCACATCATTAAAATGAAAAGGTTTGCCATATTTCTTGCTCAAGCCATTTTCCAAATCGTCTAAGAAAAACCTTCCGGTAATCTCAAAAGTTTTTGATTTTGAATTGTAATTGATTTCTACCGACCCCACATGATAAGGATGCTTTTTCTCTGTAAAAGAAAAAAGAATAAACAGAATTGAGAAAAATAAAAGTGCTTTTTTCATTTTAATAAATCAAGAATTTTTTGTGGATTTTGTCGCATATCGAAGAAAAGAAGAACTCTTATTTGGGTTTCACTTTCTTTTCGGAAATACATTCTTACATGTTTTTTTCCGATTAATGCAGAACGTATGTCTTTTGAATATTTTTGATAAAGTTTGAATTTACCATTCTTTAGATTACCAGAAACCTTTCTTATTTCTTCAAGAAAAATCACCACTTCTCGATTAGTCCATTTCATTTCAAGGAAAGCTATTTGTTCCTTTAATGTTTGTTTCGCTATTATTGAGAATTCAATCTGCATTTTTCTTCATCCACATATTTAAAAAACTCTTCTTCAGAAATCAGATCTTTGTCTTCAAGACGATCTGCATAATCCGCCAGTTTATCTATAAACCATTTGGGCGTTCCATCTTCATAAAACTCCTCATCTTCCCTTAAAGACACCGACTTCACCCCTTTTATTTTCTCTAAAAGTTGCTTGATAAAAACAAAATCTTCGGCATTTTCTAATTCTATATTCACAATCATGATCTCGAATTTTATACAAAGTTAAAATAAATTTTGTATCATCGCATTTCAAAAAAAATATCGGAAAATGCAGGACTTTTTATTCTATTTAAAACTCGGTTGGGAACACATCATTTCATTAGACGCTCTTGATCACCAACTTTTTGTTTTGGCTCTAATTGCTGTTTACAGCTTCAAAGACTGGAAAAAAATTCTGATTTTGGTCACTGCATTTACGATTGGGCATTCTATCACGTTGGCTTTAAGCATTCTTGATGTGGTAAGACTTCCTTCAGATTGGGTTGAATTTTTGATTCCGCTGACCATTGTTTTGACGGCTGCCGGAAATATTGCAATGAAAAATAAAAAACAATCTCAAAATACAACCAATTATTATTTAGCCCTCTTTTTCGGATTAATTCATGGGCTAGGATTCGCCAATACTGCACGAGTGATGATTGCCAAAAGTCAGAGCATTGCCGCTCCCCTTTTAGGTTTTAATATTGGTTTGGAAGCTGGGCAAATCGTGATTGTTTTTGCGATTTTAATATTGCTTTTTATTCTTTTAAATATATTCAAAATCAACAAAAAAGACTGGATTTTGTTTGTATCATCAGGAGTTTTCGCTTTAGCTTTAAAAATGACTTTAGAGAGACTTCCCTTTTAATCTAACATCTGAAATTAAAAATATACTTATCGTAATCAATAATAAAGCAATCATGACACAGGTTGCCAATAAATATCCATTATCAAGATTAAAATAAATCTGTCCTACAAAACTAACTCCGAATCCTATAGAAATTTGCTGTATCGTCAAATAAACTCCGGTCGCAAGCGAGGTAATTGAAACTGGTAGCTTCCTCATTGCATTGGTAAACATAGACGGCAAAACGATGCCACATCCGATTCCGTAGAAAAATAACACAATAGAGATAATGGGTAAATTAATGATTGAGGTATTGATGGCGTAAATATGCGCTACAAGCCCTAAAATCATTATTCCTAAACCAAAAATTATAAATCTTTCTTGATATTTATTTAAAAACCTCACCGATAGCAGAGATGCCAAAACATAACCAATTCCCTGACACGCAAACAACATTCCTGTTTTTGTAGAGCTTAAATGATGGTGTTCTTCAAAAAAATTGGCATTGATGAAAAAATAAGAATCCTGAACCAAATAATAAGTAATTGCAGCTAAAAGGGCAATTCTAAAACTTGGATATAAAAAAGGCCTCATATTAATTAAAACTTCTTTTCCTTTTTCAAATTTATTTTTTTGACTTAAAATAAAAAGAACTAAGCCTAAAAAAGAAAAAACTAATAACAAGATATTTTTTGCATTCCAGCCTTCTTCGCCTCCAATTACAATTTCATACATCAAAATAACCAAGAGAATAATCAATATCATTTGTGGCAGAATCTGCACTGATTCTTTTTCATTAATTTCGACTTCTTTCAAATATTTATTCGCCAAAATAATAACCAAAAGCGCAATCGGAATATTGATAAAGAAAACAAGTCGCCAAGCATCAAAACTAAAATGGAGATCTGGAATTAAACCTCCTAAAACCTGACCTATAACCGAAGCGATACCTGCAATAGCACCATAAATACCCAAAGCTTTCACCCTTTCTTCTTCAATTGTAAAAACATTAGATATTAATGCAACGCCTTGCGGAACCATAAAAGCTGCCGAAATCCCCTGAAAAAGACGGCTTATATTAAGCATTGTCCCAGATGTAGAAATTCCGCAAAAAAATGAAAACACCATAAAACTGAACATTGAAATGATAAAGATTTTCTTATGTCCATATTTACTCCCTATTTTACTTCCTGTAATCAGAAAAGCACCGTAGCCGATAATATAAAAGACAATAATAAACTGGGTTTCGGCGGTACTTGCATCTATAGAATTTTTAATAGATGGTATTGCAATATTGACAATAAAAAGATCTAAAACACATAAAAAAATTGACATTGAAATGACAATCAAACTCAGCCATTTGTTAAACTCTTGAAAACTTCTCATTTTTATTGATAATATTTTAACTTTACAGCATCAAAAGTAACAACATCAAGCCCTGCTGTCAAGTAGGTAAGAAAAACATACTCAGTATGAATTTTAATACTAATTCTGATAATGAAGTCGTTAACTGCACAGAAAATTTTATTTTTTTGGCAAATAATTGCTACGCAGAACACGCTTTAAAGATAATTAATGGAAAATGGAAGATTTCCCTGATAAAAATTATCGCTAATGAATGCCCAAAAAGATTTGGGGTTCTGAAGCGAGAATTGGATAATTTAGCACAGGGAACATTGAGCACAATTTTAAAAGAATTAGAAAATGACGGTCTTATTTTAAGAGTTGCTTACGCTGAAATTCCTCCGAGAGTAGAATACAAATTAACAGAAAAAGGGATTGCCTTTTTGCCTATTATAAAATCAATGGAAGACTGGTGGTTAGCTTTTCCTGAAAACAATTAAAAATATTAGCGATGAAACTAAAAGTAACGGCACTTTCGGTCTTTCTATATGTAGGTGTTTCTGCACAAAACATTCAAAACAATCCGGGGAGTAACCACGGAAACAGATTTGAACAGTTGGGTACGATTCTTCCTACTCCCAATGTTTACAGAACAGCTTCGGGAGCTCCAGGCCAGGCATATTGGCAAAACAGGGCAGATTACGACATCACCGCATATCTTGATGAAGACAAAAGAAATCTGAAAGGTTCGGAAACGATTACGTATCACAATAATTCACCCGATGATTTAGATTATATTTGGCTTCAGCTGGACGAAAACCAGCAGTCAACAGTAAAAAAAGCCGACTATCAGTTCTCATCTACTCTACCTAAATCTTTAAATGACCAGCAATTAAAGACCACAGATCTTCCCGCAAAAGATAACGGTCTTGGTGTTAATCTGGAAAAAGTAACCGATGCTTCAGGAAATCCTTTGAAATATACCATCAACAAAACGATGATGCGTATTGATTTGCCTAAAGTTTTAAAAAAAGGCGAAAAATTAGTTTTTAAAATCGATTGGAATTATAATATCCCGAATCGAATAAAAATGGGCGGTCGTGGCGGTTACGAAAATTTCGCAGAAGACGGAAATGACTTGTACACCATCACGCAATGGTTTCCAAGAATGTGCGTGTACAGCGACTTTCACGGATGGCAGAATCATCAGTTTACAGGAAGAGGCGAATTTGCTTTAGTTTTCGGAAATTATAAAGTTTCGATAAATGCTCCGGCTGATCACATTATTGGAGGAACCGGAGAATGTAAAAACTACGATCAGGTTTTATCATCAGAACAATTATTAAGATATAAAAAGTCTCAGACTTCAAATGAGCCGGTAGAAATCGTAACATTAGATGAAGCTAAAAAAGCAGAAAAAAATCATTCTAAACAAAGAAAAACTTGGGTTTTTGAAGCCAAAGATGTAAGAGATTTTGCATGGACCTCTTCAAGAAAATTTGTTTGGGACGCCATGGGGGTTACCATTCCTGAAAATAACAATAAAGTAATGGCGATGAGTTTCTATCCAAAAGAAGCTTATGGTCTGTACAGAAAATATTCAACAAAGGCGGTTGCTCATACCATAAAAACGTATTCAGAATTCACGATTCCATATCCTTATCCTGTAGCACAGTCTGTAGAGGCAGCCAACGGAATGGAATACCCGATGATTTGTTTCAATTTCGGAAGAACCGAAAAAGACGGAACCTATTCTGAAGGTACCAAAAACGGAATGATTGGTGTAATCATCCATGAAGTAGGCCATAACTTTTTCCCGATGATCATCAATTCAGACGAAAGACAATGGAGCTGGATGGATGAAGGTTTAAATACATTCACAGAATATTTAACCGAAGAAAAATGGGACAATAAATTCCCTTCAAAACGTGGTCCGGCGTGGACGATTGTTGATTATATGAAGCTTCCGAAAGATCAGTTGGAGCCGATTATGAGTAATTCTGAAAACATTATCCAGTTTGGTCCGAATGCCTATTCAAAACCTGCAACAGGATTGAATATGCTTCGTGAAACGATTATGGGAAGAGAGCTTTTCGATAAAGCTTTTAAAACGTATTCTAAAAGATGGGCTTTCAAACATCCTGAGCCTGCAGATTTTTTCAGAACGATGGAAGATGCAAGCGGCGAAGATTTAGATTGGTTTTGGAGAGGTTGGTTTTACGGAACAGATCCTGTAGATATTGCGATTGATAAAGTAACCATCGCAAGTCCGGATTTCAATATCATTTCTGAATCTGCAGACGGAAAGTATAAAGTTGAAAAACCTTTACAGAGCGATTTTGAGGATATTTCAAAAATTAGAAACAAAGAAGATAAAACGATTGCTTTTGAAGTAGAGAAAGATAAAGATTTACAAGATTTTTATTACCGCTATGACCGTGGTCAGGAAAAAGTAGATACCAATAAAGAATACACTTTAAAAACAGAAGGAAATGTAGCTTTAGACAAAAAAGAACAGGAAAAGCTTAAAAACATCAATGCTTATCAAATCGACTTTGTAAATAAAGGAGGTTTGGTAATGCCGGTAATCCTTGAATTCACTTTCGAAGACGGCTCAAAATTAAGAGATAAATCATCAGCACAAATCTGGAGACATAATGAAAAGAAAATTTCAAAAACTTTCTATTTCGATAAAAAACTAAAATCAATTCAGCTAGATCCGATGAGAGAAACGGCAGACATTGACACTTCAAATAATTTCTGGAGCAATGACGGAAGCACTTCTGAAGTTTCAAAATTCCAGGTCTTCAAAGAAAAACAAAACGGCGCCGTGAGAGGAGGCGCCAATGGAAAAGTAAACCCAATGCAGGCAGCGGGAAAGAAAAACTAAAATTTAATCAAAAAAGTTCACTTCTAACAGTGAACTTTTTTTCTGCCAAAATTTCACATTCCCATTTCAAAAGTCTGCCAAAATTTTAAAAACCCCTTCTTGGCATACAATTAGAGACTTCCAACACAGAAATAATTAAAAAATAAAACATATTATGTCAGTAAACTTTAAACCATTAGCAGATAGAGTTTTGATTGAGCCGATTGCTGCAGAAACGAAAACAGCTTCAGGAATTATTATTCCAGACACGGCAAAAGAAAAACCACAAGAAGGTACAGTTGTAGCAGTAGGTCCTGGTAAAAAAGACGAGCCAACAACAGTACAGGTAGGTGACAAAGTTCTTTACGGAAAATATTCAGGTTCTGAATTAAAACTAGACGGTAAAGATTTCTTAATCGTAAAAGAAGCTGATTTACTAGGTATCATCGGATAAACCGATGCTTCTTGCTATTGGCTTTTGGCTCATGGCGTGACGGCAGATTAAATTAGTATGAGAGATTTTAAAAAATTTGAAGTTTGGCAACTAAGTCATCAATTGACTTTAAAAATCTACACTTCAACCAAGAACTTTCCTAAGGAAGAATTTTTTGGATTAACCTCTCAAATCAGAAGATCATTCGCTTCAATTGGATATAATATTTCGGAAGGAAGTGGAAGAAATTCAGATAAAGAATTTGCTAATTTTATCAATATTGCATTAGGTTCGTCAAATGAAGCCGAAAACCAATTAATTCTTGCTAAAGATTTGGATTACATTAACGAAAATGATTACCAAAATTTTTTAACAGAATTAATCATCTTAAAAAAGAAGCTTGTAACCCTTTGGAACAGGCTCAACGGAAAATAGCTTTTAGCTTCTAGCTGATTGCTTTAAAGAAATAAAATCAAATATTAAATCAAAAACGCGAATCGCTAAAAGCCAAAAGCCAAAAGCAATTCGCCAAAAGCAAATATTATGGCAAAAGAAATAAAATTCGATATTGAATCAAGAGACGCTTTAAAAAGAGGAGTTGATGCATTGGCTAATGCAGTAAAAGTAACTCTAGGACCAAAAGGTAGAAACGTAGTAATCGAAAAATCTTTCGGTGCACCTCACGTTACTAAAGACGGTGTTTCTGTTGCAAAAGAAATCGAACTTGAAGACAGAGTAGAAAATATGGGAGCGCAGATGGTAAAAGAAGTCGCTTCTAAAACTAATGATATTGCAGGAGACGGTACGACTACCGCTACTGTTTTGGCACAAGCTATCGTAAGAGAAGGTCTTAAGAATGTAGCTGCTGGTGCTAACCCAATGGATCTTAAAAGAGGGATCGACAAAGCAGTAACTGCTGTTGTAGCAAACCTTAAAGAACAATCTAAAACGGTTGGAGATTCTACAGAAATGGTGAAGCAAGTCGCTTCTGTTTCTGCAAACAACGACGAAACAATCGGATCTTTGATCGCTGAAGCTTTCGGAAAAGTAGGTAAAGAAGGGGTAATCACGGTAGAAGAAGCTAAAGGTATCGATACAACAGTAGATGTTGTAGAAGGTATGCAGTTTGACAGAGGATACCAGTCTCCGTATTTCGTGACTAACCCTGAAAAAATGTTAGTTGACCTTGAAAACCCTTATATTCTTTTAGTAGAGAAGAAAATCTCTTCAATGAAAGAATTGCTTCCAGTTTTGGAGCCTATCGCTCAAAGTGGAAAATCTTTATTAATTATCTCTGAAGAAGTTGAAGGTGAAGCTTTGGCAACTTTAGTGGTAAACAAATTAAGAGGTTCTCTTAAAATTGCTGCTGTAAAAGCTCCAGGATTTGGAGACAGAAGAAAAGCAATGTTAGAAGATATCGCAATCTTAACAGGTGGTACCGTAATCTCTGAAGAGCAAGGTTTCACAATGGAAAACGTATCTCTAGATATGTTGGGAACTGCTGAGAAAGTATCTATCGACAAAGACAACACAACAGTTGTAAACGGTGGTGGTGACGAAGCTAAAATCAAAGGAAGAGTTGCTCAAATCAAAGCTCAGATGGAAACGACTACTTCAGACTACGACAGAGAGAAATTGCAAGAAAGACTAGCTAAATTAGCAGGTGGTGTTGCAGTTCTTTACGTTGGTGCAGCTTCTGAAGTTGAAATGAAAGAGAAAAAAGACAGAGTTGACGATGCACTTCACGCTACAAGAGCAGCAGTTGAAGAAGGTATCGTTGCTGGTGGTGGTGTTGCTTTTGTAAGAGCAATCTCAGCTTTAGAAACTCTTCAAGGTATTAATGCTGACGAAACTACAGGTATTAAAATCGTAAAAAGAGCCATCGAAGAGCCATTAAGACAAATCGTTGCTAACGCAGGTGGTGAAGGTTCTGTAATCGTTGCTAAAGTTGCGGAAGGAACTGGAGATTTCGGTTACAACGCTAAAACTGACGAGTATGTACACATGCTTGAAGCAGGGATCATCGACCCTACGAAAGTAACAAGAGTTGCCCTTGAAAATGCAGCTTCTGTTTCTGGAATGCTATTGACAACTGAATGTGTAATCACTGAAGTGAAAAGCGCAGAACCTGCTATGCCAATGGGCGGTGGAATGCCAGGAATGATGTAACACGGCGCGGTCAGCGACCGAGGTAATTTAATATATAAACCGTTCTGCTTTTGGCGGAACGGTTTTTTTTTGAAATTAGATTGTAAAGAAAAAAATGTTTTTGATGATTTAATATCTTTGAAATAAAGTAAAAAAATCTTCGTCAATCTACATAATTTGAGGTGGATATGCGCTATGATATAGCGGGTATAAGCAAGTTATTTGTAATATAAACCAAAATATAGAAATGAAAATAAAAAAAATAGTATTCAGCATATTAGCCGCTCTTGTTTTAATCATATCAATATTCCTTTATATGAATAGAGATAAATTTGTCTATGTAGGTTCAGTAGATATTATTGAAGTCGATTGCAGCAAAAAACGTCAAATCTTGAGCGAAGTTTTAGAAAGTGACCAAAGGTTAAGAAGATCAAATGACTTCATCAAACTCGCTAAAGAAGATCATAGGAATCAAGAATTAGTGGTTAGCATAATTGAAAAGTGTGGTATGCCAACATTAAAGGAGGTGGATCAAAAACAAATGGATGCAATCTGGTTAGTACTACAACATAGTGAGAAAAAAATCAGAAAAAAATATTTTCCACTAATAGAGAAAGCGGTAAAAAATGGAGATATACCTAAACAGGAATATGCCTTGATGAAAGATAGGATGTTAATGGACGAAGGAAAACCTCAAATATATGGTTCACAAATAAAAAATGGTAAATTTTATAAATTAGAAAATCCTGAAACGGTGAACGAAAGAAGAAAAGAAATGGGACTGGAACCCATAGAGGATTATTTAAAGAGATTCAATCTTCAGTTCAATCCGAATTAAAATCTAAAGGCTGGTGCGAGCGTCTCGCTTGTAACCACAAACATAAAAACCGCTCCCATCCGAGCGGTTTTTCCATTCCAAAATGAATTCGATATCTCCTATTTCCAATCCATCACTTTTCCCTATATTTAAAACATATTTTTCTCCACAGAAATCAATTAAACCCAAACCTCAACGTCATTGAAAACAAAATTAGTACTCCTTTCACTTTTCGGTTTATGTTTAGCCAATGCACAAACCCTGAATTTTAAACATCTTTCGGATATGTCTATGCGAAGAGGAGCGATAAGCAGTACCATTATAGATGACAATATCTATGTGAGCAATGGGTATAAAGATACAGATGGTAATGCCACTATCATTGAAAAATACAGTATTAAAGATAACCGTTGGAGTATCATCAATTCTACTTTGCTTCCTAAAAGATTCGCCAATTCGGAGACTTACGATAATAAAATTTATATTTTTAACGGTTGGGGAAACAGCCATCTTGAAATTATAGACCTTGAAACTCATAAAAAAACAAAGGGAGCGGTTAACCGTACCTACACAGGAAATGCAGGTTCTGCCATCCATAACGGAAAAATTTATACGTTCGGAGGAAGTGGGCTAAACAATGCCGCCACCACTGTATTTTCTGACAGGTTTCAATACTATGACATTGCTTCAGACACATGGCATTCATTACCGGATATGCCCACCGCCAGAGAAGCAAGGGGCAAAATTGTGAATGATAAGCTTTATGTCATTGGTGGTTTTAACGGTACTTCATCCCGCTTGGTGAATGTGTATGACCTCAACAAAAATAGATGGACAGAGCAATACACGATGCCTGCTGCGATATCCGGTCATTCATTAGCGGTATCGGGTCATAAGATTTTTATTGCAGGCGGTTATAATAATCAAAATTTTCTGGCCTATTTTGATACAGAAACCAATAAATTACATCAATTATCATCCAACATGATTCCCAGACGACACGCAGCTGCGGAAATATATAACAATAAATTATACATCATGGGTGGAAGTACAGCCACCTCAACCAAAACAGCGATAAAAAGCATTCAGGTTGCGGATATTAGCCAAGAAGCACTTTCCGCTAAATAAACGAATGAAGATGTATTTAAATCAAAAGTTTATCCTTGAAAAGTAGCTTCAGTTTCTGGAATGTTATCAACAGTAGAATGTGTAATCACAGAAGTGAAAAAGCGCAGAACCAGCAATGCCAATGCGATTTGGAATGCCAGAAATGATGTAACGCGGCGTGTCGCCGAGACAATATAAAATCAAAACCGTTCAGAGATTTTTCTGAGCGGTTTTTTGTTTTATGGTTTTCCGTAAGGAAATAGTATATTTATATTTTATATTTAACGATTGCCAAATAGATAGCTAAAAAACAACACTAGCGCAATTATGTATTGACGCAATGCATAAATTTGGTTTTTAGGACAACATTACACAAAAACTAATCGCAAAATGAATAAAACACTAGAGAGTATTTCTGAAAATTGGAAACTTGAAGCTAAATTAGAAAATAATCAAAAATACTTTTTTAATTATGATGAAGTTAATAAAATTATTAATAAAGACAAATGTTATGTAATTGGCAGAAAAGGTTCAGGTAAGTCTGCCATATGTGAACATATTGTAAAGTTAGATAATCCAAATACGTATTCAGTAAAATTAAGTTTTAAGAATTTTCCATTTAATGAATTATATGGATTAGATAATCATAAATATACAGCACCAAATCAATATATAACATTGTGGAAGTATTTAATATATTCTCATATTTGTAAATTAATGATTAAAAATGATTCAATTCATTTCGGCATCAGATCAGAATTGGAAAAATTATATCCTCAAAGTACAACTAGTAATTTATCTCGTACAATTAGTAAATGGACATCATTTGAATTTGGAGCTACGGTTTTTGGTAATGGAGGCTCCTTAAAAGTTGGAAAAGAAAATCTTAAAAATGAAAATAATTGGATTGAAAAAACTAATATTCTTGAAGATGTAATTTTAGAGTATTGTGATCACTCATATTATTTTATAGTCTTTGATGAATTAGATGAAGATTATCGAAATATACAGGACAATGAAACTCCAGAAAGTTATATTTTTTTATTAACAAGTTTATTCAAAGCAGTACAAGACATTAAATCAATATTTTTAGAAAAAAATCCAAATATAAAACCTATTGTTTTTTTAAGAGACGATATATACACTCTTATTAAAGATTCCGACAAAAATAAATGGAGAGATTTTAAAATAGAAATAGAATGGAATGAAAGTAAGCTAAAAAATTTATTAGCATTTAGGATTTCAAAGGATTTTAATGATAAAAATCCCCCGATTAGTTTTCAACAAGCTTGGGACAAAATATTTTTCAGAGAGCAAATTGGATTTGGTAATAAACAACAAAAGAAAATACATTCATTTGATTTTATAGCACGAAACACTCATCTAAGACCTAGAGACTTTATTCAATATATTCAGACCTGCTGCGAGGAAACTCATAATAAAAAATTTGATTACATTAGAGAAAGTAACATTAAATTTGTTGACAGGGCATTTTCTAATTACTTAAAAGAGGAAATTATTGATGAAATATATCCTATTTTACCAGAAATAGAAACATACTTCCAAATTTTCTCCAATATTAGAAAATGGAATTTTAGCATACAAGAGTTTACAATTGAGTATAACAAATACCTAACTGCAGGAACAATTAAAGAACAAAATATAGATTTTGTTTTAGACACATTATTTAATTTCAGTGTTATTGGGAATCAGCATATGTATAAACAAGACATTCACTTTTTTAAATATTTACATTCAAATATGACATTTAATAGAAACGAAAATATTGTAATACATAGAGGTTTATTTAAAGCTCTACAATTGTAACATAACCCGCTATCGCAGATTTCCAATCCGTGACCTTTAATGCAAAAAAAAATCTACGCTATCAAAATATTCTAAACCGTTCCCATTTCCAGAGCGGTTTTTTATTAATTTTACAGTCAACAATACATTATGGGTTATATAGAAACGAAAATTGATGAGGCCTTTATTACTACTTTCCTGCTTCCGAGAGAAAAGGTAGTGACCGATTTTTTAATGAATGTTTTGAGTTCGCAATATCAATTCAGAGAAGATGATAGAAAGATAGAAGTAATCAGTTTGTATTATTACGCTGCCAATCCTTTGGCTTTTCTATTTGCTTTGCCCAATTATGAATATTACGCTCCAGATAAAACCACTCAAATTGCAGAATTGCATTTGAAAGACCATTCTTTGGAAGACTACTCCTATTTTGATGTTCAAGAGTTGTGTAAAACGGTTTTGAATAAAAATAATATCGATTATTCAGCCTATCTCAATCATGAAAATCATTTAGATTTTGCTAATTATTGGGAAAATCAAAACGGATTGGAAATTGATTTCATTAAAAACTGCTGGAAAACTGCTAAAGAAAATACCCGCTCAAAAATGATTGGATTTTTAGAGTCATCAGACAATTCCGCCGGAATATTTGATTTAGACCATGGTTTTGAACTTCCATTTGAAATAGAAATTGATGAATATTTAAAATCCAGAGGCCATCTGATTAATAAAGAAATTTAATTTGATAAAAATAATTGTGAATGTCCGTCTTTAAGCATAACGCTAAAATCAGCAGTCGTTTTGTCATTACTGAGTAATCTCAACACACTGAAAATAACTCAGTTTAGATTAACTTCGTCGAACCACTACGTTAGGTTTCCTGCGGAATGACAAACAAACTGTTAAAAATTAAGTTATTATTAATTACGGACATTCATAAAAATAATTTTCATATTGCTACGATGCAATTTTATATTATCGCAATGCAGAGTAACATTCTTCCGTTGTAAAACAACATTCTTGTGATGTAAGTTCACATTTTTACGATGTAGTTTCACATTCTTCCGTTGTAAGTTCACATTCTTGCAATGTAAGTTTACATTCTTTCGATGTATTTTCACATTCTTCCATTGTAAGTTCACATTCGTACGTTGTAACTTCACATTCTTGCGATGTAAGTTTACATTTTCACGATGTAGTTTCACATTGGCACGATGCAATTTTATATTATAACAATGTAGAGTAATATTCTACCCCATGTCGCAGATTTGTAATCCGTTACTTTTCCTCTAGACTGGTGCAGTGTCTCGCTTGTAGCTATAAAAATGCAAAACAATCTTAATCTAGCAGATTTACAATCCGTGACTTTTTATTATCTTTAAAACTCTATTTTCTGCCAATTTAAAACTAAATAATCAACAGAAAATCAAATAAAAAAACAAAAACTATGACCAAGCAATTAAAATTTGCAGTTGTACTATTAGTAACAATTGCAAGTATGAATCTAAACGCTCAGAAAAAATCAACTGTAAAATCTACAAAACCTTCGACTGAAAAAGCAGCAGCTAAACCCACCAAACAGGAAACCATAGATTGGATTGGAGGAAAAATGAAAGAAAATTTAGCGGGGACATTAGGTGATTTCAGACACTTTGTTTCTTACAGTAATGGCATTTTTGTCTACAAAAAAGAAGCTAAAATGAATGAATGGTATTTTACAACAATCGATTTAAACACAGTTAAAGGAATGAATAATGAATATTCAAAAGATTTTTATATAACTGGGAAAAAATTAGTCAATACCGTATTGGAAGGAAAAGAGTATGGCACTGAAAAAGATTTTTTATCCATTAGCGGACCTAATTATAATGACTACTCTGCCCCTTTCAATTTTACAGCTGACCAAGCTTTAGTTGATAGATTAAAAAAAGCATTTGCAACATTAGTTGAATACAATTCAGAAAAAAAAGGAGCTGACGAAAAATTTTAGCCCACGCTCGTACAAGCATCTCGCTTGTACCCACAAAAATTCAAAACCGCTCAATTCCCAGAGCGGTTTTCTTTGTTTTAAATTATGATTTCCTCCAAGGAAGTAGTATATTTAGATTTCAATTTAATCATTAACAAACAGGTCACTACAATAAAAACAGCATAGCGCAATTGTATATTGGCGTAATGCGGAAATTTCACACAAAAACAGTCAATAAATGAATTTTAGATATATAATATTATTCTTTTTAACATTTAGCCTCTTCCATTCTCAAACCATTGATGATAATTTAGTTTTATGGAATCCAAGCAAAAAATTAACCATTGATGATTTTGGAATTAAAACTACAAAAGAGAATGAACAACTATCTTATGGACAATTTTCTATCGATTCAAATATCAAAGGATTTGACTTTCTAACAAAGAATTTTAATAAAAAAGTAAGAAATTACTTCATTAAATCTGCATCATGGATTAATACAACAAAAGATGTAGAAATATCACTTAAATATCAGCAAACAGTTTTTGATATTAGTGAAATTTATGCAAGAAATTTTAGAAAAGAACTAAAAAATAAGAGAAAGCAGATTCTTAAAGGATTCGAGATATTGGATGAATTAAATCAAAAATCTGCAACTGATTTTTCAAATAGAAGATTGCAGTATAATAACGAAACTAATTATGGAAGAATTGCAGATAAACAAATTGAATGGGAAAAGCAGATACAAAAGGAATTAGAGGAAAGTAAAGAGTATTCATATCAATAAAAACTTCTGCTAACATTGTATTGGCAAAATGCGAAACTAAAGTGCTACGATTCAATATTAAAGCAAAAAAAATCATCAAGCGTCAAAACCTTAGCGTCCAAACACTCACAAAAACAGACGACAGAAAATTCCGCATATATCAAAACAAATAAAAGTATGATAAAAGTATTTATAGCTGGAGCCACTGGCTGGGCAGGTTCAGAATTGAGCAAAGGAGTCTTCAATAACAAAGATATGCAACTGGTAGGAGCATTATCAAGAACACATAAAGGGAAGAACTTAGCAGACGTACTAGATCTTGGAAAGTCTGATATTCCAATTTTCGGAGATATTGAAACGGCATTATCAGAAACAGACTTTGATGTTTTAGTGGATTATACACGTCCTGAAATTGGAAAGAAGAATATTATTGCAACGATTCAAAAAGGCAGAAGTGTAGTAGTTGGCACTTCGGGATTGACCAACAAAGACTATGAGGAAATAGAGAAAATAGCCCTCGAAAATAATACTTCAGTACTGGCAGTAGGGAACTTTGCCATGACGGTTGTTTTACTTCAGAAATTCTCAGAAATGGCAGCTAAGTATATTCCCAATTTTGAAATTATTGACTACACTCACGAAGATAAGATTGACAGCCCGAGCGGTACTGCAAGAGAACTAGCTTACAGGCTTTCGCAAATCCAAAAGCCAACGGTACACGTTTCCAGCGAAGAGCTGGTTGGTCAGAAAGAAAGTCGTGGCGCAAACTTAGATGGCGTACAAGTACATTCTATAAGACTTCCGGGGCACGTGATTTCTATCGAAACCATTTTCGGGCTTAAAGATGAAAAGCTTATTATCCGCCACGATTCCGGAGCAGGTGCAGAGCCCTATGTAAAAGGAGCTTTACTTGCCATAGAAAAAGCAAGAACATTCACAGGCCTAAAACGAGGATTAGATACTGTAATGGACTTTTGAAAAATAGTCTAAATAAACAATTAGATTACCAGAACCCTAACAAGATATTGGCAAAATGCTGAAATTTGGTTGTTAGCAACAATCGTTTCCAAAATGACCTCAAACATAAAAAAAATAATAATTAAGACATTGACATTATTTGGAATAATGCCTGCATTATATTTATTTGGAATTAGTTTAATTTTTCTATTTACTCTATCTTCTGACTTATTGAAAAATCCAACATTAGATGATTTAATTATGATAATATTAATACTTTTTGGAATTTGTGGATTCGTTGGATTATCCATACAATTAGTATCAAATGTGTATGAGAAAGTAAAATTAAAAATTGCTTTATTATCTTTAAGTATAATTGGATACTTCAGCTTCTTCACTTTTACAAACGGATTGCAATCTTGGACAAATATATTTGACAGTTTTAAGAATTTTAATGAAAATTTCTTTGAACTATATTTTATATTAGCTCCAATAATTATATCAATTATTTTAGTTGGAATAAATCTCGAAATACAAAAAAACAACAACTTACGCTAACAAAGTATTGCCAAAAGCAGGGCAAAAGTAATTCTATTCAGCTTTTTGTTTATATTTGAACTGAGGATTTCTATTGAGCAGCGCTACAAAAATTCCCGCACTTCAGCAATACCCGAAACGTGAGCAGCAATGCTAACAGAACTCTCGAAACAAAATGAAAATACCAACAATACACGGAATTATTGAAAGACGAATGCTCATAAACTATGTTGCAGAGCCCGAGTTCGTAGCTAAGATTTTACCAAAACCTTTTCGACCAAAACTTTATAATAACAAAGCCATCGTTGGAATTTGCTTAATCAGACTTAAAAATATTAAACCTAAAGGCTTGCCAAATTTTCTCGGAGTAAATTCTGAAAATGGAGCTCACAGAATTGCTGTTGAATGGGACGAAAACGGAGAAACTAAAGAAGGCGTTTTTATTCCGAGAAGAGATACATCATTAAAACTGAATGCAATTGTTGGAGGAAAAATATTTCCTGGAAAACATTATTTAGCAAAATTCAATGTCTTAGAACAAAACAATCATTTTCATTTAGACTTTACAAGTTCGGACAATACAACTATCGAAATTGATGCAAAACTGTCCGACAAACTAAACGAAAATTCTATTTTCCAAACACTAGACAATGTTTCGGAGTTCTTTGAAAAAGGCTCGATAGGATATTCACCAAACGGAAAAGATTTTGACGGGCTACAATTAGAAACTTACAAATGGGAAGTAAAACCTCTTGAAGTAGAAAACGTAAAATCAAGTTTTTTTGAAGACAAAGACATATTTCCAGAAGGAAGCATAAAATTTGACAACGCTATTTTAATGGAAAACATTGAACACGAGTGGAAATCTTTGAAATCAATAAACCACCGCTGCTAGCATGGCATTGCCAAAACCTTCGCCCTAATTCTCAAACCAACGATGCAAACAGAAAAACCAAAAAAGAAAATTCTACAACTTGCCGAAAATGATGAAAGAATTAGAGCGGTCATCTTAAACGGTTCAAGAGCAAATCCCAACGTTTGTCCTGACCAATATCAAGATATTGATATTGTTTTTATCGTTAATGATTTCAATTCATTTTTAAATGACAGAAGTTGGATTAAAAAGTTAGGAAAACCTATTTTACAACAACTTCCGGATGAAATGGAATTAGGAAAAGATGTCAATCAAGACAATTTTTCTTTTGCGTTTTTAATGATTTTTGAGGAAGATTATAGAATTGACCTTACATTATTTCCTTCAGATAAATTTGAATCTCATTTTAAAACCGACAGTTTAACGTTTGTTTGGCTAGATAAAGACCATCGGTTTGAGAAGCCATCAAAGCCATCTGATAAAGATTATCATATCAAAAAACCTAGTCAACGGGAATTTACGGAAGTTTGCAATGAGTTTTGGTGGACGATTACCAATGTTGCAAAAGGACTAAAAAGAGAAGAGATAATCTACGCAAAAGATATGTTGGAAAATGTGGTAAGACCTATGTTTTGGCAACTTATCGAATGGAATATAGGCAACGAACACGAGTTCCAAATTTCACTTGGAAAATCAGGAAAGTTTGCCAAGAAATTAATACCCGAACCACTTTATGAAAATATTTTAAAAACATATTCAGATTCAAATATTGAAAACAATTGGAAGGCATTGCTAATTATGGTAAAGATATTTACCAACGAACAAAATAAATTAGGAAAAGCGCTCAAATTTCAAATTAATACAACTGAAGCCGAAAACTCTAGAAAGTATATTCAGAAAATGAGGGAAGAATAAGGAAAACTATATAGAACAAATGAATATTACAATAAAGTTGTTTAAACTAATTTTCGTTTAACCGCAAAAGAGAGGCAAAAGATATTTGAAATGTACATGATTAGATATTCAAAGCTCTCAAAAGAATAAAAATCAAAGATTTTTGAAAGCTTATGTGTTCTTTTTTCATTTTAAATATAAGCTTTAATAGAAATATCTAAATCTTTTGTGCCTTTTGTGGTTAAATAAAAAGTTTAAACAAGTTTAATATCAATGTTTGGAAGTTTTGGAAATGCTCTCACTCTTTTGCAATCGCATTGCTCATACAGACAGTATAAAACCGTTCAGTTCCCAGAGCGGTTTTTAATTTAAAACAAAAACATTTACAGATATAATCATACTCCATCAAAAATCGCTATGTTTGCATATTGTATACAATATGCAATTAAAATATGATCACACAAGAATCTTTAAAAAGTCAAATCATAAAAGCATTGTGGCAACTTATCATTGATGGCAAAATAATGCCCAACGAACCGATGCGCGAAATACAACTAACAGAATTGCTAAACATCAGCCGAACGCCACTCAGAGATGCACTTCAGCAACTAGAATGGGAAGGAATTGTAATTTCTGAACCTAGAAAAGGATATCGATTAGCCCAATTTTCGGAAGATGATATTTATGAAATTTATCCTTTGAGAGCAAAATTAGAATCTTTTGCTTTGGAGTTATCGGGTATTCCTACAAAAAAAGTGTTGGAGGAACTTACTCAGATTAATGTGAAAATCATCAATTCTAAATCGCCTAGAGAAGTGGTAGAATTAGATGAACAATGGCACATTCTCATGATTTCAAACTGCCCCAATCAAAGGTTATTAAAAATGATAAAAACATTGCATCGCCAGTCTCAACGCTATGAGTACGCTTATATGGCAATGCAAAAAACAGTCGAAAAATCTAGCAATCAACACGAAAACATTATCCTTCAACTACAAAACGGTCAGCTTCAAAAAGCTACAGAATTATTGGCTGAAAATAATGTAGTCGGCATGGATACACTTATTAAGTGGTTAAAATGTGATAACCAATGAAATTGCAGCATTGACGGTAATTTTTCCAGCAATAAAGCATTCAACAACTAATAACGCAAGAAAATGACAACAAGCATTAAAAATTGCGAGTCAGCCACTATATAAAAAACTAAAAAAAATGAAAACTACTTGTACAGAAACTATTTATAATCCAAAAATTATAGTATTTCTACTACTATGCCTTTCTCTGACGGGATATGGGCAAAACAAAAAACAATATAAAAAACAGATTGATTCAACGTTTGATAGCCTGAAAATTACCGCAGAAAAACTAATGAAGCAAAAAAAGCTTAATGGGCTAAGCGTTGCTGTTTTTGAAGATTATAAAGTAATCTGGACAAATCAATGGGGAGTAAAAGAGGCTGTTTCAGCTGAGAAAATCGATGTGAATACAGCATTTTCTACAGCTTCAATATCCAAGCCCATTACAGCAATTGTATGTGCCATTCTGGAAGAGAAAGGGCTAATTAACTTAGACGATCCTATCTCAAAATATATTAAAAGATGGGAGTTGCCAAAAAGTGATTTCACAAAAAATACCGAAGTGACCTGGAAACATCTTTTGTCACATACTGCGGGAACATCACAAGGTGGATTTCACGACTATTATGAGGGTGATTCTATACCTACTATTGTGCAAAGTTTGAATGGAATATTGTTGCCAAGAACCAAAGAACCTATTAAATTTCTTTTTAAGCCGGGTACCAACTGGGAGTATAGTGGTGGCGGTTATGTGATTGTACAGCTTGCCCTGGAAGATCATTTACATAAGCCGATGTCAGCAATTGTAAAAGAATACCTGCTCGACCCTTTGCAACTTAAGAACTCAACGATGATCCAACCCAATGAAAAAGGATTTCTGACTAATATTGCCAAAGCACACAATGATAATGGAGAAATAATAAAAACGGGAATCCCCATCACGCCACAGGTAGCGCCATCAGGCCTATGGTCTACCCCTTCCGACCTTGCTGCTATAGCTATAGAAATGCAAAAAGCTTTAATGGGAAAGGGAAACAAAGTTATTTCTACCAACGTTGCCAGAAAAGTTACGGATATTGTGACACTTATGGGTCCCAGAGGCTGGGGATATGGATGGCAGCGTAGCATAGGCTTTGGAAATCAGGAATGGTTTTTCCACGATGGGGCAAATACGGGCGTGGGCGGAGATGTCTTAGCGAATATGAATAATGGCAGCGGCATTATCATTTTGGCAAACGGAGACAAACCCAACAGGTATCCTTTGATGAGCTACGTCAAAAACAAAGTGTTCAGCACTCTCGACTGGAATCTTCCAAAAGATAAAAATAAAGTACAAAAAGTACCAGAAAATTTAGCGAAGGCTGTTAGCGGTGTCTATACCGAATTTCTTTTTGGCTATAACGGAATCGGGATGAATACAATTTTTCAGGAAAACAATGCATTATACATCAATTCACAGGTTCTAAAGCAAGATATAGGAATTGAAAAAAACAAAACCTATTACATTGGTGACCAAACGTTTATGATTGACAACTATCCGAATCTCATCCGTTTTGACATCAATAAAAACAATGAGTTGACGGGGATAACAATTTTAAAAGACCAAAAAAAGCTAATCATTCCTATGGACAAACTTAAAACTGTAGAGACAAAATTATATGATGCTTTTAGCAATAATGATTTTACCAAAGCTTTGGTCTTATACGGGCAATTAAAACTAGAATATCCAGCTTTTAACTTTGAAAATGCTCTGAATAATTTAGGATATCAGTTTTATGCAGAGAATCAACGCGAAATTGCTTTCTATGTTTTCAATCTTAATGTAAAAGAATTCCCAATGTCGCTCAATGTATATGACAGCAGGGCCGAATATTATTTTAACCATAAACAATATACATCAGCGAAGAAAGATTATGAAAAATGTATTGAATTAAACCCTAAAAATACCAATGCTAAAGAAATGCTTCTTAAAATCAATCAAATTTTATCTACTAAGAAATAATTTAAAACACTCATCAATAATTACAAACAACCTATTTTATAAATTTTACAATTAATTAAAATCAATTATCCCTCAATGAAAAAACTAAACTTTATCCTTTTCTTATTTTTATCAATCTCGATTTTTTCACAAAAAAATGATCCCGTAGACACAGAGTTTTTTATCCCGATAGAAAAATCAAACCTCTACACAAGAGTGGTTGGGAATCCTGACAAACCTATTATTATAACGCTTCACGGCGGACCAGGTGCATTTAATGTCGATCACGAATTTTATAGAGACGTCTTCGAAAAAGATTATTTAATGGTTTATTTTGACCAAAGAGGAAGCGGAAAATCAGACGAATGGAAAGATAAATCGATGTTGACCACAGACCAATTTGTAAAAGATTTAGACCTTGTAGTAGATTATATCAGAACTAAATATCCCAACAAAAAAATAAATATTCTGGGCTCTTCTTGGGGCGGCATGTATGGTTTTTTGTATTTGATAAAACATCAGGAAAAAATCAATGCATTCATCAGTAATTCTGGGACTGCCAACATCCGACACAATAGTCTTGCATTAATAAAACATGAAAAGCAACTAGCCAATCAACTCATCAAAAAAACCAATGACCCAGTTAAAATAAAACGGTATAATGAAATCTTAAAAGAATTAGACGTTATAGAAAAAAGTGGATTCAAGAGTTTCTTTAATGATATGAATACGATAAGATATGTATTTCCAAAAGAATTAGGATTTGATGTGTATTGGGCGCAACCTAACAAGAAAGGGAAAGTTGAAAAGCTTTTGAAAGACCCCGATTTCTATACCCGAAATAAATATACGCCTGAACTGATAGAACAATCTATGGCAAGATTTGAGTACATCAATGAAGTATTTCATGGTCAGGAAGCCTACAACAATCTTAATATCTTGGATGAACTTGCGGTGATTAAAACACCAACTTTAGTGCTTCAGGGAGATTTGGACTATGCTATTGGGATAGAATCTGGCAGAATGATTTATAAAGCACTCAAAAATGTTCCTAAAAAGGATAAAGAATTGGTCTACATCAAAAACGCATCGCACAACGTACCAGCAGAAGAACCCGAAATATTATACAATGCATTGACCTCTTTTTTTATAAAGCATAATTAATACGAATTAAATATCAACAGCATCTGTTTTTCTTTAACTTACGTAACTAATAAACCGTTCAATTTCTGAGCGGTTTTTTAATTAAAAGAATTCTTTAAGTTTTGGATTTAAAATTACAAATCGGCGAAATTTAAATTGGTTTTGATTATACTTTCCTGATAATTTATTAGCCCATATTTTCAATTCCACAATTTTGTTTAACTTAGTTCCGTTGAAAAAAGCTACAGCTTCTTGCTGAAAGCGGTTTTTGAGAGAATAGGAACTTTGGTTTTGAATTTTCGAAAAACCACAAAGTCTTAGCGACAATAATAAAAAAATCCCTCAATGACCACTTTTCCTGTAACAGCTTCTGTAGTATCAGAAATCGAATTATGTAATTTTATAAAGGAAAAATACCTCCTAAGCAATGATTTTAATTGTCAGTTATTTAGAACTGGCGTCAATCACACTTATTTCATTTCAAACAACGACGAAAAATTTGTTGTGAGAGTGTACTGTCATCAATGGAGAACCAAAATTGAAATTGAGCAAGAATTAGAACTATTAAATTTACTTAAAGAAAATTCTCTTTCAGTTTCATTTCCAATCTCAGATAAAGAGGGAAATCTTATTCAAGAAATCAATGCTCCTGAAGGCATTCGATATGTTGTACTTTTTTCATTCGCTGAAGGCAAAAAAATGCGTTTTATGTCAAGTGAAACGTGCTTTTCTATTGGCTCATTAATGGCTAAAATTCACAACATTACGGAGAATAAAAAAATCAAAAGGGTAAATTATAATTCTGAAACACTTTTATATACATCCTATAACCTTATAAAATCATTTTTTTCTGAAGATTTAGATGAAATGAGATTTTTAAAAGAAATAAGCGCGAAAATATCCAAAAAACTTGAAGACCGTAATTTATCAGAAATTCAAAATGGAATTGTGCATCTTGATATCTGGTATGATAATTTGAGTGTAAACAATGACAATGAGATTACTATTTTTGACTTTGATAATTGCGGAAATGGGTTATTTATTTTAGATGTAGGTTATTTTTGCAAACAACTATTTTTCATTGAGTCTGATAAAGATGAATATGAGCTAAAAGCACAAAGTTTCCTAAATGGTTACCAAAAAACAAGGTCTTTATCCGAATGCGAGCTTAAATTAATTCCTGAAGCTGGCGCAGCGATTTTTATCTTTTATCTCGGTGTACAAGCACAAAGGTTTGATTGGTCTAATATTTTTTTCACCGAAAACTATCTTAAAATGTTTGTTGGAAGAATAAAAGACTGGGTTGATTATTATGAAAGGAAATATAACTAAGCATAAAGAGTATAACTATTAAACAACTCAATTTTTGCTAAGTAAGAATTAATCAATGAGCAAACAAAAACAGTTTTAACAATCACAGAGTGCTAATCAGCAACATCATTAACTTCGTATGAGACATGAGCCAAATTACAGATAAAGAATATTTTTGGGGACTATTAGCAATAATAATATTTTTAATTTTCTATATAAGGTGGCAAACAAAAAAATATAAAAATTCAGACAATCCAATGGATATTGCAAAAAAACTAAAAAGTTATATCATCTTAATTTTTGCAGTATTATTATTTCTATTTTTCACAATGAAATTAATTTGAATGTAAAGAATATATGATTATCCGTAATTTATTCTTTTTTAATATTTTTCACTTTTAATTTCATGATAAATAGACACTTACCTCTCAATTTTTGAATACCTTAATGAAAAGAGAATTAACCTTATCGCAGCTACGACATTTAACATTAGAAAGCCAAGGATTAACAAAACCTAATCCTTTCGGAACAGGAAAAAATGCTGTACTTACCGCATTAGAACAACTCGGATATTTACAAATAGACACTCTATCAATTGTTGAAAGAGCTCATCATCATACTCTTTGGACTAGAATTCCAGACTATCAACCTGTATATTTGAATGAGTTGGTACAAGAACGAAAAATATTTGAATATTGGTTTCACGCTGCTTCTTATCTTCCTATGAAAGATTTTAGGTTTGCCTTGCCTCAAATGCTCGACATCAAACAAAGTACAACCCATTATTACAACGCAGACCCAAAAGTTATGCAGTATGTTTTGGATACCATCCGTACAGAAGGCCCTAAAAAATCTAGAGATTTTGAAAAAGAAACAAAAAAAGCCGGCAGCTGGTGGAGTTGGAAACCCACAAAAATTGCACTTGAAAGACTTTTTCTACAAGGAGATTTGATGATTTCGAATCGCAATGGAATGCAAAAAACATATGATATTACTGAAAATGTTTTGCCTCAAAATATTGATACATCAATACCAACTGACATGGAATTTGCCGAATATCTAGTGAAAACATATCTACAAGCCTATGGATTTACCACCATAAAACAAATTACACATCTTAAAACAGGAGGATTAATAAGAAAAAATGTTGAAGAAATATTAAAGTCAATGCTTCAGGAAGGTACGATACAAAGAATAAACATTGAAAATTCACCTCCAATATTTATAAAAAATGATTTACTTGAAAAATCTTTAGACAACGCAACTTCAAGCATTCAGCTTTTATCTCCTTTTGACAATTCAATCATTCATCGAGACCGAATAAAACTTTTTTTTGATTTTGATTATAAAATTGAGTGTTACACGCCCAAAGAAAAAAGAATATTTGGATATTTTTGTTTACCCATTTTATTTGGCGATACTTTTATCGGACGAGTTGATTGTAAAGCGCATCGAAAGGAAAAAGAATTTGAACTGATTCATTTACACGTTGAAAACACAACAATAAATCTTGAATTATGGCTAAAACCTTTTCTGGAATTGGTAAAAAGTTTTGCCACTTTTAATAACTGCGAAACCTTAAAGTTGACACAAGTAACACCATCTAAATTGACAAATACTATTCTCAAATTTAATAATCATGGCTAAAGCAAATAAAACCAACGAAACAAAAGTCGACGTTACAGATTTTATCAATTCTTATGTAGAACAAGACCAAAAGAAGGCCGACAGTTTTGAACTGATAAAATTGATGAGCGAATGGTCTGGTGCTGAGCCTAAAATGTGGGGTCCATCGATTATAGGATTTGGCAATTACCATTATAAATATGCAAGCGGGCACGAAGGTGATGCACCGGTTTTAGGATTTTCACCAAGAAAAGCTGCATTTTCGTTGTATGTCTATTCTGATACCGAAAAAAGCAAATTATTATTGCCCAATCTGGGGAAATTTAAAATGAGTAAAGCTTGTATTTATGTAAAAAAACTTTCCGATATTGACCTTCAAATTTTACAGGAGCTTTGTAAAGAATCAATTCTATACATCAGTGAGCATCATGAATGTTCTTGCAGAATAAAATAATAAACCCGTTGACGAAAATGAGCAAAGAAATTACTTCAAAAATAATAGGCCAATTGACACAGGACGACAGCTTTTCAGATTGGTGAAAAAGCACTGAAATTAAAATCCCGTTCTTTGATAACCAAAAGTTGGAAATTACACTGATGGATTTCGAACCTGAAGCTGACAAAACTTTTCTTGATGAAGCAGACCAAGCATTAACTCATTTTTTCAAACTTAAAAATGAAGATAGAAATTCAATTTCTGACCTTGTTTATAAAAACTGCACCGATTTTCTGGAGGCTGTAGACTTTGACGAAGCGGATGAACCGTTGAGACAAATCAAAGACCCTAACGAAATTTGGAACTTCATTGAACCTACAGAAATTTATATCTCAAGAAGAGATAGAAGAGACCATGATATCTATATACAAATTGCTTGTGAATGTGATTGCGAACAGGGACACGGACTTCAACTTGTTTTCAGACAAGGTAAACAATTAACCCGAATAAGCAGCCAAGACGGACATTTAACCGAAGCTGACGCTTATGATATACCAGACGAAAAAGATGAATTATTATCAAAATTTAAATAAAAACAAATTTAGCAAAACGATTATTTCGTTAGTAAATATACTATTAAAAGGTATCGGGCAAATAATGCTTCAGGAAAATTCACTCACTGGCTTTTTGTTTTTAATTGGTATTTTTTATGGCTCATGGACGATGGGCGTTGCGGCACTTTTAGCAACAATATGTGGAACTGCCACTGCCATTTTGATGAAATATGACCAGACAGAAATCAAAAAAGGGCTGTATGGTTTTAGTGCTGCTTTGGTTGGTGTGGCTACCCTATTATTTTTAAAACCTTTATTCATAAGTTGGATAATTTTAATCATTGGGGCTGCGTTGGCAACGGTGATACAGCATTTTTTCATAAAACGTAAAATACCCGTATTCACACTTCCTTTTGTTCTGATAACTTGGCTAATACTATTTTTCACAAACAATTACGGCACAGGTTTATTATCAGAGTCTTCAACAGCTATTTCTTCACCAATTGATTATTTCACAGTTGGCTTTAAAGGTTTCGGACAGGTTATTTTTCAAGATAGTTTAATTTCTGGAATAATATTTTTTATCGCAGTTTTTATTAGTTCACCTATTTCTGCCCTATACGGATTTGTAGGAGCTGTATTATCTGCTATTATTACATTCAGTATTTCTGCTCCCGTTGCAGACATAAGTTTTGGATTATTTAGTTTTAACGCTGTTTTATGCGCAATAGTTTTTGCAGGCAAAGAGATTAAAGATTTCATTTGGGCTTTTACAGCTATATTATTGTCACTTGTCATAAGCTTATTCATGTTGAAATTTAATTTTACTCAGCTTACATTTCCCTTTGTTTTAGCTTCTTGTATTACTCTTTTTTTGAAAATAAAATATATTAGTAGATATCAAAATAAGTAAGATTAAAATTAATTTGTAAATTAGAATTTCACAATAACCATAAATTTCCTGAAATAAATAGATGATTTCTACCAAAGACTACAAGCTTCTACCCGATGCCAAAAAATTAAAGTCTATCTGTAAAGCTATTTCTGTTTTAGATGCTATACTCTCTCAAGAATGGGAATACCGTTACTATTCTTACAACAATAAATGGTCAGATCATGAAGAGTTTTTTGAAATGCGTGATGGTTCCGGAGACCAAATGCTTGTATTATTCCCACAAAATCATTGCGTTATCAATGGTTTCGCTCACGAATATAAGCAGCAAGACAAGCAAAAACTAACTACCAATTTACCTTCTATTTTTAATGAATTTATTTTTGGTGAACCTGTTAATTCTATTGGAACAACTTTTTGTCTGTGGACTACCGAACAAAAAAACTGGCAGACAGGACAGCTTGAAAACTTCGAAGATAATTCTGAAGAAATGCTTAATATCTTTGATGGAAATCCTCAGACTTATATCGATTGGGCAACAGAATATTTTGAAGATAGGTATAAAGAATCCGGAATTCCTTTAGAAACCGTAGAAAAAATTTACTCGGGTCAAACTCTAACAAAAAATATGGTTTTATCAATCGTTGAAGAACTTGAAGACTGGGAACAACTAGAGACCGACCTTAATGAAATCGGGTATTCATATAGTTTTGACTAGTAAAATAAATTTAAATTTTCGTTTTTACAATGACCCTCCAAGAACAAATTAAAGAGTATATCAACAGCCACAAAGAACCAAAACGCAGTGATTTGGAAAATCTTCATCAGATTATTTTGGAGCTTATCCCTGGTTGTAAACTATGGTTTTTAGACGGTAAAAACGAGGAAAACAAAACAGTTTCTAATCCTAATATCGGGTACGGACTTCATATCATGAAATATGCAGATGGAAAAACCCGAGATTTTTATCAGATTGGGATGAGCGCCAATACTACTGGAATTTCTATCTATATTATGGGGATTGAAGATAAAAAATATTTAACCTCAACATTTGGAGAGAAAATTGGTAAAGCAAGCGTGACAAGCTACTGTATAAAATTCAAAAAACTCGACGACATCAATATTGAAGTATTGAAAGAAGCCATACAATCTGTGTTTTAAAATTAATTTTTCAAGAATTAACACTTTTAATCAAACCTCTTCCCTATCTCAAAAAACTTCCCGAAATTTACGGTCTGTGCGTTAAACAAAAAATTAATGAATTAAAGAACAATTAAAACAAACATACAGTAAAACTTAGCATAAGTTTTCTTCGGGGCAGGGTGCAATTCCCTACCGGCGGTTACAGTCCGCGACTCCTTTTTTACGAAAGGACTGATTTGGTGAAATTCCAAAACCGACAGTTACAGTCTGGATGGGAGAAGAAAATGAAACAATCAATAAGACTATTTTGATAGACTTGTTGTGTTGTATTTCATTTCCATGTACCGAAGTGTATTTTAACTTAAAATTAAAATAACATGGAAAAATTATTAGAAAAGTTCGGAGCTACTTCGAGAGAACGTGTAGAAAATGCACTTCTAAAATTACAACAAGGAAAAGGCATCCTTTTAGTAGATGATGAAAACCGCGAAAACGAAGGCGATATCATCTTCCCTGCCTCCACCATTACAGAAAAAGACATGGCACTTTTAATTCGCGAATGCAGCGGAATCGTTTGTCTGTGCATCTCGGAAGAGAAAAGTAAACACCTTAATCTTCGCCCGATGGTGGAAACCAACAACTCAAAAAATCAAACAGCATTTACCATTTCTATAGAAGCGAAGGAAGGCGTGGAATCTGGAGTTTCAGCAAAAGACCGGGTGACAACCATAAGAACAGCAATTGCTAAAAATGCTTTGGCGGAACATATTGCAAGTCCGGGGCATGTTTTCCCTTTAATTGCCAGAAAAAATGGAGTTTTCGAAAGAAGAGGTCATACAGAAGGAAGTGTAGATTTGGTAAAAATGGCAAATCTTGGTGATGATGCCGTTCTTTGTGAGCTGACCAACGAAGATGGAAGCATGGCAAGACTTCCGGAAATTGTAGATTTTGCAGAAAAAAGAAATATGACCGTAGTAACTATAGAAGATATTTACGCTTATCGTCAATTGATTTTAAGTAACTAAAAACATCGGTTTAACGCACATTAAAAGTCCACTTGAGTTTACTTGAGTGGATTTTTTTATTCAAAATCAAATAATTATGACCAATATTTCACAAATTATTTATCTTTAGAAAAAGTTAAAAATGAAAAAAACTCTCCTTATTTTAATTTCTTCAACAGCCTTTTTATCTGCTCAAACTACGATTACTAAAGCATTTAATGACCCTATTATTGGTGAAACCGTCAACAATGTCAACATCAACGGAACTGTTGATAACTCTGCAACGGGTAGTAATACAACCTTTACCAATACAAGTTTAACAGCTGGTTCTGCATCTTCAGCCACTTATTCTGCACCTAGTTCAACAGATATTTCTACTTTTCCAGGGTCTACTATTAAGATGACAGGTAGCGGAAGTACCGTTTACTACAAACAGACCGCCACAAAACTTGAAATCACAGGATTGGTAACTCCTGATGCTACACTCAATTTTTCTACCAATAATGGAACATTTATAAGTTATCCTGCAGCTTTTGGTTATTCTGAAAGCGATACCGCTGCCGGAACATTTAGTGCAACAACAGGAGCTTCAGGAAATTTTTCAGGGACCATTAATATATCTGCGGATGCTTCCGGAACTCTTCTCATCGGAACTAAAACCTATCCCAATGTTTTAAGGATAAAATCGATACAGAGTTTCAACCTCACTATATTTACTGTTCAGGTAGGAACGATTCTTAATACAACCTACGCTTATTATGACAATTTACACAAAGCACCTTTATTAAGTACTACAAATGCTGTGATTACCGTTCAGGGAACTCCACAAAACACGAATGCTGCACAAGCTTTAAATGAAACTTTTCTTGCAGTATCAGATTTAAAATTAAAAGAAAAACTAAGTATTTACCCTAATCCAGCACAAGATTTTATTCAATTAAAAGGGAATGTGTCAAAAGATTCTAAAGTTAAAATCTATAGTTTAGATGGAAAATTAATTAAAACTGCAGATTTAAAATCAGAAAAAATTGAAATTTCAGAATTACCTCCAAGTTCTTATTTTATTGAAGTTTCAGACTCAAAAACGACAAAAGAAACTACTAAATTCATAAAGAAGTAAAATTATTTTTATAAAACTTGCAACCGTTCTAAGATTTTAGAACGGTTTTTGATTTAACGTTTTCATCAACTTTTGTTCTTTCATTCGTGAACTTACACAAATGCTTTTCTCTTATTTTAATTAAAATTGTAAAGCCATGAAAAAACTACTTCTTATTATCCCCTACTTCATTATTTCAGAAGCAACAGCTCAGGGAATAATGAATAACGAAACTTCGCTTCCGGAAAATAAAATGAATATTATTAAAACTAATGTTACTGGTTATGCTTTCCGAAATATTAATGTATCATACGAGAGGTCTATTAACCGCTGGTTTGCGGTGAATGTAGGCTTCGGAACCGTGCCGGAAGGGAAAGTTCCTTTTATGAATGCTTTTCTGGATGAAGAAGATGAGAAAAAATTTCAAAATATTAAAATCAAAGCAACCAATTTTACCATTGAGCCTAGATTTTACATTGGCGAAGGCTATGGCAAAGGGTTTTATTTTGCACCTTATTACCGATATTCAAAAGTCTCTACCAATACTTTTGATTTTACTTTCGATTACAATGCTTTTGGAACCACATATCCTGTTCCGCTAAAAGGTTTAGGTGATGCAAATGGTAACAGTGGCGGGTTGATGATAGGTGCACAGTTTTTTCTGAATACACAACACAGCTTTGTCTTAGATTTCTGGATTGCCGGTGCACACTACGGTTCCGGAAAAGGAGACTTTACGCTGACAAGTGATGTAATTCTCACTCCTGAAATGCAAGTACAGCTGAAAAAAGAAATTCAAAATCTGGATGTTCCTTTTGTAGATTACACGGTAGAAACTAATGCAAACGGAGCCCGTATTAAAGTAGATGGCCCTTGGGCAGGATTTAGAAGCGGTTTTTCGCTGGGATATAGATTTTGAGTAATAGTTGATAACTGATAGTTTAAATATAAAAAAATGCGCCTCAGAAAATTTTCTAAGGCGCATTTAATATTTTAACTGTAACATTCTTTAAATCTAGAAATCAAGTTATCCATCGTATGTCTCTGCACATAAACTGTCTTTACATCTTCATATCTTGGAGATTTGTAAAACACTTCATGGAAATCCATACTACCATTACCTACTTTTACAATTTTTTGAACATCGATGTTCAATTTTTTCAATTCATCTTTTAAGACCTGAAATTCGTCTTGAATATTATCCATCTTTATATTTTGTTTTTAAGTTATAAAATCATCACTTGTTTCACTATTTACCCCTATAAAAATCAACATAAGGTTAAATTTTTAATAAATTTAGCAAATATATTTAACCCAGCAAAGGGGTTGAGGTAAATTTTAATGATTATTGTTAATTGCAAAAACTATACCTAAGTGTATAGGTATTAATGAAACATGAATTTAATATGAACTAAATGTTAACAAACCTACACTGAGGCGTACTTTGCCTAAATGATTCTCAATGAATCATTTAACAAAATTCGCTTTAAAATTAGAATTATTAAATAATAAAAATTTTAATAGCATCTGAAAAATTTAACCTTCAGTAATTTTAAACATCAAAAAGAAAAATAAACACCATGAATTTCTTCAAAACAGCGTCTCTTTTGGTTATTATAGCTTCTTCAATATCCGTTTCGGCACAACAAAACGAGCCCGTAATTTTAGAAGTCAAAAAGGGAAATGATAAAAAAAATGTTTCTAATGAAAAAGCTAAGTACTTTGTACAGTTTGGAATCATGTCACGAAATCACGACAGTTTTAAACAAAAATACGGAGTACATATAGTTTACGAAAACTGCGTCATCACTTCATTCATGTCTGAAAAAGCAAAAAAGAACAATCAGGAAGTTGCCCAATATCTAACGAAGAAATATGGGGAAAGCTGGAAAAAAGATTTAGAAATAATTCCTTACGGATTATAAGCTTTGCTTTTCTTCAACCTCAACTTCGTGTCTCAGCTGTGCTTTGTATAAAGTGGCGTAATATCCGTTTTTATTTAAAAGCTCAAGATGCTTACCTTCTTCAACGATTTTACCATGCTCCATGACGATAATTTTGTCAGCCTTTTCAATGGTTGAAAGTCTGTGTGCAATGATAATTGATGTTCTATTTTTGGTAATTTTCTCAGTCGCTCTCTGAATTAGCTTTTCACTTTCATGGTCAATTGACGAAGTGGCCTCATCTAAAATCAAAATTTTAGGATTTGATAAATAGGCTCTTAAGAAAGAGAGCAACTGTCTCTGTCCCAAAGAAATAGACGAACCTCTTTCGCTCACCACAAATTCGTAGCCACCGGGAAGGCTTTCAATGAAATCATCTACTTCAATTTCTCTTGCACCCGCTTTTATTTTTTCTAAAGTCACCTCATCATCACCAAACGCAAGATTCTCATAAATACTTCCGTGGAACAAGAAAACATCCTGCAAAACGACTCCGATATGACTTCTCAGGTTATAGAGTTCATAATCTTTAAGCTCAACATCGTCAATATAAATTTCACCTGAGTTGATATCATACAATCTTGTAATTAAACTGATAATCGTAGATTTCCCAGCTCCCGTTGCACCAACAATCGCTACCGTTTCCCCAGGATTTACTTTAAAATCGATTCCTTTTAAAACTTCCTGCTTTTCATCGTATGCAAAACGAACATCTTTGAATTCTATTTTCCCGTCGAAGTGGTCTTTTTTTACGGTTCCGGTATTTGGCATCTCATAATCTTCATCCATCACACCTAAAACTCTTTCTGCACCAACAATTCCACGCTGGATATTGTTGAAACGGTCTGCAATCTGTCGCAAAGGGCGAATCAACATCGAAATAAACTGAATAAACGCAATCACAACACCGGCACTGATGGTAATATAACCGCCATAGAAAAGCACAAAACCAATGAAAAGAGAAGAAATTAATTCAACAACAGGAAAAAACAAAGAGAAAATAAAAACCGTTCTCAGTAAAGCGCTTTTTAACGTGATATTAATCTCATCAAACTTTTTAAATTCAGCCTTCTGTCTATTGAAAACCTGAATAATAGGCATTCCAGCTAATCTTTCCTGCACAAATGAGTTTTGATTGGAAGTCCAGGTTCTTTCATCACCAAATGCTTTCTTTAATTTCTTTTGAAAAAAACGAGTAATAACAACCATTAAAGGTAAAATGGCAAGAGAAATGTAGCTCAAATGCACATCAACCTGAAACATCATAAATAAAACGAAGATGATTCTCAAAACATCTCCGAAAACCATCAAAAAGCCGTCTGTATAAACCGTTGCAATAGTTTCTACATCTCCTACGGCTCTTGTCACCAACTGCCCCAAAGGAGTTTTATCAAAAAAAGCCGTTCTGAAATAAATCAGTTTGCTATAAAGTCTTTCACGAATATCTCTGATAACATTCTGCGAAATATAATTTGAAAAATAAACTAAAAAGAAGTTTAAAATCGTTTCGGCAAAAACCAAACCTACCAAAGCATAAATATGCTTCATCATCAAGGCTTTATCTTTCAACTTTGTGATATCATTATCTACAATCTGCATCGTAAGATAAGGTCTGTAAGTAGAAACAACCGATAAAATGATGGAAATAATAAGGGTAACAATAAACCAGCTACGAAACTTCATCCCAATGAAGAACAGCCTCTTTACAATTGCCCACGTATCTTGTTTTTTCATTTTTGAAATTGACGTAAAGAATTAATTTGAAAAAATTCTCTGCAAAAATACAGCATTATAATTTTAAAGCCTGAAAAACTGAACTAGAAAATATCAGACATTTATTATTTTCCTGATAAATATCTATTAAATATTTTTCTTCTCCTTAACTCCGATTCCGTCTATTTCCGATTCGTGCGTGGAAACAGCATCTTTTCTCCAGGATTTCTCAAGATTTCTATGTACAAACCACACCGTAAAAATAGAAGCAACCCACCCAAAAGCTGTAGCAAGTGTTGCTGAAAACAAATCTAATTCCTCAGAAGGGGTATTTGAATTTAATATTAATTCAATTAATCTATAAATTAGCCAAACCATTAATTGTACACCTAGGCAAATCCCCATTCCCAAGAAACCATATTTCCAATGAACTTTTCCGTTTCTGACCGCTAACTTTTGATAATATCTAAAAACACCAATGGCAAGTATAAGTGAAATCATTTCTATTTTTATTTAAAATTCATACCCTACATTCACCAAAAATAAAGCATGAGCTGGCGCAGAAGTTCCTGCAGAATTTCGGTTTTTATCTTCTATTACTTTTCTCACATCTTCCGGCTGTATTTTTCCGGAACCTACTTCTACCATCGTTCCGACAATCGCTCGTACCATATTTCTCAAAAAACGGTTTGCTGAAACGGTAAATTTCAGTTCAGTTCCATTTTGTTCCCATTCTGCTTTATACATTTTGCAGAGATTGGTTTTATTGTCGGTGTGAAGTTTGGCAAAACTTGTAAAATCTTCATATTCAAACAAAATCTTACAGGCTTCATTCATTTTATTAATGTCTAAAGGTTTTCGCCAATGTTGCCAGGCAGAATCGTGCGTAAACGGATTTTTTTCCAATGAAATATAATATTCATACGTTCTGAAAGTTGCATCAAAACGTGCATGAAAATCATCTTTCACTTCAAAAATTCTTTTCACAGCAATATCTGTAGGCAAAAAACTATTCAGTTTATGAGTAAGCTGATTGTTTAAAACCTGATTGGTCTCAAAATGGGCAAACATTTTCTTGGCATGCACCCCGGTATCAGTTCTTCCCGCTCCGGTTGTTTTAATTTTTTCTTGTAAAATGGTAGAAAGCGCTCGTTCAAGTTCTTCCTGCACAGAAATATCATTCGGCTGAATCTGGTAACCAAAATAATTTTTTCCGTTGTATGAAAATTCTATAAAATATCTCAAAGTCAATTAATATTAAATTTTAGAAATAAAATGTGAGATAAACTCCCCACAAAATGATAAAATATTACCATTTATTTTTACTTCTTAAACGTTTCTGCAAAAATACTTTAATTTGATGGCAAAAAAAATTGTTAATTTATTTCGAAAACTGATTAAAAACACCATTTATAGGTTTTAAAATCCTTATTTTTGCCAGTGTATGAAAAGATGGTACCTCTACCCTTTTTCCTTAGGTTATCATATGGTTACGGGCATCCGAAACACATTATATGACCTGGGAATTTTTAAGTCTACAAAATTCGATACACCGATTATCAATGTCGGTAATCTTTCTGTGGGCGGAAGCGGAAAATCGCCAATGGTGATGTATTTGGCAAAATCTTTATCTAAACATTACAGAACCGGAGTTCTTTCTAGAGGGTACGGAAGATTGACGAAAGGATATGACGTTACCAACTACGACAGCAATTATAAAACTGTAGGTGATGAAGCCATGCAGCTTTTTGAGCGTTTCAAAAACCGTTTTGTGATTGCCGTTTCTGAAGACCGAGTTCCTGGAGCCAAAAAAGTAATCGAAGATATGGACCTTGATGTTTTGATTCTTGATGATGCCATGCAGCACAGAGCCATCAAAGCAGGATTCAATATTTTGATGACCGATTTTAATGACCCTTATTTTAAAGACCATCTACTTCCGGCAGGAGATTTGAGAGAATCGAGGGCAGGCTCAAAAAGAGCAGATGTCATCATGGTAAGCAAATGCCCTGATGAACTGACTGAGGAAACCAAGCAATATTATATCTCAAGAATAAAACCTGAGCGCAGTCAAAAAGTATTTTTCTCATCCATTGGGTATGACGAAAACGTCTATTCAAGAGAAAAAATGCTTCCCGACAACAACTTGAATTATTACGATATTCTTCTCATCACAGGAATTGCCAATCCCAAACCTTTGTTGAGTCATTTGGCTAAATTTTCACAGCGTGTAAAGCATCTTAAATTCAGAGACCATCATAATTTTTCTGATACTGATATTAAAAATATCTTCGAAGAGTACAAAAAATTGGGTGAATACAAATTAATCCTAACGACTGAAAAGGATTATGTACGTTTGAAAACTTTCGATTATCTGCGAGATTTGGTGTATTACTGGCCTATTAATGTAGTGATTGACAAGAAGGAAGAATTCAATCAAATGATAATGAATTACGTGAGTAAAAAATAATAGAAATCTGCGGCGAAAGTTGCAGATTTTTTTGTTTAATATAGATAGTTTCAATTCTTAAATTTCTGCCAATTCATATTATTTCATTTAAAAATTACGTTTCATTGTTTAGATTTGTAAAAAATTTAGATATGAAGCAGATAATGATTTTCATGATGTTGAGTATTTTCACTTTGGGATGTGCACAAAAAACACCTGAAGTATCGAAAACTCAGTTTTCAAAAGAAGCATTAAATCAGAAACTGGAAGATGAAAATGGAAAAAACATCAGCGTTCAGGAAATATTAAATCAACATAAAGGAAAAGTTTTGGTCATCGATTTTTGGGCGGGTTGGTGCAGAGATTGTCTCACCGCATTACCAAAAGCTGAAGAATTGGAGAAAAATAATCCAAACATAGATTTTGTTTTCTTTTCGCTTGAAAGGTCAAAAGAGAAATTCGACAGCAGTCTTGAACGTTTTAATATGAAAGAAAAAGAAAACTACTGGTTTTCTACGGGCTGGAAAAATGACTTCAACAATTACATTGAGCTCAATTGGATTCCGAGATATATGGTGATTGACCAGCAATCTAAAATTGCAAAATATTATGCCATTTCTCCTGAAGACCCTGAAATACAAAAAACAATTGATAAACTTTTAAAATAAGGTTTAGTTTAAATCGAAAATGATATCAATCATCTCTCTTGGGGGATGATTTTTTCTTTTTTTAAGAAAGAAATTGTAATTCAATTTACTTAAAATTAATAATCACAAAAGACTCAATTCAATAAAAATATTCCATTTTATAAATCTCAATTAAACTTCAAACTTTCATTAAAATCATATCCCTACAATTAGGGATTTTTTCATGTTAAAAAAATCTTAAAATTTGTAAAAACATTTAAACGATACACAATGAAAAAGTTTAGTTTATTTTTTACAGGAATCATCTTTGTAATATTATGTTTACAATGTACCAACAAAGATATTATCATAGATGAAAGTATTGCACCTCCCTCTTCAGAAAGATTGAAAGCTCTGTTTGATGCCGGATTGACCAGTGAGAAAGCATTTGCACATTTCGATTCTTCACTCTCTAATTATGTTTACACAACATCTCGTGGAACTACCGTAAAAGTTAACGGAACATGCCTAAGATTAAATGGCACTCCGGTTACAGGAACCGTTATTTTAGAATTTGTAGAAATCTACGACCGTGCAAAAATGATGGCTTCTAATAAACCTACCATGGGAATAAAATTGTCTGGCGAACAAGAAATGCTCTTATCCGGTGGCGAATTTTATGTCAATATAAAGAAAGACGGAAATGCATTAACTACCACCTGCCCGATTATTATCGAAACATCTACCGCTAATTCTGGGGGCACTGTAAGCGGAATGCAAGCCTTCAATGGTGTAATTACCAACGATGCTCTGACTTGGGAACCTGCCAACAACTGGGATGTAGTAACCAATACGCAATTAAATCCCAATAAATATGTACTGACTATTCCAGGATTTGGATGGTTTAACTGTGATAAATTTTCTAATTATTCAGAGCCTAAAACAACCATTACAGCCAATGTTCCCGCAGGATACGGAAGTGCTTCACAAATATTTATTCTCGCTAAAAATATCCCAAATGCTTTAGGAACAACCTATGGTAAATTTCCTGTCGGACTGCAATGCTATCTGATTTTTGTCACAGAAAACAACGGCAATTTTATGTGGATTATTAAAGAACAGACTCTTACCGCAAACCACACCATTTATTTTGATTTAAAAGATGCCAACGTGGGAAAAACTGCCGATTATATAAGTGCTATCACTCAATTAAACTAAACCAAAATGAAAAAGAAAATTATACTTTTAATACTACTTCAGTTCTGTGTTACTTATTTTTGGGGACAAACTGTAAGCTTAAGTTCTACGAATGATATCAACAGAGGATTTCAAATTTCTCTAAGAGGAGGTTACGATGCATTTCCTGTATACAATAACAATACACCCTACATTGACTATAAAGGAAACTGGATGGCAGGCGGAAGTGTAGATTACTACATGAACCGATGGTGGGGAATTGGGATTGACTTTGATTATTTAGTGAATAATCCGAGGAGTACCTATCCTACAAACAATATTTTGTACAGTAGTTTTTCTATTAATCAGTTTCATTTAGCCGAAGATTATATCTCCCGCACCTTTTTGGGAATAGGCCCTAATCTGAGATACAAAAAAAACGATAAATGGAATCTCGAATTAAAACTAAGAGGTGGAATCTCTAATATTAAAGGAGGATATACAATGCTTGACGGAACAATTCCCACAGTACCAACACAGATGAATATTGCACTTAATCAACATGCCGGCTATGATGCTAAAAATGTTTTCTCAGGAAAAGTGGCATTGCAGTATAATTATTTCATCAATAAATCTTTAGGTCTGCATTTGGGTATTTACCATATCAATCATTTTAAAGTAGAAGAATTGGTAGATCCGGGAACGGGATATTCATCAAATTATTATGGTTTTAACAATAGTTTAGGAAGTAATACTTTAAATTCAGAACCCACTTACAGAAACAAAGCTTGTAACTGCAATATCAATTCTACGGGTATCTATGCCGGAATTACGCTGAGATTTCCACCCAAAGAAAAATGTACAATGTGCCAAATGTGCCCTGTTTGCAAAAAAGTACATGAACCGCCTATGTGTGTTGCCGCTTGTACAGTCTGTGGTTGCAAAATTTCAATTACTGCAAAAGATAAAATAAGTGGTGAGTTATTAGATAAAACCGATGTTGTACTCCAAAGACAAGACGGAACCATTGTAGAATCTGGCACAACAAACAGTTTTGGAGTTGTAGTTTTTGATAATGTTCAGGCAGGAGACTATTCTGTAAAAGGTAAACTTTATAATGTGAATTTGCAGGAAACCAAAATTTCGCAGGCAGAGTTTGACCAATGCAAAGCCAACGGTGGAGTTATACAGAAAGAAATAATATATACGGATGACAATTTTGTCTTAAAAGGCCAAGTTTTCGAGTGCAATACCTCAAAAACTGTTGAAGGAGCCAATATAGAATTATCCCATTTATCCTCAAACACTAAGAAAAATACCATTTCATCGGCTTCAGGAGAGTATATTTTTAATGTCAATAAAAACACAAACTATTCTATTAAAGGAAGTAAAGACGGATATTTCTCAAATGAAATAGAAATCAATACCGCAACCTACGACAGAACAAAATCACTATTCATTAAGTTTGAAGTTTGTGTAGACCCTTGTGGTAAAGCCATTAGATTGAATAATATCAATTTTAATTTAGACAAATCTGATATTTTAAAATCTTCAGAAGCAGACCTTAATTATGTGGTGACTTTAATGAAGAAAAATCCTAAAATAAAAGTTGAGCTCTCCTCACACACCGACTGGAGAGGCAGCCACGAATACAATCAAAAACTATCTCAAAGAAGAGCAGACTCCAGCGTCAACTATATTGTAAGCAAAGGTATAGACAGAAGCAGACTTATCTCTCGTGGCGCAGGAGAAACAGAATTGCTCAACCGCTGTTCAGACAACGTAGAATGTTCGGAAGAAGAAAACCGTGTCAACCGCAGAACAGAATTTAAAATTCTTTGTGTAGAAAATTATTAATCCCATAAAATGAAACACTCACAATAATTTCGAAAATAATGAAATAAGAAATCAACCGAGTGTTTCATTTTCAAAAATATAACTCCCATGAAATTTATTACTATAAAAACAATAGCAGCAATGAGTATGTTTGTACTCTTCAGCTGCGACAAAGATAGTTGCGAATATGTAACAACGCAGTGCGAGCCCTTGGGTAACAACACCGAGCAATCAGGAATTACTGTTGTTACCTACAATGCAGATAATCCTACAGATTTTGTAGGGGCAGTTTATGACACCAGAAATAATGCTTCTGCACCTTTGGGTGCAGATTGGGCACCCGCTCTCGGCACCGCAGTAAAAATAACAAAACCAGCAGACTGGGTTTTAAGTAAAATAGGAAGAGTATTTGGTATTGCAATGGATAAAACCGCCAATGTATACCTTGCAGCATCTGGAGTCTACGGACAAAACTTTATGAATACTCCTTATCAGAACTTAGTTCCGGGAAGAATCTACAAAGCGACAGCAGGAACTTATTCTACCGCTCCATTTGTAGATTTGCCAATGTCTTATACAAGTTCTTCGGGAAGTTTAAACGGAATAGGAAATATTGCTTATGACAAAATAAACAACCAGCTTTTTGCCTCCAACCTCGATGATGGAAAAATTTACCGAATATCGATGACAGGTTCTATACTTCAAACCTACGACCCTTGGGCGGCAGATTCCGGAACACCAGATATTACCATACAAGACGAAAGAATCTGGGGAATAGGTGTTAATTATGAAAGCGGAAATGTAAAACTATATTTTACGAGAATTACATTGCCTGTAACCACACTTGCCAATCGAAATCTCTATTCTTTAACCCTCAATTCAAGCGGAGCTATGCCTAGTTCTGCACCCTCATTAGAAATTGCCAACCTTCCGGGTGTTGCAGAATCTATTACAGACATTGAGTTTTCGGCAGACACTCAAAAAATCATTTTAGCAGAAAGAGGCGACCCACACAATGCCATGGCTTACAGCTATAACAGAAGCGGTAACAGTTGGAATTCTAATACTCAGTATTTCGTAGGCGGTTTCACTGGTAAAAATTCAGCCGGAGGAGTAGATTTCGCATTTGTAGGAGACGATAAAACACCCGTAAAGTGTGAAGAATTCATTTGGGCAAGTGGGAATTATCTGGAAGCAATTTCTGTAACCTCAGGAAGAGTTTACGGCTTACAGGGAATCAAATATTCAGGTAATATTCTGGCTACAGCACCTTCTACAGATTTATTTATAGATTACAATCCACCCATTTACAACTTTGCACAAAAAGGAGATATTGGTGATGTAGATGTTTTTGATGCCGATTTATGCTCATGTGTTTCAAAATAAAAGGATTATTGATTATATTTTTTTTATGCTGAATATCCCGGTTATTATAATTGGGATATTTTTTTTGGCGCCTATTTCCGCCCTCCGTTCCCGCTTTTTTGTACAGCCCACTTTCCCAATGCTTACAAAAAGAGCTCCACTCAGGTCGGGGCGTATGCCATTCACTGTCAGAAAAATCTATATTAAAAATTTTAATAGCTGATAAAATAATTGTCAGTAATTTTGTAGGAATGACCTTGCCCAGCCGCAAAATAATTCATGTTGATATGGATGCATTTTATGCTTCCGTAGAGCAGTATGACCATCCTGAATTACGTGGAAAAGCCATTGCAGTGGGTGGCGGGCATCGTGGCGTTGTTTCTGCAGCCAGTTATGAAGCCCGAAAGTTTGGTGTTCGTTCTGCCATGCCCAGTAAAACGGCTAAAGAAAAATGTCCGCATCTTATTTTTGTCCCCCCTAGATTTGCTCGATATAAAGAGATATCCAGAAAAATTCGTGAAATTTTCTACGAATATACCGACTTGGTAGAACCTCTTTCTTTAGATGAAGCCTATCTCGATGTTACCGAAAACAAAAAAGGAATAGAATCTGCCAATCAGATTGCCAAAGAAATTCGTCAGAAAATATTTGAACAAACCGGCTTAACAGCTTCCGCAGGCATTTCAATTAATAAATTTCTGGCTAAAGTTGCTTCAGACATCAATAAACCCAACGGACAAAAAACCATTCATCCCGAAAAAATAGAAAAATTTCTGGAAGAACTGCCTGTCGAAAAATTTTATGGCGTCGGAAAAGTAACCGCCAACAAAATGTTTAGCCTCGCAATTTATAAAGGAAAAGATTTAAAAAACAGGTCACTAGAAGATTTAACGAGACTTTTCGGAAAATCAGGCCGATATTATTATGATGTCGTTCGTGGCATTCATCACTCGGAAGTAAAACCCAACCGCATACAGAAAAGTGTTGCCGTAGAACGTACTTTCTTTGAAGACCTTTTTGATGAACAGCAAATCAACGAAAAATTAGAAAATTTAAGTAAGGAGCTTCATCAGCGTTTACAGAAACACCAAATTCTCGGAAGGTCTTTAACTTTGAAGATTAAATACAACGATTTCTCACTGTTTACACGAAGTTTTACGAAAGAAGAATATTTTACCTCTCCCGAACAGTATTTTGCAACTTCAAAAAAACTCTGGGAGCTTCGCCCTTTTGATAAAGCGGTACGATTATTGGGATTGTCATTATCACACCTCAACACCGAAGAAAAAAAGCAGGTTTCAGTACAGCTTAAAATTCCGTTTGAGGAGTTTGAAAATTGAAAAATTAATTTTCAATAAATAATCTCACCAAATACATCAACTATGAACCCAACCATGATTCAATTTTTCCACTGGTACTCAGAAGGAGACGGAAAACTATGGAAACATGCCGAAAAACAGGCAGAATATTTATCTCAACTCGGCATTACATCGGTATGGTTTCCACCAGCCTATAAAGGAGCAAACGGCGGATATTCTGTAGGATATGATGCCTACGACCTTTTTGACCTCGGAGAATTTGACCAAAAAAATTCTACTGCAACAAAATACGGAACCAAACACGATTATAAAAAGGCAATTCAGAAATTAAAGAAAAATAATATTCAGGTAATTGTAGATGTTGTTTTAGGACATAAAGCAGGCGGAGATGAATTAGAAAAATTTAAAGCCGTAAAAGTTGATGAAGAGAATCGCGAAAAAATTATCTCCTCAGAAATCGAAATAGAATCTTACACAAAATTTACTTTCCCCGGACGCAAGAAAAAATATTCTGAGTTTGAATGGAACTTCACCTGTTTCAGCGGTGTAGATTATGCAGAAGGAAAAGATTCGCACATCTACAAAATAAAATCTGAATATGGTGACGACTGGGAAGAAATGATTGATGACGAAAAAGGAAACTACGATTATTTGATGTTTAATGATATCGAACATCGAAATCCTCATGTGCGTGAAGAACTCAACAAATGGGCAAAATGGTATTTCGACGAAACCGATTTTGACGGCGTAAGACTGGATGCTTTAAAACATATTTCTTTTGAGTTTTATAAAGAATGGTTAACGATGTTGCGTTCCAATTCTGAGAAAAATATTTTTGCGGTGGGTGAATATTGGGCTCCGGGACAATTGAGTTTATTACAAAAATACATTGACGCTACAGAAGGTTGCATGAGCCTTTTTGACAGCTCGCTTCAAAACAATTTTCATACAGCATCTAAAGAAGGGGGTTCTTATGATTTAAGAAATATTTTATCTGAAACCTTAACCGAAGCCGACCCTATGCATTCTGTAAGTCTGGTTGATAATCACGACACTCAGCCTTTGCAGGATTTGGAGGCGCCGGTTGAAGCTTGGTTTAAACCTATTGCTTATGCACTTATTTTATTGAGAGAAAATGGCTACCCTTGTGTTTTTTATCCTGATTTGTATGGCGCTCATTATAAAGATACCGACCGTGAAGGAAACGAGCAGGAAATATTTTTAGAAAAAGTAGATGGTATTGAAGAACTCTTAAAACTAAGAAAAGAAAATGCATACGGAGTTCAAAGAGATTATTTCGAAGATGCCAATTGTCTAGGCTGGATTCGTGAAGGCGATGATGACCATCAAGGCTGTGCTATTGTTTTGAGTAATAAAGACGTCTACCAAAAACCTATGGAAATGGGAGAAAAGTATATTGGTAAAACTTTCTATGATGCACTAGGCAGGTCTCAGGAAAAAATAGAAATAAAAGAAGACGGCTGGGCAGATTTCCCTGTTCCGGCAGGAAATGTGAGTGTTTGGGTTCCCGAATAATTTCTTTAAGCTCTCGCAGATTTTGCTGATTACGCAGATTTCAATTCAATAGGAATGAGCTTTAGCTCGTTTTATTTTTACATATTGCAAGTAGGCTTTAGCCAAAACCTATGATAAGTTTTGGCTAAATCCAATATTGAAACAATATTTTTTGCAGTTGGGCTAAACCCAACTCTATTGATAAAACTTTAAGTTAAACAAAAAACCCAGCCTTTTACAAGACTGGATTTTGCTATTATTTCTTTAAATACAAATCAAAATAATCGGTCACTTTTTGCATCAAATGCACTCTGTCTTTTCCAACTACATTATGCGGATGTCCTGGGTAAGCAAAATAATCCATCTGAACACCGTGATCCACCGCAGATTTGATAAATTTCATGGAATGTTGCCAAACAACGACATCATCTTGTGCCCCATGAATCATCAATAATTTTCCTTGTAAGTTTTGAGCTTTATCCAATAGATTCGAAGCTGCATATCCTTGAGGGTTTTCCTGTGGAGAATCCATATATCTTTCGCCATACATAATTTCGTACATGCTCCAGTCGATTACCGGACCTCCTGCAACACCTACTTTGAAAACATCAGGTTTGCGAAGCATGAAACTCGTGGTCATAAATCCACCAAAACTCCATCCGTGAATTCCCATTCTTTCAGAATCTACATACGGAAGTGATTTCAGGTAATTAACACCCTTCATTTGATCATCCATTTCTGTCGTTCCTAAGTTTCTGAATACAGCTTGCTCAAATTTAAGTCCACGGTTTGAAGAACCTCTTCCATCCATTGTAAAAATAACGTATCCGTTTTGTGCCATATATTCATACCAAAGATTACCTGAAGCAGGGAAAGTATTGGTTACAATCTGCAAATGCGGACCGTTGTATAAATACACAATGGCAGGATATTTTTTGTTCGGATCAAAATTAGTAGGAAGAATAACCTTTCCGTATAAAATCGTCCCGTCATCAGCTTTCAAATTAATATTTTTAATTTCCGGACGGTCATAGTTTTTCAATGGGTTGTCAGATTTCAAAAGATTGGTCGCTTTTAGAGTTGTTGTATTCAGAATATCTGCAACTCTAGGTGTCGTAGCATTGCTGTAAGTATCATATAAATAGTTACCATCGCTGCTCAGAACTCCCGAATGCACTCCTTCTGCATTGTCCATTCTCTGGGTTTTGAACGTATTCCAGTTGATTCTGTACAAATGTTTTTCGGTAGGATTATCTTGGGTAGAAACATAATATATTTCTTTTTTCTTTTCATTAAATCCTAAGATATCGGTAACCAACCAATCTCCTTTAGTGATTTGAGCGATTAAACCTTTTTCTAGACTATAGTGGAACAAATGGTTGTACCCTGACCTCTGACTTTGCCAGATAAAATCTGTATTTGAATTTGGAAAAAACGTCAACGGATGCTGAGGTTCTACATATTTATCACTGGTTTCTTCAAATAATGTATTGATAAAATTTCCTGTAACAGCGTCATATTTATTCATTCTTAAATGATTCTGACCTCTGTTTAAAACCCCAACGAAAATAAATTTAGAATCCGGGCTCCACGTAACTGCTGTTAAATATTGGTCTTTTTCACCATCCACTTTAAGAAAGGTTGTAGACTGATTTTTAATATTATAAACCCCCAATGTTACTTGATGAGAAGTTTTTCCAGCCATCGGATATTTAATATTGGTATTCACTGCCGGAGTTACAGACCAGTCAATCACAGGATAATCTGCAACCATGGTCTGATCCATTCTGTAAAACGCTACATTTTCAGAATTGGGAGAAGCGAAAATTCCTGTGTCGATTCCAAACTCGTTTCTATGCACGTTAGAAGCGCCATTAAGAATATTTTCGTTAGAATCATTCGTCACCGCAACCTCTTTACCGTTTTTGTTGATGAATAAATTATTCCCTTTTGTATAAACTAAAGTCTGATTATCTGCCAACGTTTTTACATTAGCCGGATTATCACCTAAGGTTACCGAACGCTTTACTTTCCATTCGTTACCAGATTTCTCTAACCAATGCATTTGATTATTAGCCGTAAAATAAGCTTCAGAATTGGTTACAAATTTTACAGGAGGAAGACCTTTCAGCTTTTTATCTGCAAAATTTTTATTTACTTGGGTCAAAGAGATCAAAGTATCCTGCTTATTGGTTTTAATATCAGTCATCAAATATCCGCCTTTCACCGCCTGAATATAAGATTTACTGTCGCTAGACCAAGAAAACTGTGAAATGTTTTTTACCGCAAGATTAGTTCTCATGCCGTTCACCGCTTCAGCCATTGTAAATTTTTGGGTTTGAGCAAAAGCCGATCCGCCCAAAACCACCATTAATAAAGAAAATTTATATAATTTCATTGTATAAAATTGAATCTGTCAAAAATAAGAAATAAAACCCACTCGTTAAGAAATGTCAAAATAAAAGATGCAGAAATTCTATTTAAAAATTTTGAAAATTAAATGATACGCTATAATTTGAAAAATTCCTGAATAATATCATTTACCCGCTCACAAGTCACAAATTGTTATCTTTGTACAAAATTTAAAACAAAAATATGAGTGTACACATCAGTGCCAAAAAAGGAGAGATTGCGAAAGTTGTTTTGCAACCTGGTGATCCGCTTCGTGCAAAATATATCGCCGAAAATTTTCTTGAAAACGCAAGATTAGTAAGCCAAACAAGAGGTATTTTATATTATACCGGAACTTACAAAGGAAAAGAAATCTCTGTAGGAGCAAGCGGAATGGGTTTCCCAAGCATCGGAATTTATTCTTTCGAGCTATACACAGAATATGAAGTTGACACAATCATCAGAATCGGAACTTGTGGTGGATATTCTAGTGACGTAAAATTATTTGATATCTTAAATGTAGAAAATGCAGCCAGCGAAAGCACGTATGCAAAATACGCATGGGGATTTGAAGAAGAGATTTTTTCGCACCAGGGAAATATTTTTGACGTTATTAACGAAACTGCTGAAGAATTAGGATTAAAAGCCAGAGCGACCAACATTCACAGCAGTGATATTTTTTACAGAAAAGATCCTGCAACGCCAGCAATTGCTACGAAATACAACTGCCTTGCAGTAGAAATGGAAGCTTTCGGATTGTTTGCCAACGCAAAACATTTAGGAAAAAATGCAGCAACTATTCTTACGGTTTCTGATATTATCCCAACTCAGGAATTTATTTCTGCTGACGAAAGAGAAAAGGCATTAAAACCAATGATTGAATTAGCTTTGGAAGCTGCTTTGAAAGTGATTTAATAAGTAGTTGATAGTTTTTGGTTGTCAGTTGATGGTTTAAATTCCAGTGCTTTATAAAGTAGAATACAGATGATTAAATATTTACAAGAAATTAAGAATCTATTGATACCAATAAAAAGAGCTTTACTTCATAAGTAGAGCTCTTTTTTATATTCTGAAAAAATTTCTTGTGACTTCGGTTGTTTCATCTGAAACTTCAGAAATATTTATTTTTTTGAGATGGGCAATTGTTTGCGCAACATAGGGTAAAAATGACGGTTCGTTTCTGCGATTCTGCATTCTCGGCATATTTTTCGGAAGCATAAAAGGCGCATCAGTTTCAATCATCATTCGGTCGAGTGGAACATATTTGATAACTTCTTCCAAATGTTTAAATCTGTTCGTATCACTTATTGCGCCGGTAAATCCTAAATAAAATCCTTTATCCAGATACGTTTTTGCTTCATCTAAAGTTCCGGTAAAACAATGAACAACCGCTTTTGAAAGTTTCGATACATAGTCGTCGGTAATTTCGTTGAATCTTTTAAAAGCTGACCTTTCGTGAAGAAAAAGAGGTTTATTAATTTCAATAGATAATTCGAGTTGAGCTCGATAACATTTTTCCTGAATGGGTCTTGGCGAGAAATCTCTATCAAAATCTAATCCGCATTCACCTACAGAAATTACGTAATCGTGTTTTAATAATTTTCTTAATTCATTAATGCTTTCATTGTTAAAAGATTTTGCATCATGTGGATGAATTCCTGCTGTAGAAAATAAAATTTCAGGATAATCCGCTGCGATTTCCGCTGATTCTTTGCTTCCGCGAATGCTCGTTCCTGTAAGAATCATTTGCTCTACTCCATTGTCGAGAGCTCGGTTGATAATCTCTTCGTGCTCATTGTAAAATTGTCTATTGGTCAGATTAATACCAATATCGATTAATGTATTCATTTTTTGTTTGTTTTATTTTGTATTAAAAAATATCTCGTTACATGTGCTCTGTTTATTGAGCTTTTAAAGGCTTTTTCAGAATAAAAACTCCTCATATTTCATAGGCTCGACTTCGTCCCACAGCTTTTCAATTTTATTTAAAATTTCAGTAAAAAACGGAGTTTCATACCTCTCCCATTCTCTTTCATATTCATGGGTAATAAAATTCCCAAAATGATGATGTCGCAGTTTTAAAACTGACACCAATTTACTGATAGGATAGCTCGGGAAATGAAAAATCTCATAGAAAGGAAGTTTACAAATAATAAATTTATTCTTGGTAACATATAGATTATCATTGACTTTAAAATAAATGTTTTTTGCTTTATATTCAAATCCTTCATTTTTGTCATACAAATAATGTTCTATTTCTTTTAACGAAGGAAACGTATAATCTTTGTAATTTGATTTTACTCGTTCATCTCCCCATTTTCCAAGATATTCTAAAGTATTAAAATTAGTTTCATGAGAATATAATACCTTTCCGTTAATCCTTTTTAAATGCCTGAAATCATAGACAGCTCCCATATTCATTAATAAATCTCCTACTTCTGTAAGATTCGGACTGTTTGTTTTAAAAACACAAAAACGATTTTTTACTTTCTCAAGCTTATCCAAGTAACAGGTTTCAAAACCATAATTATTAAAACTTCCGTTTATTTCTTTCAACTCAGAAAGCTTTGCCCCGCAGTTATGTTTGATTATTATATTCCCTGATTTTTCCATGGCTTGAAAAACCGCATACGAAGATATATTCAAGTCAATAACTCCATTTATTTCTTTAAGCTGAGGAAAAGATAATTTTGTTTTGATAAGTTTCAAATTTCCTTTCATTTTTTTCAGCACCGGAAAATCGTGACTGAACTGAGCTTCTAATTCATCACGGCTTTCTATTTTCAGTAAACCATGAATAAATTCCAGATTCGGAAAGGATATATTTTTACCATAAATATTAACTTCACCCTGAATCTCGTGATGTGGAATAATAATGTCGTCTCCAAAGATATCTATATTGAAAATTCCTTTTTCTGAAAGACTTTCCACTTCATACTGATGATTGACAGGTATTACTGTTTTTATTTTCGTCAACGCTTTGTTACATACTGTAACTAAAGCATTTTTCACAGATAGATTACCACTGATTGTTATCGGATTTTTAAAGTTGAAATCTACTATACATTTAAAATTTCCCTCCACTTTTTCAAGCTGATTCAATATTGCTGTACAGTGCAACGTAAGGTTTCCGCCGACTTTTTCGAGTTTTGGAAACTCTCCATTTTCTGCATCAACGGAAAGGTTTCCTTCTATACTAATAAGATTTGGAAAAGTGCAACCCCTTCCTCGTAAAAGTAAGTCCCCTTCAATGACTTCGAAATCAAAAGTCGTATTACTGGCATAAATTTCTATTGATGCATTATCATCAATTATCTCCGACAAATCTTTTTCAGAGAATATTTTATACTGTTTTATATAATTAGTCGTATGCATTTTCTATCGCCTGTGTGATCGGATTATATTCCTGCTGAATATATTTTATGAAATATTCGCTTTCTATGTAAAGCGTTTCATGTTCATTATGTGTTATAAAACTGTTTTCTGAAATAAATAATGTTTCTGTTGTTCCTCTTTTATCCAACACTTTATAGTTCACAGCCTTTAAAACATGTGGATTTCCTGTTCTCTCAAGAAAATATTCTTTTTTCTCCTTATCCGTTACAGTATTTTTTTCTTCTTTAAAAAGAATAATATCTTGCTGTACTTTGCATTCTTCTCCCACAGAAATTCTTTCATGCTCTTTTAGAGATAAGAAAACCTGAGGTTTCTTTATAATTTTGAAAAAATTTAATATTTTTCTTAACATGACATCATATTTATTATGTATAACCGTTTTCACTAATATTCGATATTTTAACGCAAAGGCAAACAAAGAATATTAAAATTTGACTGTTTTAAAGTTAAACAAAGGCGTAAACTTAGCAAAGAAATACAAAAAGATATAGAATATGAGAAATTGCGGACAAGCATTTATTTAAAACAAAAGAAGGTCGGGATTGAACCAACAACTTATTCATGATAGAATACCATTTTTCCAAATTAAACTACTTCTTTTATTTTTTGGGAGTACAGCGGGATATCATTTTTCTCATCATCATAAAAATCAGAAACTCCAACCAAAGCTTTTTTCATCAAAACAGACTCAGAATTGATCTCCAAATCATGGCTTTTCATTTCAGAATAATTTTCCTGACGGTTTTGCTTTTTGGCATTCTTATGAATTTTCGTAATTAATCCGGAGAACGTTTTATTATCGGGATTAAGAAATGGCTCATCTTTCAAGGCATTCAGAACCTTGAGGCATGACTCCCATTCGTTTTGCGAAAAATTTTCATTAGAAAAATCCATTACTTTTATTTTATGTTGACAAAATTAACTGCCTAATACGCAATCTTTTTACGTAGTATTTTTTTATTTAAATTCTGTATGATTAGCTTTTGATTTTTTTCAATGAATTTTTATACAATACTCTCATATTTAGCAGATTAAAAAAGAGAAATCAATCTGCTAAATCTGAGAGATAAATTATTTTATGTATATCCGTTTTCACTAATATTCGATATTTTAACGCAAAGGCAAACAAAGAATATTAAAATTTGACTGTTTTAAAGTTAAACAAAGGCATAAACTTAGCAAAGAAATACAAAAAAATATAGAATATGATAAATTGCGGACAAGCATAATTATTTTCATTTAAATTCAAACAAGCACTAAAATAAATTTAAAATCATTCATAAATAAAAACCTCCAAAAACCCGATTAATTTTTTTCCGCCGTGGCTCCAGCGAATTCCATGACCGTTTTTTTCTCTGACTTCAAAAACCAATTCGTGTTTGTAATGAAAAAAAACATTCCACCAGGTTTTATTGTCTAAAATAAAATTAATTTTCTCCATCACCATTTGCTGTTTTTGCTGATTATTTCCTTTTACTTCGCCCCAAAATTGGTCTTCCATTCTTCCGGCATGCTTTTCCCAAGCTCTTTGCGCAATGGTAATTTCATGATTAAAAGGTTTTTCACAAGCTTCAATCAACAAACTTTTCAAAGGTGGAATTGCTTTTTCGTCTCGTAAACTTGCTGATGTCAATCTTTGACCTAAAATATTCAGCCAATGTTCAAAAGGAATTTCTTCCAGTTGTTTTATTTTAATTTTATCTGATTGTTCCGATTCTAAAATATGGGTAAATAAATTAAAACTATGATTGCGATCAATTTGTATTTCTTCATTAAAAAAAGGCAAATTCCAATCTAAAGTCTGCACTTTAAACGTACAGATATTTTCATCTAAACTTTGCAGATGTTCTTTCGCTAAAATTGCCTGATATTTTTCTTTCCAATTGTCCGAAAATAGTGGAAGAAATTCTTCTAATGATTTCATTTTATGTATATCCGTTTTCACTAATATTCGATATTTTAACGCAAAGGCAAACAAAGAATATTAAAATTTGACTGTTTTAAAGTTAAACAAAGGGCATAAACTTAGCAAAGAAATACAAAAAGATATAGAATATGAGAAATTGCGGACAAGCATTTCATTTTCTTTTAAAATACTAATAGCACAAATATTACAATAAATTATTGGTGTTTTTTAGTGTGAACATTTGTGTAATTTGTGTTTAAGTTAAAGCATTTTTACGAGATTAATTGATAATTTTTCTTCGCGAATCAAATACTTAACAAGATTAAACCAATTTTTACAATAATCCAAAATCCAGGCATCAGAAGAAACAATGATTTCTGTATTTTCAACTAAGAATTTATCCGGATTAAATTCTAACTCAACATTCCAATTGAGATTATTTTCTTTAGCAAAATCCAGAATAATTTCTTTAATTCTTCCACTGTTTGAAACAGGTTTATCAAAAATCCAAACTAATTGTTCTGCCTGAGACTTGTAAAAAAACAAAGCAATTAATTCAATTACTTTTTGAGTTTGGTTGACTCTTTTATAAGTTCCATGTACACCGGAAAGGTCACGAAAACAGCCATCACTTCCTTCAAAAACATAAGCTTCAGAAAGTAAACTTTCCAGTAAAATCAACACATTAAAACCATCAAGATAAACCGTTTTATCTTTTAAATCTATAATTTGAAGTTCTTTATTTTTTCTGTTTTGAATCTGATTTTCTGAAGCAGAAGCACCACGTAGGGCCTGAATTTGACGGGCTTTTAATCGATAATGATTCCCAACCAGTTCTGAAGAAGCTTTTTCCGCATAATTTCGACTCAATAAATAGTGCATATCCTGAATTGCTAATTTCAGTTTATCAATCTGCTTTTGTGAAGAAAATAATGTATCATCACCAGTATTTTTCCCACGGTTTCTGTTGTTCATACTCAAAAATATAGTTTTTGGAGCAAATTGCTCTATTTTAATTTAAAATTACGTGTTTATGCAATCGATTACTTAAAATTAGCTTTTCGAGCTTCTTTTGGGGGAAAGTCTTTTTTTATAATCAAAATAATTTAAGTTTAACACCCAATAGTACAAAGTAAAGAGCCACAGAAAAAATGGATGCCGCTTTCGAATTTTTCACAAAACTAAGCGTTCCTTACTGCTGTTTCCATGATTATGATTTGATTGACGAGGCAGATAATTTCACAGAATCTAAAAAAGGTTAGAATTTATCACCGATTACGCTAAAGAAAAACAAGCCGCTTCTGGCGTAAAAAGTGCTCTATCAAAATGTAGGCATAGAATTTAAATAAAAAATTTGAAACCTTAAAAGGCTTTATGAATATAGAATTTGAAGTTTCAAAAAGTGATAAAAAAGAAGTAAAAATTCCTGTAAACGTTACTATTCAAGATAAAGTTTCAGAGTAAATTTTCAACTTTTCATGTAAAGAAGGATGATACATACTGCATTTATAAAGATCATACCCACTGCAATGTATGAAGAAAAAGCTTTTAAATAGCTTCAAATTTATTTTTCCCATTTGGAATATGAAACATAAGTTCGAGCATAAGCTCTTCACCTGTATTTGGATTAAATAGGAAAAAAGCAGGCTCTCCATTAAGTTTGTTATATGTCGCCAGTTTTCCATTACCATATATTTTCAGAACTTTATCATCACTAAGAGGCATAGGCAAAAAGCCGTTTTGAGAATCTGTTATCAAACTATTTATTCTTGCATTTGTATCAGCAACACTCAAATACATTGCAGTTGTCATATTTTTTTCACGATTTTTTATAATTTCAAACAAAGAATCATATTGTTTATTTGCAAAACAATCGTTTATTTTTTTATAGATTAAATCTAATTTCCCGGTGATTACAGGTATATTATTTTTTAAATCTAAAGATAAATCTCTACTATTTTCCAATGAGGTCATTTCATAAGGAATATCCGCTTCAAGAAAAGCTGAATGTTTAAAATTCGATACGTTTTGACTGATTTGTATTTTATTAGTTACACAATCTTTAACATAAGAGAAACTTTCACCCTCAACATCAAACAATTTTATGATATATTCAAATTTAGTTTTATCATCAATTGAACTTTGTCCAGAAACAGGAAATAAGTTAATCACTATATTTTGTATTCCTGATTTAAAAATTCCAAAATTTATCGGGACGTTAGGAGACATTTGCCCTTCTGTTTCAAGCGAGATAATGGGAATGTCATTAATCAGCACTTCAAATCTGCAATTGATTGCTGTAAAGTCTATTGTATAGTAAGGTTGATTAGTCATTTTTAAGAATTATTTGTTATAAAACATATCAAAACTTCTATATGATACCCATTCTTTATATTTTGATGATAATTTGTCTAACACATATATTTTCAATTTTCCATCATTTTTAGAATGATTGATTGTATTGATGAAAAAATAAGTGATTTTATTTTTAGTATCTTCCCAAACTTCTTTGGTCTCCTCTATGTGATCTGTCTTTGGCTCGCCGTTTTCGTCAAGAAAAATAGGTCTTTCTTTGGTATTGACATTTTTTTCAACAAATGCAGGTTTAGAACCTATAGTTTTTGTGATTGAACTAACGATTTTATCACTGTCTTTATGATTAATTAATTCCATTTCATAACACCAAATTTTCTTATTTTCTTTAAGATAAAAAAGTGAAATATTATCTGAATCTGATATTGCGTTTCCTGCTATTGACAGGTTTAATTTTTTGTTTCTCGGAAATTGAAATTCTTCATAATCACCTGAAATATTGTATTCATCTAAAGCATTATCATTAGTGGTCAAATCTATTGCTTTTAATACGTCTTCTATATTCGAACCAAATTTCAATTCTTTGAAATCTAATTTTGAGTTATTATTTTTTGCAATATTATTATTCGACACTCCTATTTTTGAATTTGGCTTTACAGTAGTTTTTTCCTGACAGTTTATTAAAACAAAGCTCAAAATGATTTGACTTAAAATGATTTTTTTCATATAATAAATTCTTAGTTTAATTTTTTCTTAGATTTGGCTAAATTCTTAGATTTAAAATTAGTTTTCATAAAAGAAATTATTATATATAAACATATTTTTTTTATAAAGTAGCTTAATCCAATTAAGACATCCACAAATTAAATCACCATCAACTCACCATTTTCTTCAGGCATATAGAATGCAATTTGCAATATTATTTCTTCATCACTTTCATCATTATCTAAATATAGAGCTGAATAACCGTCAGAACGTTTTAATGATCCTAATTTCCCTTCAGACGACAAATCTAAGATAACAGTATCAGATAACGGCATTGCTTTGAAACCATTTTTAATATCATCTATTATCTTTTCCATTCTATTATTAATATCACTTTCGTCCAAATACATACTCGTAGCATTGTTAATTTCCCGTTTTTTATAGATATCAATAAATTCATCATATCTACCGGCATTTATTAAATCAACGATTTTAGTATATTCGGTAACGAATAGTTTTTTAACGTCAAAATTGGCATCATTTAAATTAATTCCATTTTGCCATGCTTCTAGTTTATAAGGTACCTCAGCTTCAAAAATGCTTTTATGAGCAATAATCGGAATACCTGTTTTAATTGGAGGAGTATAATTATTTTCTAATGTTTCCAATAACTTAAACTGATTGTTACTAACATCATATTTTAAAACTTTATACCTGATATAGCTGTCTTTTTCTAATTCCTTTTTTCTCTTCACTGGGTATCCAATAACTTCCACAGACTGACTTCCACTTTCTAAAATACCCATATTAATAGGTATTTCGGTTGACATCTGACCATCAACATTTAATGAAAAAACTTCTACATCATTTATTTTTACGACTAGATGGCACATGTAAGTACCAATATCTAGCATATAATAATGTTTCATGGTATTAATCTTGAATTTGCGACTTAAAAATTTCTAGAATATCAAATGCTTTCGGATTAGATTTCAGTAATGCATCTACTTTTTCCTGAGTATTTCTCGGATTTTTTTCGTCTGGTTTGGCAGAGAGCCCATCCTTCAGTATGATAATTCTCGTCTGATGTAAAATAGCTTCTCCTCCATTTAAAGAGGTATGCCCATCTTCAGCATTTTTTTTGAAAAGAACAATTTGATTCGTTGATTTATTTTGCCACAAATAATCAATAACTATATTTTTATCATCTTTATATTCATATTTTTTCAATGGTTTTCCATATCTCTTTTTTAATATCTCAAAAAAATCATTTCCCAGCTTTTCATCAATGATTTCTAATTCAAATCCCAAATACTTATTTTCTTTGTAAGAATCAACAACAATATTCAATATATTTGAATAAGTAGCTCCTTCATTTTTAAATTTAATACTGTCATCTTTTAAAGATATTCCGAAGAGTTTAAATTTATTAATTTTTTTTACCCTATAAATCCCTTCTAAAGGAACGTAAAGACTAAAATCTTTTTCTAAATTATCAACAAAAGCTATTTTTTCATTATATTTTAAAGTTTCTAAATCTGTTCGACCATTACAAGATGTGATGATGAACAACCCTATTAATAGAATTAAGTTTTTTATTTTTTTCATTTTCTTATTTTTTATTTATCATTTTTAATTAGAGGTATATTTGCATTTATACCAAATAGCTTTTCAAGTTCTTTAACAACGTCAAAAGGAGGAATAACATTAGGATAATTACCCTCAGCAAGAGTATATTTTTCATTATCCTCTACTGCATGTTTATCTTTTACAATTTTGATTGCCAACCCAGCACTCACTTCTACCAAATACTTTGCATTCAAGCCATCAAAACCTAATATTGGTCTATAATATAGACCACCTTTATCATCAGCATAGTTAATCGTGTGACCAAAAGTAATAGAAGCATCTCCAGATGCAGAAGCTTCAAAATAAGCTGAAACCGTTAGTACAACAACAGACAATTCTCCTCTTATTTTAACTCCAACTTTCAATTCTACTTTTAATCTACTACTTCCTTCTACTTTTAGTTTGGAATCTTTTATTTCTTCTTCAGTATTAAATATTAAATGAGTATCTAGATTAATTGTCTGAGTAACAACCAAATCCATATAAATATCTATATTAGCTTTAAAAGCTACATCATCGTTACCAAATTTAACGCCTTTTTTTAATTTTCCTTGAATACGTTTATAAAGTTCTGTTACTCCAGGTCCTGCTCCTACAATTTGACTTCCGACAAAAACTGCAGTTCCTAATAAATCTATGGTTACTTCTAGACCTATCAACGGTTTTGCAATTAGATGTAGATCTACGTGGGTTCCCAAAACCTGATTATTATTTTTCGGATGTGCTAAATACCAGTCTCCTGTAAAATTTATATTGGGAGGCTTTACGGCAAATGTCATAGGAATACCTGTAGGGGAGCAGCCTTTGGTTTGGCTTGTTATTCCGTCAGCAATTGCGCCAATAGAAGAAAAAATTTCATATAGCTTTTTTATTTTGGTTTCATATTCATATTTAAATTCATTTTCTCTTCGATCATTGTCCCATTTTGCTTTCAGACTAAAACCTAATGAAGCATCTTTTTGTTTCCATCTTTTTTCTGCTCCCATTTTTCCCGCCTTTTTTTGCCATTCTTTGTGTTCATGTGGATCTAAATTCTGCCACTTTACGCCAAGATCGTTTGTCAGATTAAAAAACAATTCTAAAGTCCATTTCACATCAGGGTAGGTTTTGACAATAACTGTAGGAATATTTTTATTGGCAAAGTAGGTGCAAGAATGAATATGTATATTTGTTTTATTAGGGGTTGTAGAAGCAGGCCAAATATACTGTATCGGAAATGCGTTGAATACTGACAAATCAGAATATACTTCATACTGTTTACTTGGAACCGGGAATGATTCTACTTTCTCATTCCCATTCTTAACCTGTCCTATATCTGTGATTATTATATTTTTTTCGTGAGAGCCAATACACCCCTTATTTTCAAAATTATTTACCTGTATATTGATTTTTTTCTTATTTGTAGAATCATAGGGCGGAGCAATCACTTCGTAGATTAATGATAACTCATCATGATCGATTACCGAGAATCTGATTTTTGCTCTTCGGTTTTCCTCATGCTGTTTTTCAGTAAGATCAGTGCCTTTATAAATTAACTGATTTTCGCCTAGTCCATGTGGAAGAAATTTTGTACTACTCAGACCTTGTTGTTTCAAATACTGAGCTACCGCTTCTGATCTATTTTGAGAAAGTCGTAAATTAAAATCTCCCGGACCTCTTTCATCAGCATGACCTTCTATAATTACATTAGAATGCTTGTTATTTTTGAGCTTACTTGCTATAACATCCAACGTTTTTCTGTCATCTGCTCGAATATTATTTTTATTAAAATCAAAATGAATAGTCTCTACTATTTCATTATAAGATGTATGGGCTTTTCTTTTTAATTTTGTTTTTCCTTCTTCAAAAATAGAAATATTCTTATCATCAGTAATAACAATTTGTTTGAATTTACACAATCCTACACCTTGATGATTTTTCTCGGTGCTACCAACCAAAATAGTCGATTGATTTGATGGTTTTGTTTTATTAACGACTTTAAGTTCATTTTTAATATTCAAATATTTACCATGCTCTGTAACTCCATCTTTATCTCGTAAATAACCACCGTTTTTTCTTTTAATTTTTACATAGAATTCTTCATTATCCTGAATAAATTTAATAGAAGATTTCCATTCTGATGTATTAGGAATTTTAAGATTGATTTGACCGTCAGTTACTGTTACATTATATAACGTTCTCATTTTATAATTTCCGTTCCACATTTCATTATAAACCTCAACAACAACTACTTCTCCATTGATTCCTTCTGTATCTGCGTGAAAGTGTATTTCTTCACCGTAACAAAATCCAAAGTTATTATCTTCAGTATTTTTCACATTTTTTCCGCCTCTTGTTCGGCTCCATATACTTGAAATAATTAACGGAGGGCAATTTGCTAAAAGAACAAGTCCTGTGAACTGAATGTCAGGTTTCCCCGTCATACTAGCTTCTACATAATATGGATAACCGCATAGACGTTTCGGTATTTTATATGAAAAATATTTGTCGGTCATATACTGAATTCGGTCTATTATTTTTTTTCTGTCTTTATCAAGAACCATCCAATATAAATGCCCTTTTTTTTGAGCTTCAGTAGTATCCGCATGCCACTCTTTTATATAAAAATGTGCTTTTTTATTAGCAGGAACGATTACCCATTTATCAGCACTCACTCTCGAATTAGAATTATTCGCTTCATTGGGTTGAGGTACAAACTTTATTTTCTTTATTCCTTTTGACATGTTTTACAATTTTAAGGATTCTTCTTGCTCAGTCTGTCCCGCTTCAAGACCTTCATGTGTAGGTTGTTCTTCAAACATTTCCTCAGAATCTACCAACGGATTTATCTGCTGCTGTACATCCTGATCTGCATTTTTAAAATTCTGCTTGCTCGCTTCTGCTCTTTGTCCGTGGTCTAAAATTTCTATACATGGAGTTCCAGCAATAGCACAAACAGCTTTGCTGTCTTCCAAAATAATATATCCGCCATTGCTAAGTTGTACTTTGTCATAGAAATTCTGCCATTCGGTGACCATAATTTTACACGGCGGTGGCGGACTTCCCATTTTCATGCAACTTCCGAATGTATTTTTTTCAAATGTTGCAGCTCCAATTTCTTTTGTGGTGACAATCAGTTTTTTGGCTGCACTTTTATCGTTGGCATACTCTTTTTGATGAGTAAGCACTTTAAGGTTATCCGGAGCTTGCCCAAATTGACATTTGCACATGGCTCCTTGTACTACGATGTGTTTTTCTGCCATGATTACAATTCTTTATTTGAAATTACAATTCTCGATAAATAGTCGTTCCCGAATTCTAACTGAACGAATTTAGAATCCATTTTAAAAGTAACAACCGTCAAAGCTTTTGAAATATTTTCGTCAACCCCAACTGTCGTTTGATACAATTGGGCTTTATATCTTGCAAATTTATTTTTACATTCTAAAGGCGAACTGTCATTAAAAACCAAACCATAAGGCAATCCCGAAACAGCATCGTTTCCGAAATATTGGATGGCATAATATTCTTTACCATCGTTCATGTTTGCATAAATCATATTGAAACTTTCGAAATCCCAATTTGAATATTTTCCGTTTTTGCAGGTTTCACATTCCATTTCACTTGAATCTGTTTTCAGAAGTTTGGTGATCTGATCTGAGTTGGTCGGAAGACTGATAAATTGTTTTTTTGCGAAAAGATTTTGAAGATATTTTGAAACCATTTTATTTTGTAACTGTTTAGCTTGAATTTCTGTAATCTGAGCATCAGCCTGAGCAGCCATCATCGCTTCTGTTTCAGCATCAATTGAAGAATCGTCTACAGCCACCAATCCTTCAGACAAATTTTTGATTTTTGCATTTAAAAGAAATTCTTTCACTTCTTTTTCCAATTTCCCGGTTGATTTGGTCAACTTTACATCAACTTCTTTTTTAGACCAACTGTCAGGATTGATTTCTTCTAAAAATACAGTCACTTTCGTACTTTTTGCAGACACTTTTTTCAACGAAACATTCCAAATTGCTTTTTGGATGAATTGTTTTGGTTTTGCACCTTTTTTTAAAGCTAAATTTAAATATGGGTTTTTCTCATTTGCATCAAATTTCAAATCATATAAATCGACGGTTGTTGAAAACTCTTGATCTCCTGCAGCGGCCGCTTTCGGTTCGTCTTTCGTAAAATCATTTTTAAAATCAAAAATGGTATTTTGCAATTCCTCAATATTCTTTGGAACCGTAAATTCTACTTTCTGTCCGAAATTTAGACCGAAAATCAAAATGAACAGTGTTAAAAAAAGTTTATCATTAAATATTTTTTTCATTGGTTTAATTTTAAAATTAATCAGTGATAACGGTAATTATAACTGATATTTTTTTTCTTTTTTCAAGATTGATATCGCATTCCAGATACAGTGATTCTGAAAGCTGAGTTTCCCCGTTAAGATAATACTGAAGTCTGAAGTTACCATCATCATTCATTATCGGATTATCTTCTATTATCAATGAAAATGGTGCTCCGTTGATAAAATCATATCTACTTCTTTCATCGTATAAATTTCCATTCCCTTCGATATTGATTAAATCATATTCATCTTTTAAAGGGTCAATTTCAACTTTAAAGCGATAGCTCGGTTCAACAGCATTATTAATTATTGGAAAAGTTTCGGTCATTTCAGTTTGATACTTCTCATTAAACTTTTGGTAAATTCCAAAAAACAAAGTGCGGATGAAATAATCGTTTTTAATGAAAATAAAAAGTGAGCCCGGTTCATCCAAAACCTTTTCAATTTTCTGGCAATATTCATCTACAACTTCACCTTCAAATTCTTTATAAACTTCTTCTTTAATGCTATTCCATCTTTCTTTGAAAACCTCCACATTTTCAATAGTATTAAATTTGCCTTGCTGATCAACACTTATTGTCATCGGGTACAAAACTTTTGAGGTTTTATATGCCAACAAATCTGCAATTTCATTGACTTCTTCTTCATTCAGGAAAAGAAGCGATATTCTGTCAACTTCAAAAAAATGAAATCCATTTTCATATTTAATCCATCGAACAGAAACATCATATTTTAGTTCATTTTTCTTTGTATCATTTTCAATCGTAATCATCGTGCTGTATTTCAGAATCGAATTTTCGGGCTGAAAAACCAATCTGTTTCCATGACCAAACTTTACGAGTTTACTTTTATCTTCAACTGCTGTTCGAGGCAAAAAAAGCTCTTTTTGTTTGGTAATATTTATTAAAATCTGATCTTCAACTTTACAATGATTGTTATGAAAATGCTTCAACAACGACTCAGAAATATGATAAATATTCGTAATACTTTTCAGAGTTTCACCAGATTGAATGATATGTTTATTAAATTTTTGCATAAAAATTACATTCCGCCTAGATACATAGAAGCTAAAAGTATCGGAATGCTGATTACTAAATTGATTATATTAATGGGTTACTCTTTTTCTGTCTGATCGAGGATCTAAGCCAATTCCTTCTCTTTTTGCTGACCAATGCAAATATTTATTCCTTAATTCTCGGAGATCTTTTTGTTCGTTAATTTCGTTTTGATAATTTTGAGATGTTTTAACACCCTTATATTTGTTTTCAATTTCAGAATACCATTTAAAAGTATAAGGTTTACCTTCTCCCATCACATAAGTTTGAAGTCTTTTTTTGACTCTTGTCAATAGCGCATCATTTGAAACGAGATATTTTGTATTTTCAATTTGATCTACATCTACAGGCAATTCGTTTTTCTTCCCATACTGTGCCATGAAATGCAATGGTATGTAAGTATAATTTTTTATTAAATAGCGGGTACCCTGTAGTGCCCAATATAAATTGCCTCCGGTATAAATAAGTTGATCATCGTTATACCAACCTTCCGCTATTAATCTTTTTCTCAAAGGTTCTAAATCATTTCTATTAGTCCAGTCGGTCTCTATTTCTTTTACGATTTCGGTCTCAGTATTATAGCTTCCTCCAATATCAGAATGCACTCCAGGAAAACTTTTTTCTATACCTACATGAACATGAGTAAGATCAAAATTTTCTCGATGCTCGTTTTCTGCAACAAAATGAACAACCTTTTTCGCTAATGAAATCGTATTTAAATTCAACTCTGCAATATCATTACTGAAATTGATTCCATAAGAGGACACCGTATCGTAAATACCTAAAAATCTAACCCTTACCACATCTACTTCAATACCCGCTTCTTTAAGCTTCAATCCTAAATGACCTCTCTTAGGTAATTGCAATTCACTTGTCACATACCCATCACTATCTGTATAATAAACACTCCCCGATCTGCCTGCACTTCGTGGGGTTGCATTGTATTTTGCTTTGCCAATTTCATAAACAAAATTTCTTGCTGCTGCTGCTCCCCTGCTAAAGCCAAAAACATCAAAAGTTAAAACTCCGATTTTTGTTTTTCCTGTAATCAAGGGTTTTAATTTTTTCGTTACAATCTCTTCACATCCTTTCCGAACTTTTCCTCTAATCCCCGTTGAACCGGTACCGGTACCATATCCTATATTGGAATCAGACTTTTTATCTTCAGTTCCAATTCCTTCTACATAGATGCTGCTTTTTTTATCATAATTGTCCCAAAGTCTGGCAACATTTGTCCAATCGCTATAATAACTGGATCCGGTATCTTTTTTACCATTTTTCTGAAATTCTGCACTGTTTTTTTTTCTTTCATCGGTATTGGTTTTATTATTACCCGTTCCGTCAAAAAAAACACCCAACGTAACATTTATTACATTAGCATCTTCTAGTGCATCAGGAGTATAGCTGTTGAATATAATATTTGCCATCGTTTAATAAATTAATCTGAGATTATTTTTCAAAGGAATCTTTTTTTCCTTTTGCTGTATATAGAGTTCTATATTTTTCCTTTCAGGCTCAATTTTTAAAATTATTTCTGAAGGTTCTTTCGGGTTTATATTTTCTTTGAATTGCTTATTTATTTCATTCAGATAAAAATCTAAAGGAATCATTTTTAAGCCTTTCTGTATATAATTTTTCCAATAATCTTTATTTTCTGTAAATACAACCGACGCTCCGTATTCTTTCCCGTTTTTATCTTTAAAACCAATAGACAAACGATCCGGAATGGCTCTGTTTTTAGCTTTTACAGTCTCACCAGCTTCTGTAATAACATTTTCACTCTCCCCATTACACGTGCTTATATAAGTTTCTGTAAGTGTGTAACCGTTGGGCAATTCAATTTTCGGTTTCCAATCATACAACTCTCTAAATGCATCATAAATAGTAGCCGGAGGAACTCCGTTTGACGTTAAACTCTCTTTAATGTCCGGGCTCATCACGAAATCACTTTCTAATCTTTTCTTGGCATAATCATTTTCTAACATATACCGCGCATCTTCATACGCCTGCTCTTTGCTAATAATCGTATCATGCGCCTGAAAAACGCCTACTTCTTTCTGATCTTTTTCGCCCATTATCCATAACACAACCCTGCCCTTTGGAGCAAGACCAACGATAAATTCATCATATGTCTTCGTGATATATTTCCCTGAATGGTAACTCTTAAATCCTTCTTTAAACAAATCATAAATTTTCTTCTGATCTAAATCCCATTTTCCTGTGTAGAATTTTTCTTCTTTTAAAGAATACCAAGTAAACTCAAGCTTATGTGGTATCTGCATTTGCTCTTCAGAAACGTTCATGAGACCTCCATTTTCTCCCCAGCCTGTATTCTGTGTTCCCCAAATAGCATCAAATCCATATGTGAAATCATCTGAGATAATTGCTCCGGAATAAACTTCAATAGGATATTCTTGTGGCGCAGAGATTGTTCCGGTCCATTTAAATTTTTCTTCCACGTTCTTATTTTGACAAGTTAATAATGAGAAACTACATAAAATGAAGATGAAAATGAATTTCAGTTTATTTATTCCCATGAGACATTATTTTTTTATTACTCGCCAAAACAAGATTTCCACTTCTTGCTTCAGCATTTATTTTTTTGGCTATTTTTTCAGCCTTATTCCCAACACTTAAATTGTAAGTATCAGTAACTTTAATAATAATATTTTTTGCTGTTTTTCGAATTGCCATGATTTTAAAATAGCTTAGATTTTTCGGCACTGTTGAATTCCACAATTTTCCCGCTTTGCATCGTCATATTTTCCAGTTCGCTGAACATTGAGATTTCTCCCGCAATTTCATTCGATGTTTCAGACTGACGGAAAAACTCTTTCTCCACCATTTCTGTTCTCGTGTCTGAAGACTCTCGAATATCTCCCGCTGCAGTTTGTACAATGTCTGTTCCTGCGGTTGAAATAATATTGTCATTTGCCGAACTTGTAATACTTGCTCCTGCAGAAACTGAAATTTCTTTACCAGCTGTGATATTAATATTTTCGCCCGCATTTAAGGTGAAATTTTTCGGTGCATTCATCGAAATATTCCCCTTTCCATCCATGAAATAAGTATTTCCGCTCGGATCAATGATATTCACACTTCCTTCATCATCATTCATAAGAACTTTAATTCCACTTTTGGTTTGGATGGATCGCATATGATTATTGATTCCTCCGCCCAATCCTATTCCACCATGAAACATCCCACCCATTACAAAAGGTCTGTCAGGATGATTGTGCACAAAATTCACCATTACCTGATCACCAACTTCGGGGATGGCAACATAACCTCTATTCTGAGTAATCTGATCGGTTCCTCCTGCATCGGGACTCATCATTCTGATGAAATGAGTGGTATCATTCGTTTGCCAGTCAAATCTTACCTGAACTCTTCCTTGTCCTTCAGGATCGGTGTTCGAAATGACCGTTGCAATCTGGGGCTGTGCAATAGGAACGGTAAATTCAGGCTTGGGTAAAAAGCCCGTATCGGATGCAATCCCTGCAAAACTTCCCGTGTAATGACCTATCGTATCAATTTCATGCGTTGTTTCTGTCACCATGATTCTTGTGAAATACGAGGTTTCATTCGTATCTGGTTTTCGCATTTCGATATCAACACTGCATCCCGGATGCAAGAAAGGAACGGTGGTAGAACCTGAAAGATTGAAAACATTTACTCCTTCACTTCCTGAAGTACTTTTTTGGGAATATTCTACATCCAAATGAGTGGTTGCCTTGATTGGTGCAATACGTAATGATGGTGTTTTGTAAATAGCATCGTTATGCTGATAAGCTGTTTTTGCTAAATCTCCTACATGCTGAATCGGTGTAGAACCCGATTTTAAAACTTCATTTTTATTGCTGTTATAACCGTAAAACTGGGGTTTGGTATGAACGGCTTTCAATTCAACTTTGATGTCGTTAGCACTGCTTCCGTATGTTAATTTTATCGGCTGATTCTGAGGAGGAAGTTTTCCGAAGTGCAGAACTTCACCATCATAATAAAACTGTTCGCCATACGCTTCTGCCATTCTCGCCAGATAATTATAATGTGTTTCATCATACTGGCTGCTGTAAATAATTTGAGAATAATCATTGGTGTCAATCCTTATATCAAATCGGCTTTTATCTAAACCCTGTTTAATGACTTCTTCAGCAATGATTCCCATATTGACCGCCTGATTTCCTCCAAAACTTTGAATATGTGGTGCGCCATCCAATAAAATAGTCGGACTGTAACCGGACAAAACGATATTTCCCAAACTCATTCTCTCCTGACTAAATCCTACACCTGTAATCACGCCTACAAAAGTTCGTTCAGGACTGTTTTCAATGTCTTTATAAGAAATGACAGCGGTTAATCTTTTACCTAAAAACTTATTCGCTTCTTCTAAAGTATGAGTTTGGCGGTCGCCTAAAGTATCATGCGCTAAAGTCAGTGTAAATTCATGATGTTTTTGCGAGCTCTGGGTCAATTTGAAATGTTTGTAATACTTGATTACTTTACCTTCAATGACTAAAGATAATTTTACCAGTCGGTTGATGCCAACATGATGGTTTTCTGAGATTCCTGCCGCATTCTGAGATGGGCGAAAAGTGGTATTTCCAGATGTGTCAAAGTTTTTCATATCTGTGTAAATTTGGTGTATAGAGCATAAATTTATAAAATATTATTCATCTCGATATAATATTTTATATTTATTTTGTTTAGTAAATTAATGAGAATGCAATTAGCTTGCCTTCTGTAATTTACATTTAGGCAATATCATTATTTTTTTTAACCCCTTGTTTTTTGAAATATTTTTTCACGAAAGAATTAGGACAAAAAAGACCGTCTTTTGAGGACAGTCTTTATGTGAATCTCTATAAACCTTAATGAATTTTTTATGCACCTGGCCAAATTCCTTCGTACGCAGAATTACCGTAGTTTATTTTTTCTGCACTTACAACAAAGCTAATCAACATTGAGTTTTCGTCAACTGCATCAAAGTCTACTTCGTGCTGAATAACGTAGCCGTTTTCCCAGTTTAAAGTAATTAAAGTTCCTTCTTCGTGAGATTTGTTGAATGTAATTTCGCCTGAAGTTGGCTTGTATTTTCCGTTTAATAATGATTCAAGGATTTCAGATTTTTCTGTTGCCTCAATCGTTAATTTGATAAGCGCATTTGATGGATCTGATGCTACTCTACCTGAAACATCCGTAGATCTTGAAACACTATAGTTCAATTTTAATAATTTTTGACCTTCGCTGCCGTTGAATTTTAAGATTCCTCTTGAATTTGCTGCCATAATAAGTAAATTTTAAATCGTTGGTATTTTTGTGATTTCTATAACCCAAAGATAGATAGCCCCAAAATATTTTTAAAGCTTTTAAACTATTATTTCGAAAATTGTAGTAATTCTACGATTTCTTGTAGTAGAACTACGACAACGATCCAAGAATAAAAGAGAGATTGGTCGGGTAATATTTACTCAATAACTTAAAATTATAGCTTCTACGCTATTGGTATTCATAATTTGATTAAATTTACCACCATTCCTTCTAAGGAATACGGATGGAAAATTTAACGTTATTCCCGCAACTATGACAAAGAAAAATGCCACTATTTATGATATTTCAAAGAAGCTAAACGTAAGTGTGGCAACGGTTTCCAGAGCGCTGAATGACAATCCTAGAATAAGCCAGGCTACGAAAGATCTGGTGATTAAGACGGCAAAGGAAATGAATTACAAGCAGAATAACCTTGCCAAGGCTCTAAAAAGTGGGGAAACCAAAAACGTAGGAATCATCGTTCCTTACATCAACACCAACTTTTTCTCATCCGTCATCCGTGGAATTGAGGAAGAACTTTCCCTTCACGGGTATCATGTGATTATCTGTCAAAGCCATGAAGATGTTTTAACAGAAAAAAAACACCTCAACACCCTACTTAATGCTCAGGTAGACGGAATCTTCATGTCGGTTTCCCGAACTACGGTAGATACAAAACATATTCAGCAAATTTTAGATACATCCAATACACCCATCATATTTTTTGACAGGAAAAAAGATATTCCCGGAATAAGTACTGTAACCATTGATGATTACAAAGGCGGATATATGGCAACCGAACATCTGATTGAAGAGGGTTATAAAAATATCTGTCATTTTGCAGGAGATCTGAATCTTGAGATTTATCAAAACCGTCTGAATGGTTATAAGCAAGCCCTAATTGATCATAAATTTAAGGTAAAAGAAGAAAATATTATCTCTACCGGAAGCTCTATTGATGCCGGAATTGAAGCCATAAAAACGTTATGGAGCAGACCATCTATTCCCGATGCTATATTTTCATCGAGTGATTTTGCAGCTCTTGGAGCTTGCCAAGAACTTAAAAAGCGTAAGATTAAAATCCCTCAGGAAGTTGCCGTTATCGGCTTCTCCAATGAACCTTTCACCCAATTTATGGAACTTCCTATGAGCTCAATGGATCAAACTCCTCTGATTATGGGAAATATGGCAGGACAGGTTTTTATTGATCATATTAAAGATAATTCTTCGGGAGTTTCTATTGAAAAGAAGGTTGTTTTAGCCCCGCAGATTTGCGTGCGGAAATCTTCAAAGAGAAAGTAATTTTTCTTTTGAAGTAAAGACTTTTTTACGACTGTTTTACCACCCCGTTTTCTCCCTTTGGTCGAATCCAACCCTCCAAGGGAGGGAAATTTTTCCTAGGTATTTTGTTTTACGAGTACTAGAAATTCATAGAACATCGGGCGCTCGACATTCCCCTCCCTTGGAAGGGTGGCGAAAAATCTTCGATTTTTTGACGGGGTGGTCTACGCATAATGCTCAATGATGAAATTTTCCAAATCTCTCATCACAACATCTAAGTTATACTTCACATCAAAATCACTTACTCTAAAAACGTTCAATCCTAAAGATTCCAAATACTTTTGTCTTACCCCATCATAAATTTGTTTTTGATGATGACTCCAGCCATCAATCTCTACCACCAGTCCTAATCTTTTTACATAAAAATCAACAATATAATTTCCAATAATTCTTTGCCTGTCGAAATCGATATGATGAAATTTGTTAGCATGAACTTGTTTCCAGAAAATAACTTCGCTCAAAATTCCGGCTTTGCGCTTTCCTTTTAATAATATCTTTAAGTTTGGATTGTAGGGAAGATTTCCCACGAAGTTTTCACGAATTAAAACTCCGTTTATTTGAGTTAAAATTTCTTTCATTGTGTTGTGTTTGGTCAAATGTAGAGAAAATTGAGTAGATAGTATAATTTTTTGTTTGCCTTACTACTGTTACCACCCCGTCTTCTTCCTTTGGTCGAATCCACCCCTCCAGAGGAGGGGAATTTTTCGTACTACTTACTTTTTTTAAGAGCATTTTTTAGCTGAGTAATAACTTTCAATAAACCCACCTACTCTACAACACAAAACCAATCGTCACCATTCCCCTCCTCTGGAGGGGTGGCGAAAAATCTTCGATTTTTTGACGGGGTGGTCTCACCGCATCGAAATTTTTCCTACCTTAGTGATTCCTCAAAATAAAAACACACGATTTTATATACATAGTATTAACCTTTAAAATCAAAAATGATGGGATTAACAAATTTAAACTCCACCCATTTGAGCAGTGCAAAGATCACTGCCGCACAGGATGCCATCGTGGCATTGGAAATAGCACTTGCTGAAATCACTTTCAACCTTTCAGCCGACGACCGCAAAAGGTACGGAAGCATCAATGAACAAAACAAGCTCTTTGTGAACAAAGTTCATGACTACAACAGCAGTCAGCCCAACTTAAGCTCTCCCGAAGTCGACTGGGAAGAATTCAACAGAGATCACAGTTCCCGAAAAAACATGGAAGCAATGATCAGCAGGCTTGAAGGTTTGATTACGAAAATGAATAATGCCAAAACACTTCATGATTACGACAATTATCAGGCTGCTTTGGTAGATTATTCTTTCACCACCTACAAAGCGGGTTCTTCGGCCTCGGGATTTGAAGACAAGCACAAAGACCTCAAGCAGTTTTTTCTAAAAAGTTCACCGCCACCTCCTTCACCAGAAGACAAAAAGTAAAACAACAATCATTAATTGCCCTTTCAATAATCTGGAAGGGCATTTTTATACTTTACATTTTCCCGTGATGGGTTTCGATACGTTATTTAATGCTCGAGAGACGATCTCTAGTTCCCGATTTATGCGAAGACGTCTTTAAGCTATCCAGAGACGTTCTTTACTGGTCGGGTGAGGTTGTTGACTCCTCGGGAGACTTTCTCCATAGGTCGGGTGCGGTGTTTTACCCATCCGGAGGGATCTTTTACCTGTCGGGACTGGTTGGGTAACGTGTCCGGATATATCCTGAACCCCATCGGAGACGTCTGCAACCCCGACTGACTTCTGATGAACGTATCGGGAGAGGTTGCACAACGTATCGGAAGCTTAGTGGAACGTATCGGGATAGGTTTTGGACGTGTCGGTTGGGGTTCGGAACGTGGAATTTGGGGTTGGGGATGGGGAGGGGTGGGTTTTATATAGGTATAAAAATTTGCTGTTAATATTTATTTAATTATTTTTAAGGAATTATAGTCTGGATTGAAAAATTGTTTGAAACCAGATGTCAACTGAAATACTTTACCAATTGTGATAAAAACAGAATATTTAATTACCTTTAGAATCAAAGAATTTTTTTTAGAAGATTCTAGCTCTCTAAATAATTTATTGATGACCAACTCCTTAATAAATATTGAAAATGATACTTTGAAGTTCAAGGAAAAAGAATTTTCATATAATATTATATCCCATGAAATTAAAGATAAAAATCAAAGACTATTTAAAATCATTGTTGGTTGTACAGATGAAAATCAAATAATTGATTTATCTGACTTCCTTAAAATTTTACGCGAATTCGTATATAAAATGGAGGGCAGGGTTAATATTATTTGGGATGACATTTCTAATTATTATTCAACAAAAGCATATCCAGAAATTAATAAAATCGAGAATCTCTTAAGAAAACTTATTACATATTTTATGATTTCTAATTTTGGTCAAGAATGGACTGAAGAAAGCATTCCATTAGAAGTCAAGAACAGTATAAAAAATAACAGAGATAAAAATAATTTTCTTCATAATACTGATTTTATACAGCTTGCAGATTATTTATTCAAACCTTATTCAAGTAAAAATGTCGAAATCCTCTTGCGAGATATTAAGAAAGATTCTTTTAATGAAGACAAGAAATATTTAGAGCAATTCGTCTCAAAATCAAATTGGGAAAGATATTTTAACAATTATGTTAATTGTGAAGATGGATTTTTGCTGAAAAATTGGACAAAACTTTATGAATTAAGATGTTTAGTAGCACATAATTCTTTCATAAATAAAAACGAGTTTGATGAAATCATCTCTATTATAGAAAATCTTAAAGGGAAATTTATAGATGCGATTTCTGCTATTGATGACATTATTATACCAAATGACGAAAAAGTTACTGTCATTGAAAATGTTGTTAGCCTTAAAAATGAATTAGTTAATGATTTTTTATCTAAATGGTATCCCATTTATGAAGAAGTCTATAAATTATATATTAAAAATGGTTATGCCGCTGACACTTCAAAGCCTCTGCGCGAGATGGTTTCAGATTTAACATCAAAAAAGGTATTAACTGATGAATTTTCAGAAAATTTAGCAATTATAGGAAATATTAGACAGAAAATAATACACTTTGAAGAAACCCTTAGTGATGAAGAAATAATCAATGCAACAAATTTAGCAGAAGAATTTTATGATAATTATATATTATTAGAAGCTCCTTTTTATGAATAACTGAACGATATCACTGATTTGAAACCCTAACTTTCTTCAAAAACAATATGCGAAGGACGGATTATAAAACCCGATGTTGCGGATCTGCAATCCGTGACTTTATATTACAAATCTGCGCTATCGACAAAAAGAAAATGCTCTCTACACGATGTAGAAAGCATTTTCAACCCTAATATTTAATATAATTAACCCATTACAGAGAGACACCGCGTCTCCATGGAATGAAATCATTCTGATTAAGAAGGTCGGCTTTGGTTTTTTCTTCGCCGCTTGCGACCTTGATGATGTATTCCAGCAGTTCGTCTGCTGCTTCGGGAATTGTTTTTTCGCCACTGATAACGGTACCGGCATTAAAGTCGATGATATCTGACATTTTTTCTGCCAAAACCGTATTCGAAGAAATCTTTACCACGGGAGCAATAGGATTTCCCATAGGTGTTCCTAAACCTGTTGTGAAAAGAACAACTGTTGCACCTGAACCAACTAATGCGGTTGTACATTCGGCATCATTTCCGGGAGTACAGAGAAGATTCAATCCTGGTTTTGTTGCATACTCTGTAAAGTCAAGCACTTCCACAATCGGTGCTGAACCGCCTTTTTTAGAAGCTCCTGCAGATTTCATCGCATCGGTAATCAAACCGTCTTTGATATTTCCGGGAGAAGGATTCATATCAAAACCAGATCCTGCCGCAACCACAGATTCTTCAAAATCTTTCATAAGTTTGAGGAATTTTACGCCGTCTTCATCATTAATGCAACGGTTGACCAACTCCTGCTCTACTCCACACAATTCCGGGAATTCGGCAAGCATAGTTGTTCCGCCAACTGCCGCCATAATATCTGAAACTTCGCCCAACACAGGGTTTGCAGAAATCCCTGAGAAACCGTCTGAACCGCCACATTCCAAACCGATGTTCAGTTTCGTGATGGAAGCTGGTTTTCTTTCAATATCGTTTGCATTTTTAATTCCTTCAAAAGAATCTTTAATCACACCCGTTAACATCGCATCGATGGTACCGGATTTTTGCTGTTCGTAAACAACAATCGGCTTTTTGTTATCGGGAGCCAACGCGTGAAGGGCATCCATAAAAATCTGCACCTGAAGATTCTGGCAACCTAAACTTAGAACAGTTGCACCTGCGACATTTGGGTTGTTTACATATCCTGCAAACAGTCTTCCCAATGCTTCGGCATCCTGACGAATTCCGCCACAACCACCTTGGTGCGTGATGAATCTTACGTCGATATTTTTAAATATTCTTGTATCTTCTACTTCCTCTTCCACTGCAACATCAGAATCCTGTCCGCCATTTAATAATGACCTTAACAAGAGTTGATGTTTACTTGCCTTATCATGAAGTAATTCTTTTTCGAAAATATCTTTCAAAGTTTCGATATTCTTATTTTCGCAGAATACCAAAGGAAAGAATAGCCAGATATTTTCTGTTCCTACTTGTCCGTCTTCACGGTGATATCCGTTGAAAGTACGGTCTTTCCATTTATCTACATTGGGTGGAGTCCAGCCTAATGTATCTGTTTTACCTACTACTTTTGCACTTTGGTGCTTTACATTTTCAGTGGTAATGACTTCGCCTTGTTTGATAGATTGATTTGCTTTCCCAACGATAACGCCATACATGATGATATGGTCACCGTCCTCAAAATCTACGGCGGCGAATTTATGTTTAGCCTTGATGTCTTTTACAACCGTGTAATCTGTACCGTCTAAATGTACCGATTCTCCGGCAGGCAAATCCATCAACGCGACAATCACATTGTCTTTAGGATTTACTTTCAGTACTTTCTTTTGCATGATTTTATATGGAGATATTTATTGTTTTTAAAGGTCATATATAATCGCCTATCTTGATTGATTCTTCTTAATCAAAATGAGTCGAGGCGATTCCTAAGAATAAAATTGAATAAAATTGTTGTAGGCAGTTTCCATGTTATTGTGGTCAATTTCATACAATGCTTTGGCAACTGCTATTTTTAAACCTTCAACCTTTGTAAGGTCGGTGTCCCAGAATGATGTTTCAGAAAGTGCTAATTCAGCAACTTTTTCGTAATCTTCATTGGTCCAAATTTCTTTAAATTTAGCAATAATTCCTTCTTCATCATTTAAAGGAAGGGCTTTTTCACCAAAACTTCCCTGATAAAATCTAATTAAACTCGCTAAAGAAAATGTAAGGTTTAATGGTAACTTCCCGTTGGTTTCAACGTAAGTCAATAAACTTGGCAGTACTCTTACTTTAAATTTAGACACAAAATATAAAGCAATGCTCGCTAAATGATGTTTGATGAAAGGATTTCTGAATCTGTCGAAAACTTCTTCCGCAAACTCTTTCAATTCATTTTCATCTAACCCTAAAGTAGGGTTAACTTCATTAAAAATAGCATCACTTAAAAACTTGCCGATAAATTGGTCATCAATCGCATCTTTCACCAATTCTTTTCCAGATAAAATTGCAGGAGCCAACATCAAAGTATGTCCACCATTCAAAATTCTTACTTTTCTTAAACGGTACGGCTGAATATCATCAACCACTAAAATCTGCTCGTTGATTTTGTTGAATGGAATTCTTTCATTTAAATTTCTAGCTTCCTGAATCACAAACAATAAGAACGTTTCTGAAACAACCATATTCTGATCTTCGTAATCCAACTGATCTTCGTAAGCTTCAATATCGTCTTTCGGATAACCCGGAACGATTCTATCAACCAGTGTATTATGAAAATAATTACTTTGGTTAATCCATTGCACAAAAGCATCTTCTAAATTCCAAAGCTGCGCATATTTAATGATAATATCTCTTAAAACAAAGGCATTATCTTCAATGAGTTCGCAAGGAATAATTCTCAAACCTTTATCTGCTGCTCCATTGAAATGCTTGAATCTTTCGTGAAGCAAAACTGCTACTTTCGCAGGGAAATTTTTGTGTGGACCTTGGTAAGAAGTTTCAGACTCATCGTAAGCAATTCCGGTTTCTGTGGTATTTGAAAATACAAATTCCAATTCTTCTTCTTTTGCTAAATTTAAAAATGCATCGTAATCTGCATACGGATTCACCGACTTCTGAATCGCAGAAATCACCTGCTTTTCATCAATAATTTCTCCTTTTTTAATTCCTCTTGAAAATAAAGTGTACAAATTATCCTGCTCTTCCATTTTCTGGATCGAGCCATTTGGCGTTGCCTGAAGATTTACAATACCACCTTTGAAATCTGTTTCTTTATTTAATTTATCGATTACATAATCGGTGAATCCACGCATGAAGTTTCCGCCACCGAATTGTACAATTTTGATTGGTAATGTTGTATCGAGACCGCTGTTTTGACGGTTTAATTTTTGTTTTGTCTGATTTTCCATTTTTCTAATTTGAATTAAATTGTAGTTTTAATTCTGTGAGGTTTTTAACGCAAAGTCCGCAAAGTTTTTTTTGAACAAAATGCTGAATATTTTTCGTTCGCAAAGGCGTTTCACTCAGCGAAGTGCATTACAACTTTATTTTTATTTGAACCATTAAGATTTCATTAGGGAGTTAAGATGATTTAAGGGAAATAAATCTTTTAAGATTAGACTTAAATTTGCCTGCAAATTCTTAATAACTCTTAACTTCTTAAATGACCTTAATGGTTAAAATTTTAATTATTATTTACTGATTACTTTATATTTTGGAACTAATAATTTCATTACGCTCCAAGCGATAAGATACGCTACAGCACAGGCTGAGAAAATAATCATGTATCCTTTATCAATTCCATCTACGACGATTGCTCCTGATTTTTCTAATTGCTTGAAAAAATCATCCGGTAATCTTTCATTTACATATTGAGGATATTTTTCTAATAACGGAACTCCATCTACCGTTGACCAGGCTTTGTGAGCATGATCAAATAAAACTCCAGAAGATTTATTGATGATAAATGAACCGATTCCGCCTGCCATTCCACCAATTCCGGTGATGGTTGCAATGGCTTTTTTAGGAAACATATCGCCTACTGTTGAGAAAATGTTTGCTGACCAAGCCTGGTGCGCTGCTCCTGCAATACCAATAATTAAAACAGGAATCCAATACGTTGCTGAACCAAGAGGTTGTGCCAATAAAGCTAATAACGGAAAAAATGCGAAGATTAACATTGCCTTCATTCTTCCTGAATAAGCATTCATCCCTTTCTTTTCAACAAAATATTTTGGTAACCATCCACCGATAATGGAGAATAGTGTAATCATGTACAATACAAATAATGGTAATGCACTTTCTGTAGAATCCATTTTGTAAACCGAACTTAAATATGCCGGAGTCCAGAATAGAAAGAACCACCAAACACCATCTGTCATGAATTTCCCGAAAGCAAAAGCCCAAGTTTGTCTGTAGCTGAAGCATTCTTTAAATGTAAATACTTTTTCGGGAGCTGAAGGATTTTCATTCGGAAGGTCGTCCTGGTCCTGATTGATATACGTGAGTTCGTGTTCATTAACTCTTTTATGTTCATGAGGTTTTTTGTAAACAAATACCCAAAGTCCCATCCACACAAATCCTAATGCACCAATGATGATAAATGCCCATTCCCAACCCATTGCTTTCGCGATGAAAGGAATAGTTAGCGGTGCTGCCAAAGCTCCAACCGTCGCACCTGCATTCCAGATACTTGTAGAAAATGCTCTGTCTTTTTTAGGGAAATATTCTGCCGTCGTTTTAATGGCTGCCGGAAAATTTCCAGCTTCACCAATTGCCAATACGAAACGTGCAAAAATAAATAATGTTACACTTGTGCTGATAATTGCCCCGGTATTAGAAACAGTTCCAATTAATTCTTTAGAACCATAAAAACCTGCAAACCAGTTTCCGGTAAGAATTCCTGAAGTGGCAATTCCACAGAATGCGTGCAAAACAGCACCAATAGACCAAACTCCGATTGCCCAAAGGAATCCTTTTTTGGTATCCATCCAATCCACAAATTTCCCTGCGAAAAGCATTCCTATAGCATAGAATATGGAGAATAATGCTGTGATATTTCCATAATCGTTGTTATTCCAGTGAAATTCCGGAGCGATGAAGTCTTTCCAGGTTAATGATAAAACCTGACGATCTAAATAATTGATTGTGGTCGCCAAAAACAAGAGCAGACATATCGTCCATCTGTATGTTGTTGGTTTAACAGAATTAACTGAGCTCATAATTAGTTATTTTTTAAATATCCTTTTTGAGAAGGATGAAATTTTTAACACAAAGTCCGCAAAGATTTTTATTACTAACAGTTTTTAAGTTTCACAAAGCCGCTCTGCTTAAAAAAGACCAAAAAGGTTTTTAGTATTCAATGATTATGGTTTTACCTTTAATTATTTTAAAGTCTGAATAATATCCAGCACTTTCTTCGTTTCATTTTCAATCGTGGTGTAATCTTTTGCAGCCATCAATTCTTTGCTTACCAATTTACTCCCCATTCCTACCGCCGAAACTCCGGCTTTAAACCAGCTTTCAATACTTTCTTTAGTCGTATCTACTCCACCCGTCGGCATAAATTTAAGATTCGGGAAAACATCTTTAATCGCACTCATAAATCCTGTTCCTAAAGCATTACCTGGGAATAATTTAATGAAAGTAACTCCAGCCGCTTCAGCAGTGATAATTTCTGTCGGAGTCATACACCCCGGACTGTACAATACATCTTTAGGAATTAAAAATTCTGCAACTTCCGCCACAAAACCTGGACTGATAAAGAAATCTGCACCCACCTGAAAATATTCTTCAGCTTGTTTTAGATTTTTAATTGTTCCGATTCCTAAAAGCATTTCCGGCATTTCCGCATTACGGATTTCTACCATTTTTGTAAAATTGCTCAACGCAGCTTCTCCACGGCTCGTATATTCTACGGCACGGATTCCTGCTTTGTAAAGTGTTCTCAGTATATCTAAAGTTACGTTTTCATCAGCATTGTAATACAAAGGCAAAATCCCCTGATTGATGATGGTGTTGGTAACGGTTTGAATTTTTGTCATTTTGTTTTAATTATTTTGTTAAAATAATCTTTGATGGGATTAAATCTATCCTTTAGTGTGCTGTGTTTTTTTGAACACAGAGTTCACGAAGTTTTTTTTATTACTAACTGTTTTAAGGTTCACAAAGCCCCTTCGCTTGTATAAGACCAAAACTTATTAGTTATATTTTATTTGAAATAAGGAAATTTTAAAAGCCAATTGCCAAAAGCTAATAGCCAGAAGCAAAATTACCTTTTGATTCTTCCTCCGGAATTTCCAGCCATTACTTCGAGGATATCTTCTGCGCTGCAATAGTTGATGTCGCCTAAAATAGTATGTTTGATGGCGCAAGATGCGTTGGCGAAATTTAAAGCTTTTTCGTCGTCGAAGTTTTTTAAGCCATAAATTAAACCTGCGGCAAACGCATCACCTGTTCCGATTCTGTCGACTACATTGTCTATTTCTATAAATTTAGTTTCAACATATTTTCCGTTGATTAAAGCTCTTCCCTGCGTTTGCTGAGAACTTGCCGTAATGCCGATTCTAATCTTGTCAAAAATTTTATGAATAGAAGGACATTGTTTTTTCAATTCTTCACAAGCTTCTAAGAAACCTTGTTGATCTGATGAAAACTGAGTTCCAAGAATTTCATTAATTTCATTCACACCACCGATAAAAATCGTTGATAAAGAAACCAATTCTTTTAAAACTTCATTTCCATTTTTACCATATTTCCAAAGGTTTGAACGATAAGCGGGATCGGTTGTAATCTCAATTCCCATTTCACGGGCAGTTTGTAAACCTTTTTTCAAACTTTCGTAAGCAGTTTCAGAAATCCCTGGGCTGATTCCTGTCCAGTGGAAATAATCACAGCCTTCCAAAGCTTTTTTCCAGTCGATTTGTTCTGATTTGATATTAGCAAAAGATCCGTTCAGTCTGTTGTACGCAATTCTGCTTGCACGAACTGATGACCCAACTTCAAGGAAATATAAACCTAAAGGATGTTCATTTTTATTGATAAAAGTAGTATCAATGCCAAAACTTTTCACAAAAGAAAGCGCTGATTCACCCACAAAATCATCAGAAACACAACTTACATGCTTCACGTCGCAACCCATTGTTGCCAATGAAGAAGCTACATTAAGCTCAGTTCCGCCGAAGAAAAACTCCATTTCGTGGCTTTGCTTCATTGTTTTGTTTCCTGGCGGCGAAAGTCGCATAATGATTTCACCGTAAGTAAGTATTTTACCCATAACTTTTAATTGACATCTTTTTTAACCACAAAAGATTTGAAGTTGAATATATTGAAAATAGGAAGATCAAATAAGTCTTATTTACATTGATCTTAATTATTGTAAGTCTTTAACGATTATCCTAACTTATTAACAAGTGATATTTCAACGGTTTGTTTGTCATTCTGAAAGAATCTCAACACATTGAAAATTGCAGAGTTTAGTTTCCTACGGAATGACAAAATGACTGCTGATTACTATTGTTAAAATCTGAAGCGGATATTCATTATTTTTTATCTCTCGCAGATTCAGCAAATTTTGCAGATTTAAATAATCTGTGCCATCAGCTAAATCTGCGAGAGTTTTTATTTAAATTTAAAAATCGAAATAATTTTTAGCATTGTGATAGCAGATATCAGAAATTGTTTTTCCAATTAAATCCATGTCATCCGGCAATTCGCCATTCTTCATTTCTTCACCGAATAAGTTACACAAAACTCTTCTGAAATATTCGTGTCTTGGGAAAGATAGGAAACTTCTTGAGTCTGTTAACATTCCAACAAAACAGCTGATTAATCCCATGTTTGAAAGAGCATTCATCTGCTTGATCATTCCATCTTTTTGGTCTAAAAACCACCATCCTGATCCGAACTGTACTTTCCCTTTGATACTGCCGTCGTTGAAATTCCCAATCATGGTTGCGAAAATCTCATTGTCGGCAGGATTTAGGTTATATAGAATTGTTTTGGTCAGTTTATCTTTTCCGTCTAAAGTATTTAATAATTTAGACAACATTTCAGCCTGTACAAAGTCACCGATAGAATCCCAACCCGTATCCGGACCTAAAATTCTGTGCATTCTTTCGTTGTTGTTTCTCAAAGCTCCCAAATGGAACTGCTGAACCCAACCAAATTGATGGTATGTTTCTCCTAAAAACAGTAAAATTGCAGTTTTGAACTGATTTACCTGCTTCTCAGCGATTACTTTTCCTGAAATTTTATCATTGAAAATTGCACTTACTTCCGCTTCTGAAGCTTCCTCAAAAGAAATATTATTCAATCCGTGGTCGCACAATCTGCATCCGTTTTCGTGGAAATATTCTACTCTTTTTAATAGAGCATCACATAAAGTCTGGTAAGAATTGATTTCAATTCCTGCAGATTCGCCTAATTTAGAAATGTAATCTGCGAAGTTGTGATTTTCAATAAGAATCGCTTTATCCGGACGGAAAGCTGTGCTTACTTTAATGTCAAAATCACTTTTCGCTAAGTCCTGATGATAATTTAAAATATCAATAGGATCTTCTGTAGTACACAGAGATTCTACGTTCATCATTTTCAGCAAACCTCTTGTTGACTTTTCAGGAGTCTGAAGTTGCGCTGTGATATTATCGTAAATATCCGAAGCGTTTTTTTCGTTCAACAATTCATCAATTCCGAAATATCTTTTTAATTCTAAATGCGTCCAGTGATACAAAGGATTTCTCAAAGTATACGGAACCGTTTTAGCCCAAGCTTCAAATTTTTCTTTATCTGAAGCATCACCGGTGATGAATTTTTCGTTCACTCCCATCGTACGCATTGCTCTCCATTTGTAATGGTCACCAGCAATCCAAACCTTTGAAATATTTTCAAAAACAGTGTTTTCTGCAATATCCTTAGGAATCAAATGATTATGATAATCGATAATAGGTTGCTTTTCTGCGTATTTGAAGTATAATTCTTCCGCGTATTTATTTTGTAATAAAAAATTATCTGTTATAAAAGATTTCATTTGTAAAATTCTAATGTTACTCGTTAGAAGGTTTTCCGATGGTTGCCAAAATACCACCATCAACGTAAATGATGTGTCCGTTGATGAACTTACTTGCGTCTGAAGCCAAGAAAATAGCTGTTCCTGCAAGATCTTCTGGATTTCCCCATCTTCCTTCCGGAGTTCTGCTGATGATAAAATCGTTAAACGGATGACCGTCTACTCTGATTGGTTCTGTTTGGGTTGTCGCAAAATATCCGGGACCGATACCGTTTACCTGAATATTATATTTTGCCCATTCTGTTGCTAAATTTTTGGTAAGCATTTTCAAACCGCCTTTTGCAGAAGCATACGCCACTACATTATCACGACCCAGCTCACTCATCATTGAGCAAATATTGATGATTTTACCAGATTTTCTTTTAATCATGTGTTTTCCAATTAATTTGGACATGATGAAAGGACCGGTAAGATCTACATCGATTACTTTTCTAAAGTCTTCTATCTCCATCTCCAAAGCCGGAATACGTTTAATGATTCCTGCATTGTTGACCAAGATGTCTATTTTCCCATGGGTTGCTTCCATTAGAGCTACTTTCTGAGCTGCTTCCAATTCGTCAGTCACATCAAAAAGGTAACCGGTTGCACTATATCCTTTAGAACGATAATAGTTTAAAGCTTCCTCTAATTTTGCCGGTGTTGTACTTGTGATTGCCAATTCAGCACCTGCAGAGGCAAGACCTTCAGCCATTGCCATACCTAACCCGTGAGTTCCGCCTGTTACAACGGCAACTTTTCCGGATAAATCGAATAAATTCATGTAGAAAAAATTACTTTAGTTCGTTAGTTTTAACAGCGTCCATATCGCCATAATCCATATTTTCTCCTGCCATTCCCCAGATAAATGTGTAGTTGGAAGTTCCAACGCCTGAGTGAATAGACCATTCCGGAGACAATACTGCTTCGTTGTTTTTCATAAAAATATGACGGGTTTCATTTGGCTGTCCTAAAAAGTGACTTACCGCCTGGCCTTCCTCCAAATCAAAATAAAAATAAGCTTCCATTCTACGGGTATGCGTGTGAGATGGCATGGTGTTCCAAACACTTCCTTCATGCAACTCTGTCATCCCCATTTGTAGTTGGCAAGTTTCTAATACGCTGTTTACAATCAGTTTATTAATTGTACGTCTGTTTGCATATTTTGTTTCACCCAATTCTACAATTTCAGCCTCATTTTTAGTAATTTTCTTCGTAGGATAAGAATAATGAGCCGGTGCAGAATTGAAATAAAATAAAGTTTGACCTTCATTTCCGTTTTCAAAAACAACATCTTTAGCTCCTTTTCCGATATATAAAGCTTCTTTATTTCCAAGCTCGAAAACTTCGCCGTCAACGGTTACCTTTCCGGCAGCGCCTACATTGATGATTCCTAATTCTCTTCTATCAAGAAAGTTTTCAGCTTTCAAATCGTCTGTAGGTTCAAGCTTTAGTGCGCTTTTCATGGGCATTACTCCACCTACAATCATTCTATCATACATAGAATATACTACATTGATCTGATCTTCATTAAATAAATCATTCATCAAAAACTCCCTTCTCAGGTCTTCAGTTGTATATTTTTTTACATCTTCAGGGTGATGGGCGTAACGAAATTCTGATTTTGTCATACTCTAGATTTTAAACTTAAATTACGGTTTTAAAAAACCTGTTAAACATTGCGTAATCGATTGCATTGAATTACACTGAAATTCCACAGAAATACTTGTTGATAAATATATAGATTATATGTATTCGGTTAACAAAAATTTAATTTTAATTTATATAAAACTGAAAATCAATTGAATAAATTTAAAATCTTTGATTAAAAACTGTAAATTAAGAAGTAAAAAGGTCAGATTTTTTTACAGAAATTCAATGTAACATCTGTAAAAAATAAAAATCATGCCAAATATTTAGCATAGACACCACATAATATTATATATATAATAATAAGATTAAATAAATAAAGATTAGATGTTAATTTAAACAAAATGTTGTCATTTATAAAATACATAAGTTTTATCGAATGAAAAAGATGATAAAAATCAGACTGAATGAGTAAAACTAGTTTTCAGATATACTTTTTGGGAGTTTTAATAAGGTTAAAAGGCGATGATTTAGGCTAATTTCATCATGTTCTCATCATTAAACATCAAGTTATTTTTACATTTTTTATCATTAAAAACAAATTACACAAAAACACACAACACACTGATTAATAACAATTTAAAACATATTCAATATTTGATATTTTACAATTCTTAACAAATTAAACAGTCAAATTAATAAAAAAATAATATTTTTTTCTTTGCGTAATGAAAAATAATATTAGTTTAGGAGCCAAGATATTTTATTAAAAATAATTACGCAATCGATTGCACTCTGAAAAGCGTATATCATTAAAATATTCCTACGAACAGAATACTTATAAATCCACAAAAAAAACAGAGAAGTTGTTTGACTTCTCTCACCACACATTAAACTATATAAGGATACAATAAATGGATAAAAAGGTACAATCAATAAAGTGGTTATATGTAACTGTTTTCCTTCTTCCCATACTTGGTATGGCTCAGGAAAAAGAAACCAAGATTGACGAAGTTGTCTTAGTAGGATATACTAAAGTTTCTAAAAAAGATGTTACTAACTCCGTATCTTCTGTAAAGGCTGAAGCAATCAAAGATATGCCATCAACCAATGCTGCTGAAGCAATTCAGGGTAGAATGGCCGGAGTACAGGTTTCATTAAGTGAAGGCTCACCCGGAGCCGATGTAGACATTGTAATTAGAGGAGGTAATTCTATTACAGGAAGTAATGCCCCGCTATACATTGTAGATGGAATACAAATGGATAATGCACTATCTATTTTATCTCCAAAAGAAATTGAATCTATTGAAGTTTTAAAAGATGCCTCTTCTACCAATATTTATGGAGCCAGAGGAGCAAATGGTGTTGTTTTGATCACCACAAAAGGAGGTCGTAAAAAATTAAAAACATCAATTAACTATAATGGATTTTTAGGGGTAAGAAAAATTCAAAATACAATTGACGTATTAGATCCTTATGAATATGTTTTGTATCAATATGAGCTGTATAATAAAGCTGGTCTTGAGAGCGACAAGACAATATTTGAAAACAGATATGGTACCTACGATCAATTAAGCAAATACAAAGACGTAGAAAAAAGAGACTGGCAAGATGAAGTTTTTGGAAGAGAAGCATTTAACTTCACCCATAACCTTTCTGTAACCGGAGGATCTGACAATTCGGCTTTCTCGTTATCTCTAAATAACGTTCAGGAAGATGGAATTATGATTGGGTCTGGGTTTAAAAGAAACATGGCCAACTTCAAATATGATTACGATATTTCGAAGAAATTAAGCATGACTTTAAATGCCAGATACAGCAGACAAACTATTTATGGTGCAGGAACATCTTCTACAGGATCACAAAGTACCAACAGATTAAGAAATGCGGTAAGATATCAGCCATTTGAAGGTCTTTCTACAGTAAACGTTGATGAATTTGACCCTCTATTTGCAGATCAAACCAACTTGGTAAATCCTATTTTATTAGCTAATAATGAGATTAAAGAAAGTGGAAGAAATGACCTCTTATTAAATGGAACTATCGACTATAAAATTAACAAATATTTTACTTTCAGAAGTGTAATAGGCTATTTACAGAGAGATGAGTTTGTTAACCAATTTTCTGGTACTGTAACTTCATTGGCAAGACAAAACAATGATCAACCAGTTGTATTTTTAAGTAAAACTCAATCTAGGAGAATTACCAACTCTAATACTTTAAACTTTAGAAAAACATTTGGCAACCATAAACTAGACTTATTAGCTGGGCAAGAAACTGTACGTACAGATGGAGAATCTTTACAAATGAATATTAAATGGTTTCCTAAATCAACAGGTGCACAAGAAGCATTTCACAATATTCAGTTAGCTTCTCCTCCTGCAGGTATGGTACAAGATGCTCCAAAAACACCGATGCTACCATCAAGTCCTGACAGGTTAGTATCATTTTTTGGAAGAGCTAATTATATTTTCAATAATAAATATATTTTTACAGCTTCCATGAGAGCGGATGGATCAAGTATATTTGGAAATGGAAATAAATGGGGGTATTTCCCGGCAGGATCTGTTGCATGGAAAATTACTGAAGAAAATTTCTTAAAAGAAAGCCAAACCATCAGCGAGTTAAAACTTCGTGCGGGTTACGGTTTATCCGGAAATAACAGAATCGGAGGTTTCTTATATGACACTTTCTTTATTACATCTTCAGATTATGGATATGCATTTGGAAACAATGTAACACCGGGAGCTACCACAGGAAATATTATGGCTAATAAAAATGTTACTTGGGAAAAATCGGCTTCTAAAAACTTAGGTTTAGACTTTGGTTTATTTAAAGGAAAAGTTTACGGTACATTGGATGTTTATCAAACTGATACCAAAGACTTATTGCTTTTAGCAAGAATTCCTCAAAACTTAGGATACGACTTTCAATTTCAGAATTCAGGAAGTACCACTAATAAAGGTATTGAATTCTCCATAGGAAGCACCATCATCAACAAAGAAAATTTCACTTGGAAAATTGATGCTAATATATCTTCAAATAAAAATATAATCAAAAGTTTAGGAAATAGTGCATCTGTAAGTGCTAATTCTTATTTAACCCCTTCTGGCTGGCAAAATAATTTAAATGACTTCTTAGTACAGGTTGGTAAGCCTGTAGGTACTTTTTGGGGATATCAAACAGCAGGAAGATATGAAGTGAGTGATTTCGATTATAATGCAACGACACAAGTCTATACTTTAAAAGCAGGTATTCCTAGCTCTGCTGCTGCTGCCAATGGAGCAAAACCAATACAACCTGGAGACCTTAAACTTCAAGATTTAAACGGGGACGGTATTATTGATAATAAAGATATGACCGACTTAGGAAATGCTCAACCAAAATTCTATGGTGGATTTAACCAGACTTTCCGTTACAAAAACTGGGATATGAGCTTAATGTTCAATTTCTCTGTGGGGAATAAAGTTTATAATGCTAACAAATTAGAATACACCACTCAATACTTATACAAAGACAACAATATGTCTGCTGATGTAGCCAATAGATTTAGATGGTTTAACGATGCCGGAGAAAAAGTAAATGACCCAACAGCTTTAGCTGCATTAAATGCTAATACAACAGGATGGACTCCCCCTGCAGGAGCGTACTTTTTACATTCTTATGGTATTGAAGACGGATCTTTCTTAAGACTAAATAATGTAACTCTAGGATATTCTCTAGGGAAAGATTTTATTAAACAATTGGGACTTTCTAATTTCAGATTGTATTTTACGATGAATAACGTCTTTACTATTACTGGTTATTCAGGATATGATCCAGAAGCTAATACCAGAAGAAATCCTTTAACACCTGGTGTAGATTATGCCGCTTACCCTAGAAGCAGATTTATCTTATCAGGAGTTGACATCACTTTTTAAACCTAAATATTATGAAGAAGAATAAATTTTTAACAATACTATTTGCAGTTGCAGGACTAATATCTTTAAACTCTTGTGATGATTACCTGGATGTAGAAAGCTTATCTAATACAGCTGAAGCACAACAATTTGATTCTGCTCCCGATACCTTTTCTGCATTGGTAGGGGTTTACAACTCTACGATGGGTGATAATACCTATGGTCAGAGAATGAATCTAATTCTTACCCAATCGGGAGACGATCTAAGAACTTCTGGTGACTACAATGCCAATGACAGAAGAGGAGTTAGCTGTTTTGGTGCAATTCCTACAAACCCTGAGCTTTTAAAACCTTTCACAGATACCTACGCAGGAATTGAAAGAGCTAATCTTGTTATTAAAAACATTCCTATATCACCCGTTTACAAAACAGGTTCTGCGGCTGATAAAAAATTAATGGATAGATATCTGGGTGAAGCTTTAACCCTTAGAGCTAGCTTTTATCACGATCTTATTAAAAACTGGGGCGATGTACCTTTTCAAGATGTACCTTCTGCTGATCTTCCAGATTTGTATCTTGCAAAAACTGATAGAGATGTTATTTATGATAAGATTCTTGATGATTTGCTTAAAGCTGAAGCTCTTGTACCTTGGAGATCTGAAGGTGGCACTACAGCACAAAGAATTTCTAAAGGTGCCGTAAAAGGATTAAGAGCCAGAATCGCATTAACGAGAGCGGGATATTCTTTAAGAAGAAATCCTCAACAAATGATGCAGGGTTCTAATCCTCAGAAATATTATCAGATTGCGTATGATGAGTGTAAAGATATTATGAATTCTGGCCAACATCAGCTTAATTCAAGTTACGAAGGATTATTCAGATCATTACATACCAACAGCCAAGATGCTACGAATGAAGTCATCTATGCAGTCGGAGCATTCGGTGGAAACTCAAGAACCGACAGTAAAATTGGTTACTATAATGGTTTAAGACATGATGATACCGATTGGAAATCTTCAGGAGGAATCAGTGCAATCCCTGTTTATTTTTATGAATTTACAAAATATGATTTAAGAAGAGATGTCAACATCGCTATCTATAGAGTAAGTACTACAAAACAAGAAGAACTTCAGACATCTATCAACTGGAATGATGGCAAATTCAGAAAATCTTGGACTTCAATTACTGGTACTTCCCAAAACTTAGGAATTGATTGGCCAATGCTTAGATATTCAGATATCCTACTAATGTTTGCAGAAGCTGATAACGAATTGCACGGTGGTCCATCTGCGGATGCTGTGAATGCAGTTATGGCAGTTAGACAAAGAGCTTATGCTGGTAATTTAGGTCAGGTAGGAACTATTCCGACTGGGAAAGCAGCGTTCTTTGATTATATCGTAAAAGAAAGACAACTTGAGTTTGGGGGTGAAGGATTAAGAAAATACGATTTGATTCGTTGGAATTTATTGGAAACTAAAATTAATGAAACAAGAGCTAAGCTTACCCAATTTATGAACGGTACAGGAGCTTATGCAAACGTTCCTGAATATATTTTCTACAAAAAGCCAACCTATGTACCAACAAAAACAGCTCAGCAAAATGTATTAGATATCGATTTCTATACAACTACCGGAATAGCAAAAGCTGATATTTTCTACAGTCCTAATCAATCTGTTGCAACCCCTTCTGGCTACACAAAAGTAAATTGGAGATTAGCAATGACTCAGCCATATATCAGTGGAGACCCTATCAAGAGTTATGCGTATTATTTCCAGCCTAACAGGAAAGAATTATTACCATTAGCTTCAGATGTTATCAACTCTAATTACAATCTTACCCAAGATTATGGGTATTAGTAAAAATATACATTCATATTAATTAATTTTAAGTACAGACTTCCTCCTTTCGGGGAGAAGGTCTGTACTTTTCTTCAAAGAAAAATTGAGATAAGATTTTAAAAAGTTGAATTTCAGGCCATCAACTGACAACAAAAAACTATCAACTACTTATGCAGGTTTCAGGTTTAAAAAAGAGTACGTTTTTGTTTATTTTTTCAATAGTCTTCATCAGTCTTCTTTCTTTCAAAGCTAATGATGAGAAAACCATCATCGTTTCGAAAGACGGAAAAGGAAATTTTACGACTATTCAACAAGCCATTGACGCTGTTGATGAAGGAAAAACGTCAAAAACAAAAATCATTATTAAGCCAGGTACTTACAGAGAAAAAATTATTGTTCCAGCTACAAAAAGTTCGATTAGTTTAATAGGTGAAAATGCAGAAAACACTATTTTGGTTTATGGTGACTTTGCATCAAAACCAAACGCTGAAGGCAAAAATATCGGAACGACAGGTTCATCTACCCTATTTATTTTTTCTGATTATTTTTCTGCTAAAAATATAACCTTTCAAAATGATGCAGGACCTGTCGGGCAAGCAGTTGCTGTATTAACAACAGGTGATAAAATAGCATTTGAAAACTGTCGGTTTTTAGGCTTCCAAGATACCTTATATTTAAAGGGAGCTCAGGATTTGGAAGACCAATCTAAAGTTTCTAGAAATTATTTTAAAAACTGCTACATAGAAGGTACAACCGATTATATTTTCGGAGCGGGAACTGCCGTTTTTGAAAATTGCACCATCTATTCCAAAAAAAATGCTTCGTATGTAACTGCGGCATCTACCCCACAAGGAAATCTGTTTGGTTTTGTGTTTATTAACTGTAATTTAACAGGGAATGCAAACGCAAATTCTGTATATTTGGGTCGTCCATGGAGACCATTTGCACAAACCGTTTACATCAATTGTGCAATCGATTCCACAATAAAAAAAGAAGGATGGCACAACTGGTCTAAACCCGATGCTGAAAAAACCACTTTTTACGGAGAATATAATTCTAAAGGAGCTGGTTCTGATATTTCGAAAAGAGTTTCTTGGTCTCATCAGCTTACAAAAGATCAGGCTAAAAAATATACTGCTAAAAATGTTCTGAAAGGAAAAGACAATTGGAACTTTACAAAAATTTTTAAATAGAATCTAAAGTTTTAATTATTTTAAATGAAACTCAATCTAAAACATAAAATCTTTACCACAAGCATTTTCGCAATGCTTTCTTTCTCGGTTTCAGCTCAGGAAAAAATAGTAAGCTTTTCCGGTGCTGAAGGTTTCGGAAGATATACAACAGGTGGTAGAGGCGGAAAAGTTTTATTCGTAACTAAATTAACCGATGACGGTTCAGAAGGAACGTTGAGACACGCTTTAGAACAAAAAGGAGCTAAATATATTGTCTTTAAAATTGCAGGAACCATTTATCTGGAATCTCCTTTAAGAATAAAAGAAGGCAACGTTACCATTGCCGGACAAACCGCTCCAGGCGACGGAATCACCATTGCCAACTACGAAACTTTTGTAGCGGCAGATAATGTAATCATTCGTTTCTTACGTTTCAGAATGGGAGACCAGAAAAAGCATGAAGGGGATGCTTTAGGCGCAAGATTTATGAAAGGGTTAATTGTTGACCATTGCTCGATGAGTTGGTCTACAGACGAAACAGTTTCTATCTATGTGAATGAAAATACCACGCTACAATGGTGTGTGATTGCAGAAAGTTTAAGAAATTCTGCCCATCAAAAAGGTGCTCATGGATACGGAGGAATTGCTGGCGGAAAATTCGCTTCTTTTCATCATAATATATATGCTCATCATGATAGCAGAAATCCACGATTAGGAGAATATGCAGGAAGTAAATTTGCATTGACGGATTTAACCGATTTTAGAAATAATGTAATTTACAACTGGGGGCACAACAACGTTTACGGTGGTGAAGGTATGAATGTAAATATCATCAATAATTACTACAAACCAGGACCGGCAACTTTAACCAAGAAAAGAATCGTTGCGATTGATAAAAATGAAAAACCAGAAACTGAAGTTTATAATATTTGGGGGAAATATTACATCAACGGAAATGTTTCTGAAGGTAATCCTGAAGTAACGGCAGATAACTGGAACAATGGAGTTTTTAATCAGATGAAAAACTCTTACAATCTTACAGAAGCTGATAAAAATACCATCAAAATCAATCAGCCACACAATATTCAGAATAATGTAAAAACCGATTCCCCGAAAGAAGCTTATGAGAAGATTTTGAAAATCGGAGGCGCAAGTTTGGTAAGAGATGCGGTAGATTTACATGTCTTAAAAGATGTAAAAAACGGAACCTTTACTTACAATGGTTCGCGTGGAAGCAAAAACGGAATCATTGATTCGCAAAATGATGTTGGAGGATTTCCAGATTTAAAACAGGGGAAAATTTTTCTCGATTCGGACAACGACGGAATGCCCGATGCATGGGAAATAAAGCAAAATCTCAATCCAAAAAAAGCCAACGCTAATGGAAGAGATTTAGATAAAAATTATGATAATATTGAGGTCTACATGAATGACCTTGTTAAAAAAATAACCGAAAGGCAATAAAAAGTCCTGAACTTTCTCATCGATTGGTTATCTAAACAAAAATAATATGTCAGAAAAATTAAAATTAAACGTATTCAAAATAATATTAACTGGAGCAGTTTTCGCAGCCGGTTTATCTTTCGCACAGCAAAATGTGATCGAAAAAATACGCAAAAATCCCCAAACACCGTTTTCCTATGCTGAACTATCTGTAAAAGAAGGCGGAAAATGGCAAGGCAACGAATACATTGGCGGAAGTTTTAAAAACGTAAATGAATTAACACTTCCTGCAGAACATACCGACCACTCTTACTACATCAGATACGAAGGAATCGGTTTAGAAAACAACCAAATCGGTTACAGATTGTATTTAGACTGGAGAAATGCAACAGACATATTCGGAAAAAAAGTCAATACTTTGGTTTTGCCGGAAGTTGGTCAGGACGGTTTTGAATCTTATCATCACGACTCTACTTGGGGACAGGATATTTTGAAATCAGGTCGTACCATCGGAATCGGTTCTTACGGAAGATATGATGAGCAGAATGATTTTGTGGAAACTTTTAAAACCGTAAAAAACACCACCGCAAAAGTTTTTAATGAAAACGATAAATCTTTCGCAACCATCGATTACAAAGGTTGGAAAACATGGGGAAAAGCGGTAAATCTTCAATCTAAATTAACTATTTTCAACAAAGACCGTTTTGTAAAAGTAGATTTAAACTTAGACCAGACTCTCTCAGGTTTATGCACCGGAATTGTCGCTTTCAAAGATATTCCAATGAAACAGGGAATCAGCAAAAATAAAAAATGGGGTTACATCTCAACTTACGGAACACAGACTTTAGCCAAAAAAGAAGATAATCTTGGAATGGTGGTCTTCTACCCTATCGAAAGTTTTGATAAATACGTACAAACAAAATCTACCCATGTTATAGTTTTCAAAAAAACAAAAAATGTTTCGTATTACTTTATGGGAGCGTGGTCACAAGAACCCAATGGTTTGAAGACTGAAGAAGAATTCTATAAAGATTTAGATAAAAAATTAGAAATTTTAGATAATAACAATCAACTTTAAAATTGAATGACAATGAGTTTTATTAATCAAAAATTAAAAATATATGCAGTGGCAGTTTTAGGTTCAGGAATGTTCTTAGCTTGTGCACAAACAAAAAATACAGTGGCTTCAAAACCAGCAAAAGAAGCTTCACAATCAGGAAAAGTAGTGCCTACCAATTTAAAATGGTCAGAAAGAATGATGCTTTCCGAAATGCAGAGATTTCCGGAAGCCTGGATGCTCGATTTCAGCAAAAGCCCAAAATGGACATATCCTTCAGCGATTGTTTTAGATGGAGCCGAGCAGCTTTATATTAAAACAGGCAAAAAACAATATTACGATTACATCAGTGATTTCGGAGAGAAACTGATTAAAGAAGACGGTACAATTCTTACTTACGACCTTGAAAGGTACAATATCGACATGCTCAACAGCGGAAATATTCTTCTTTATCTGTACGAAAAAGAGAAAAAAGAAAAATATCTGAAAGCGCTGCAAACCCTTCGTTTACAAATTGATGGTCAACCGAGAACAAAAGAAGGTTCTTTCTGGCATAAAAAAATCTATCCTTATCAGGTTTGGTTAGATGGTTTGTACATGGGAATGCCTTTCTATACTCATTATACGAAAGATTTTGTGAAGGGTGCCGAAGCAGATAAAGCATATGATGATATTATTTTGCAATTTGAGTCTGTACAAAACAATCTTTTAGACAAAAAAACAGGTTTACTATATCATGCTTGGGACGAAAGTAAAGAGCAAGCTTGGGCAAATAAAGAAACCGGACTTTCACCTAATTTCTGGGGAAGAGCGATGGGTTGGTACGGAATGGCAATGGTAGATGTTCTAGATTATTTACCGGAAAACCATCCGGGAAGAGCAAAATTGATTTCTTACATCAAGTCTTATTCTGATGCGGTTATTAAATATCAGGATAAAAAATCGGGTCTTTGGTATCAGGTTCTAGATAAGCCATTGGCGAATGGTAATTATGAAGAAGCAACGGCTTCAGCGATGTTTGTTTACACCATGATTAAATCTGTAAACAAAGGGTATTTACCTAAATCTTACAAAGCTGCTGCTAAAAAAGGCTACGACGGAATCATTAAAAATCTGATTACAGTAGACGAAAACGGAATTGTTAATTTAAATAAATGTTGTGCTGTTGCCGGATTAGGAGGAAAACCTTATAGAGACGGTTCTTACGAATATTACATCAACGAAGAAATTCGTTCAAACGATGGAAAAGGAACTGGACCATTTATCTTGGCAAGTTTAGAATTTGAAAAATAAATAATTATTACATTGTCATTTCGAAAAAACGTAACAAAATAAAATTTTTCAAAAAAAGTTACTAACATTGAAATAACCAATTGTGGATAACTATATTTTATCAATGAATTTGGATTTTATGAAGACAAAAAATATTTTAAATATACTTTCAATAACCGCCTTTTCTATTGCATCAACTTATCTGAATGCACAGGGAAAACCTTACGTTTCAGAAGTATGGTCTGCAGATCAAGGGAAAAATTTTAAAAACCCAATTCTGTATGCAGATTATTCAGATCCGGATGTTACCCGTGTGGGAGATGATTATTACATGACCGCTTCTAGCTTTAATGAGGCTCCGGGATTGCCTATTCTTCATTCAAAAGATATGGTCAACTGGAAACTGGTCAACTATGCTATTCAGGATGTTTTGCCTGCAAAAAATTTTAGCACCCCAAAAAGAGGCGACGGAGTTTGGGCTCCTGCAATTCGTTTTCATAAAGATGAATTTTATATTTATTGGGGAGATCCCGATTTTGGAATTTACATGGTAAAAACCAAAGATCCTCTCGGAAAATGGGAAGAGCCCGTTTTGGTAATGGAAGGAAAAGGATTGATTGATTCTTGCCCGTTCTGGGATGAAGACGGAAACGCTTACTTAGTTCACGGTTGGGCAGGAAGTCGTGCAGAAGTAAAGAGTTTACTTTCCATCAATAAAATGAATCCTGAAGGAACAAAAGTTTTAGATAAAGGTATTCATATTTTTGACGGACATGATGCTCATCCGACAGTGGAAGGTCCAAAAATGTACAAAAGAAATGGATATTACTACATTTTTGCTCCGGCAGGCGGTGTTGTTACAGGATGGCAATTGGTTTTAAGATCTAAAAATATTTACGGTCCTTACGAGGAAAAAATAGTTCTCGAACAGGGAAAAACAAAAATAAACGGACCTCATCAAGGAGCTTGGGTTGATACTCCTTCAGGTGAAGATTGGTTTTACCATTTTCAGGATGTGGATGCAGGTGGAAGAATTGTACATCTTCAGCCGATGAAATGGGAAAAAGATTGGCCTGTAATGGGAATTGACAATGATAAAAACGGAATTGGCGAACCGGTTCTTACTTATAAAAAACCAAACGTTGGAAAAACTTATCCCGTTGTTACTCCACCTGAAACTGATGAATTTGATGGTGAAAAATTAGGTTTACAATGGCAATGGAGCGCTAACGAAAATATCGTTTGGTCATCTAAACTTCCGGGGCAAAAATTTCTGAGATTATTCTCCATGAAAATGGGTGAAAATGATAAAAACCTTTGGAATGTTCCGAATCTTTTGACTCAAAAATTTCCCGCTCCCAACTTTGTTGCTTCAACAAAAGTTAAATTAACTCCAGAAGATGCCAAAGAAGGAAAAACCGCCGGACTTTTAGTAATGGGAATGGATCATGCTTCGATTGTCATCACTAATAAAACTGACGGTTATTATGTTCAATTAAGAAAAGCTGAAAAGGTTGAAAAAGGTGGTGAAGAAAAGATTTTATTTGAAACCAAATTAAAAGGAAACGAAGCTTACTTAAAAGTTAATGTCAATGAGCCTAATGGAATTTGTACATTCAGTTACAGCGAAAATGGTAAAAACTTTATCAAAGCAGGAGAACCATTTCAGGCAAAACCAGGAAAATGGATTGGTGCTAAAGTAGGATTATATTCCGTAAGCACACAGAAAGCAAACCGTGGTGGCTACGCTGATTTTGAATATTTTAGAATTACAAAAAATTAATTTTCACTCTCACTGATTTCGCAGATAATTTTAAAAAAAACATGCACAATCTGTTTCATCTGTGATGAGATAAAAACTTTAAAATGAACAAAACATTTAATCATATCATTTCATTTTTAGCTGTGGCATTTCTTCTTACTTCATGTCAGTCGCAAAATGTTGTAGCCAAAAATAAAAGTAATAAAAAGGTTACTCATATTTACCTCATCGGCGATTCTACAATGGCAGATTACACAGGAGATTACGAGCCCGGAAAAGATTATATGAAAGTCCGTTATCCGATTACAGGATGGGGACAGGTTTTTCAGCCGTTTTTTGTAAAAGACAGTTTGAAAGGTTTTTCAGCATTAAAAGATTCGGTAAAAATCATTGACAGAGCACATGGAGGAAGAAGTACGAGAACATTTTTTCAGGAAGGAAGATGGCGATATGTTTATGAGCATCTGAAACCCAACGATTATGTTATTATGCAATTTGGTCACAATGACGGCTCAGAAAAACATACAGAACGGTATGTAAATATCGAAGGCTACAAAGAATTTTTAAGATTATTTGTCACTCAAACTATCCAAAAAGGAGGTAAGCCAATTATTGTAACTCCGGTTGCGAGAAATTACCCTTGGAATGATGGAAAATTAGAAAACGTTCATGGTGAATATTGGCAGGCTCCCATTGATATTGCGAAAGAAATGAAGATTCCGTATATCGATTTAAATAAACTTTCTATGGATTTTTTCACCAAAAAAGGTCAGGATTATGTGAGCAGTCATTACTTTATGAACCTTCCAGAAGAAGTTTATGAAGCCTATCCTAAAGGTCAGAAAGACAACACACACTTTCAGCCGGACGGAGCAAAAGTGGTAGCACAGATGGTGTTCACAGAATTTAAAAATATAATTAAAACTAAATAATAAAGAAATAATGAAGAAGTCATTCAAAATAATCGGTCTTGTTGCAGCGATGATGTTTTCGGGACAGATATACGCACAAAACCTTAGCATTTATAAAGATATTGAGTTTAAAATGCCACAGGTTACAGAAACGTCTTTCGCCGCAAACACGGTGTCAATAAAAGATTTTGGAGGTATTACAGGTGGAAAAGTAAAAAATACAGAAGCTTTCAAAAAAGCAATCGATGCATTGGTAAAAAAAGGCGGCGGTAAACTGGTTGTTCCCAGAGGAATGTGGTTAACAGGGCCCATTGTTTTACAGAGCAATATCAATCTTCATGTAGAAGAAGGAGCATACGTAATTTTCACTAAAGATAAAGCAGATTATCCTTTGGTAGACGTAAGTTTTGAAGGATTGGAAACCATTCGTTGCCAATCTCCAATTTCAGCAAAAAATGCCAAAAACATTGCGATTACAGGAAAAGGAGTAATCGATGGAAATGGTGATGCATGGAGAGCTGTAAAAAAAGGAAAACTATCTGAAACAGAATGGAAAAAACTGGTTGCTTCCGGCGGATTACTCTCTGCAGACGGTAAAAGCTGGTATCCTTCAGAAAGCTATAAAAAAGGATTTGAAAGCAGCTCAAGCTTCAACGTTCCAGATAAAATCGCTAAATCTGAATTGGAATCTGTAAAAGATTTCCTTCGTCCGGTAATGGTGAGCATTGTTGGTTGTGATCAGGTTCTTTTAGATGGACCAACTTTCCAAAATTCTCCGGCTTGGAACCTTCATCCATTAATGACTTCTAATTTAATTTTAAGAAATCTTACGGTTAGAAACCCTTGGTATTCTCAAAACGGTGATGGTTTAGATTTAGAGTCTTGTAAAAATGTTTTGATTTATGACAATACTTTCGACGTGGGTGACGATGCAATCTGTATTAAATCCGGAAAAAATGAAGACGGAAGAAAAAGAGGAATGCCAACTGAAAATGTAATCATTAAAAACAATATAGTGTACCACGGTCACGGAGGTTTCGTTATCGGAAGCGAAATGTCTGGTGGAGCAAGAAATATTCATGTTTCAGACTGTACGTTTATCGGAACCGATATTGGTCTTCGTTTCAAAACAACTCGTGGAAGAGGGGGCATTGTTGAAAATATTTATCTAAAAAACATTGATATGATTAATATTCCTACGCAAACCATTGGTTTTAATATGTTCTACGAAGGTTCGTCTCCTGTTTTAGAGGATGGGCAAAAAGAAGAAGGCAATAAAGCTCCTGAAAAAGTTTTTGCTGTAAATGAGGAAACGCCAATTTTCAGAAATATTTATTTTAAAAATATCAGCGCAGTTAATTCTTATGAAGCAATTACCATCAATGGTTTAGCTGAAATGAACATCAAAAACATCGTGATTGAAGACTCTCAATTTGACACTAAAAAAGCCTTAACCATAGTAGATGCAGACGGAATTCAACTTAAAAATGTTAAATTAAAATACAGTGAAGGATCTGGAGCTGTGATTTACAACAGCAAAAATATAGACCTTTCAACTCTTCAATTAGAATCTTCTCAAAAACCAACAATTAAGGTTCTAGGGAATAAAACTTCAGCGGTAAAACTTCCGAAAGATGTAAAAGGCGAGCAATTAAGCATTTCAAAAGAAGTTGCTAAAAACACAGTGAAGTAAGTTTCGGGATACGGGATATGAGATTCGTGTTTCGTGTTTTTTGATTCGGGGTTTTAATTTCGAGATTTTAAACACAAAAAAAATCTTTGATTTTTAAACTAATGTGTTCTTAAATATTTTCAAAATGTTAAGCTTAAAAGTTACTAATGTGTCAAAAAACTTTTGTGACTTTTGTGGTTAATAAAATGCGGTGAAATAGGTTTTATGATTCGAGATTTCAAACACAAAAAAAATCTTTGATTTTTAAACTTATGTGATCTTTATTATTTTCAAAGTATGAAACTTAAAAGTTACTAATGTGTTAAAAAACTTTTGTGACTTTTGTGGTTAAATTATCATCAAATTAATTTAAAAAATGAGTTTTCACAAACTATATTTTCTTTTTGTTTTTTTTGTAGGAGCAAAAGCATTCGGTCAGACAAAGCCGAATGCTTCTCCTTACACGAATGAAGCGACCTACGAAAAGCTTAAAAAGAAACATCCGTTCATTACTCCATTAAACAGGCCAGTTCCATCGAATATTAATATTGATAAAGATGTAGAATATGCAAACATCAATGGATTATCGTTGAAAGCAGATATTTATTATCCGAAAGATGAAACCAAAAAATATCCAGGAATTGCTTTAGTTCACGGTGGAGGTTGGATTTCAGGCAGTAAGGAAAATGAAAAATATATGGCTCAGGAATTGGCTTCCAGAGGTTATGTGGCCATAGCCGTCGGTTACCGTTTGAGTGAAGTCGCAAAATATCCTGCCGCAATTGATGACGTCAATAATGCCATTACATTTTTAAAGAAAAACAGAAAAAAATATTCTTTACATCAAAATAAAATTGCAGTACTTGGTGAATCTGCCGGAGCTCAAATCTCTACTTTGGTAGGGGTTCAGGCAAAAGGAAAAATAAAAGCCATCGTAAATGTTGACGGAATTGTATCTTTTATTCATCCCGAAGCTGAAGAAAGTACGTATGCAGCTTTTTGGTTAGGTGGCGACAGAGATATTAATCTAAAAAACTGGACAGATGCATCACCATTAGAGTTTGTTGATAAAAATACACCTCCTACTCTATTCATCAATTCTTCCCAACCTCGATTTCATGCAGGAAGAGACGACATGATGAAGATTTTAAGAACTCATAATATCTTTACCGAGTATCACGAAATAAAAGACACACCGCACTCCTTTTGGTCTGCAGAACCCTGGTTCACTGAAACATTGAATCTGACGGTTGATTTTTTAGATAAAACTTTGAAATAAGGTTGAGACTTAGGGAAAGTGCATCTTTAAATTGGCTTAGGAGTTTGAAACGTTAAGAAAATTTCAAATAAAATCGTTAAGAAATTCCCATTGTTTGAGTGTGGGGTGAATAATCTTAATAAATAAAATTTTGAATCCACACGAGTTTGGGAATTTTAGGATTTATTTTAAATTTTTAGTGGAAAAATCCAGCCTTGAACTTTTGTTTCTTTTGTTTTAAGACAAAAGAAAAATGAAAAAAAGTATTTTTAAAATGAAAAAACTATTTTTAATTCTCTTCATTTCAATTACCAATTTTTTATTGGCAAAAAATGAACCCTATATAACAATCACCGTTGCACAAGACGGAAGTGGGCAATTCACCTCCATTCAAAAAGCCATCACATCCATTAGAGATTTAGGACCTGGAGAAGCTTTAGTTAAAATAAAAGCAGGAACGTATCACGAAAAAATTGTTATTCCTTCTTCTAAACATAAAATAACTTTACAAGGCGAAAACAAGGAAAAAACCATCATTACCAACGATGATTATTCCGGTAAAATGGATGCTTTGAACGAGAAAATGACCACATTTAATTCATACACTCTTCTAGTAATGTCGGATGATATTAAAATTTCTGATGTAACAATTCAAAATGCTTGGTGCAACCAAGGACAAGCCGTTGCACTTCATGTAGAAGGTGATCGTTTTAGTATTAAAAATTCTAAAATTTTGGGTTGCCAAGATACAGTTTATACTGGCGGAAATCATAGCAGACAATTGTATGAAAACTGTGATATCGAAGGAACAACAGATTTTCTATTTGGCTCTGCAACGGTTGTATTTAAAAATTGTACTATAAAAAGTTTGGCCAATTCTTACATTACTGCAGCATCAACAGACCAAAGTAAAGAGTTCGGTTATGTATTTTTTGACTGTCAATTAATCGCCAAAGAAGGCATCAACAAAGTATTTTTGGGAAGACCTTGGAGACCGTATGCCAAAACTGTTTTCATCAATACCGAAATGGGAAATCACATTCTTCCCGAAGGGTGGAATCCCTGGAAAGGCGATAAAATGTTTCCCGATAAAGACAAAACCGCTTACTATGCAGAATATAAAAGCAAAGGTGAAGGTGGAAAACCTGAAAACCGTGTAGCATGGTCTCATCAGCTAACAAAAAAAGAAGCAAAAAAATATACATTAAAAAATATCTTCGGAGACTGGAATCCGTAATATGAGTAATAAGTAATTGGTAATGAGTAATCCTCAATCTTAAATTATTTAAATATATAACATTTAGTATTAGCGATGTCATGCTGAGCCTGTCGAAGCACCTCCAAACAAATCAATTTAAAAATGAAAAAAATACTTTTAATATTCAGTTTAACCATTTCAACTTTAATATTGGCTCAAAAAAAACCAACCCTATTTCTGATTGGCGATTCTACAATGGCCAACAAAGAAAATCCTGATAAAAACCCAGAACATGGATGGGGACAGGTTTTAATGCAATTCATGACCAACGGAGTTGAAATTCAGAATCACGCGATGAATGGGAGAAGCTCAAAAAGCTTCAGAACCGAAGGACGTTGGGATAAAGTAGAAAAGCAAATAAAAAAAGGTGATTTTGTAGTTATTCAGTTCGGTCATAACGATCAGAAACTCAAAGATTCTACAAAATTTACCAATCCACACACCCAATACAGAGCCAATCTGGAAAGATATGTGAATGAAACAAGAGCAAAAGGTGCAACTCCACTCTTAATGACTTCCATTACAAGAAGAAACTTCAATGAAAATGGAGTTTTAATTGACACGCATACCGATTATCCTTTGGTCGTAAGAATGGTTGCAGACGATATGAAAGTGCCTTTTGTTGATATGCAATTATTGACCGAGCAAATGGAAATTTCTGCAGGTCCGGAAAAATCAAAATTATTGCATCTTTATTTTAAAGCAGGTGAAAATGCATATTATGATAAAGACAAAGCAGATGATACACATCTATCAAAACTAGGAGCAGAAACAGTTGCAAAACTCGCTACAAAGTCTTTGAAGAATTTAAAGACAGGTTTGGAAAAATATATTAAATAGTTTCCCACGGATTACACAGATTTCACAGATAAATTCTTTAAAATCTGCGTAATCAATAAATCTGCGAGAAATTATCAACATCGATTTGTCATCCTGAAAGGATCTAAGCTATACTTTAGAGATTCGCGTTTAGATGCTTACAGCATGACAAAGTGAGTTCAAATTAGTTTAAAGTTTAAAATTCAAAAACATAAAAAATGAATTTCAAAAAAGAACCTTTTTTCGACGGCAATTCAGAATGGGAAGATTTGGGAAACGGCGTTTCACGACAGTTTGTCGGGTACAATTCTCAGGTTATGATGGTTATCGTGAAATTTGAAAATGATGCCATTGGAGCTTTGCATCAACATTTCCATTCTCAAATTACTTACGTTGCAGAAGGAAAATTTGAAGTAACAGTTAATGGAGAAACAAAAGTTTTACAAAAAGGTGATGGTTTTTTTGCTCAACCCAATATTTTTCATGGTGTAAAATGTTTAGAAGCTGGACAACTGATTGATGCTTTTACACCATTCAGAGAAGATTTTTTGAAATAAAAATTAATTTGGTTAATCGCAAAGACGCAAATAAATTGATCAACTTCAAATTTTAAGGCGCAAAGATTTTGTCTTCGATAAATATAGTGATGTAAAAAACTCACTGAAAATCTTTGATTTTCTTGCACCTTAAAACAGCATTTTAAAATAAACTTTGTGCCTTTGCGAAAAACCAACAACATCAATCATAAACTTAATGAAAAAAGCTGTTTTCATTTTATTAATTTTCTTATCAAGTCAATTCTCCGGACAGGAAAAACTTATATTCTGGCCAAAAGGCGCAATGCCCAATTCAAAAATATTAGCTTCAAAAACTAAGAAAAAAAAGCTTTTGGCCGAACTGAAAGAACCTGAACTTTTTGCTTTTTCATCTCCCATAAAAGAAAGAAACCCAAAATCGGTCATCATCATTCCCGGTGGTGGATATTCTAAATTTACCTATGATGAAGGTGCTTTTCAGATTGCAAAATGGATGAACACTCAGGGAATTTCTGCCTTTGTTTTAAATTTGCCACGAATTACACAAATTCTCACGAATGATTGCACAAAAATTAAATCTGCAAAATCTGTTTAATCTGCGCCAGATAAAAAAATTCTGATGCAACAACATCAGGATTTCTTTTTTCATGAAACCTCATAGTTTTTAAAAACCTATGAGGTTCATTATTTTACTGCGACAATTTATTTTTCTTCAACCACTTCTGAAAGTCACTTTCAATCAATTTAGTCCCCGCTTCATTGTACCAACTGTAGCCCATTCTACGCTCTAAAGAAACATCTTCGTAATTGAATTTTACACTTCCGTCACGGTCACCAAAAATTGGTTTATTGGTCGGAATATCATAAAACCTTGCCCAAACCGATGAGCCTTCTTTTTTAGATAAAACACGAACAGCATTACCATTTTCACGGGCAACATTATAGGTATAATCTTTAATTCGGCTTTCATCAAACCATTGTACAGCAGCTCTGATTGATTTTTCAATTTCGGGATTTAAATTTTGCTTCATTAAAAACAAAATAATATGTACCGACTCTCCGGTTGCTAATGAAACTGGCTCAAAAGCTCTTGCTTTCTCAGGTTTTAAAGTATTTTCGTCGTACTGATCTGCCCAAATTGACAATTTCCCGTTTTGTACAACCTGAGTTTTCAAAATACATTGCAGTCCTTTTTGAACGGCAACTTTAGATTTGTCTTTCAACTTAGAATCTACAATATCAAAACCTTCTTTTCCTTCTGCAATATTGTACAAAACAGTCAATGCATTAATCATCGCATTGTCATTATACGTCACCTGTTTTCTATAAATCGCCGAGTTTGGAAAATACTGCGGAAAACCACCATTTTCATACTGCATCGAAAGCAAATATTCAATTCCTTTTTCTGCAGATTTTAAGTAAGCTGGATTTTTAGTAGTCTGATAAGCATTGATTAAGCCATTGATTTCTTTTGACGTTGCATTATTATCAATCGTCGCAAAATCGTTATCCGTAGCTTTAATTATTTTTAAAAGTTTAGCATCTATTTTTTTCGTGTAATCCACATTTTTTTTATCACTCGTATGTTTTCCCCAACCTCCGTTTGGAAGTTGATAAACCATCATTTTTTCTACCAAAGTATCTTTTACCTGTGCTGAAATTCCTGAAAATGCCAGACAAAATATGGCAATTGAAAGTTTTGATTTAATCATTATTAAAAACTTATTTAACGGTAATGAGTAACGGATTGGCAACTATTTGAGTTTGCTTCTGCAACAAAGTTTCCCAATCTTTTTGAGTTTGTATTTGTCCGCTTTTCTGCCAAGCAAATCCTGCATAATAGGTGAGTTTTTTCTGAGGTTTTGTTACGACTAGTAAATTACTTTGATCAGGCGTTTCAGATTTGTGAGCCACAGATTTTTGTATAATTTTAGGATTAATAACAATTCCTTCCCCCACAAAAGCATCATCAATTTTCTCCCAATGCAGATAATATCCGGCTTTATCATTCAATTTTGATTCGCCTTCATTTTTATGTAAAGAAATTCCGACTGTATAATTGGGGGCAGGTTTTTCAACATCAAAACTTGATTCAAATTTAGAAAAATTGGAGCCTAAATCTAAAGAAATTCTTTTGGTTTCCTTTACGCCAAATTCGCTCCATGGTGCATAAGTCAATTCAAAAATGGTTCTTAAAGGTCCTTCTGCAATTGTTTTAGAGCTTGTAAAATTTTGAGAAACTTGTAGTTTTTCATCTTTCCAAATACCAATTCCGCCTGTTCCACGACTGTCTCCTACATGATAAGGATCGTAACCTTCACCTCTCGTATCTTTGTGATAATACATCGGATCGGTTAAATATCCTTTGTACCATTCATTAATAACCGATTTTTCGGTTCTTTTAAACCAAATATCAACTCCACTAGAAAGTGTACTTCCTTTTACTCCCGCCAATGCTTCAGCCTGACCTTTAGGACCATACACTCTGAATGCTATTTTATCATTTTCCCAGGTGTAATCGTCAACGCGTTCAGGAACTAATCTTGAATAAGTTGTTAATTTAGATTCAGGAACCGAAGTTTTTGAATCTGCAATGATGGTATAAGAATTTGTCTTTTTAGCATCAACTTTAGCCTGAAAAAGCAACTCATCATTTTTTCCGTCACCATCATTATCAATCCACTGAATGACTTGATAATTATTTTGAGCATCTTTTATTCGTAAATCATCTGCTTTATTTTTCCCTAAATAGGTCTTCAACTGATTAATTGAAAGAGAAACAATTTCATTTCTTGCGAAATTCTGAGTATTTTTAACTTGAATCGAGGCCTGCGCATTCATGGAATTCGCAGCAACGCAAACGATTGCACAACTCAATCCAATATCCCGTATTTTATTCATAAACATGAAATGTTATTTTATCAAAAGTAAAAATATTCTCAATAGTATTTCATTTTTAAACCTTAAATCTTTCTTAAAAAGAAAATATCTTAAACAACTCATCATTTTTATTTAATTTTACTTAAAACTAATCCTATGAAAGAGAATTCTATATTCTACGAAAAACAAAGCTTCAGACAATGGTGGCTTTGGTTGTTACTCTCTGCTACAATGATTTTTACAATATATACTATCATTGAAGACAGAGAAGATTTTTCAACAATAGGATTTATTATATCAATTACAATTCCCTTTTCAATAATTCTTTTATTCTTTACAATTCGTTTGGAAACAAAAATAGACGAATTGGGAATAAGAGTAAGGCTTTTTCCGTTTCACTTACGGTTTAAATATTACCCTTGGAAAACTATTAAAGAAGCCTATATCAGAGAATATTCTCCAATCGGCGAATATGGAGGTTGGGGTTTGAGAATTGGATTATTTGGAGAAGGAAAAGCATACAACGTTTCAGGAAATATCGGGCTTCAATTGATTTTTAATGATAATAAAAAGCTGTTGATTGGTACGCAGAAATCGGAGGAGATAAAGCTTTTTTTAGCGGAAATTGATAAAATATAAATCATTTATACTCAAAAGAACAAAAGTTTTATATTTGATGCTAAACTATTACAGATTTATCATATGAAAAGGTTTCTAACATTATTTTTTATTTTTTCAGCTACTATAATTTTCAGTCAAGAATTTTTAAATAAAAATGAAAATTTCGATTTAAAAATATTTCGACACTTGGATAGCTTAACTACAGTAAAGGAAATTTCGATAGAGGAATATCTACGATTTTCTAAACCATTTTCTAAATGGGATATTAGACCATTAAAGCACGAAAAAGTTTGGAGCCTAGATTCGGTAAGAACTTCAAGCGAAATATCTAATTTTTTTTGGGGCGGATTCTCCCAACACTATAAATTTAGCGACATAGAAGCTGGAGCAAAACCTAATGAGTTTCTAAAAAAAGGTTGGCTAGAAAAAACCTCTAATATAGAGTTTTTGAATAAAAATATTAATAAATTTAAAGAACTTGCTTCAGCTGTTCAAAAAAATAATAATCTCATATTTTTAAATCAAAATTCACTGCAACGTGTCGATAATTTATATAAAGAAAACAGCAAATATTGGAATTACATAATTTCTAATAAATCACCATTCCCTATTTCAACTAAAATAAATATTGAGAAAAAGATTAAATTTAACAGAGAGCAAGAAAAGATTCTCAATTTGATGAAAGAAATTAATATTTATTCATTAGTAAAAACTAATAAAGGTGTTTTTTTCTTAAAAGACGGTTTTACAGATAATTCTTATGGTTATTATTTTTCATCAAGTAAAAAAATGGAGCAAGACAATCATCTTTTTGAGATAATGGATTTTGTATATATTAATGATGAATTTTATTATTATATAGCAAATTAAAAGTTTAGTATTAAAACACTTCTCATTTTAATTCCCAACTCTTTCCAGAATCATTCTCTACCTTTGTTACATGAAAATCCTTGTTGTAGAAGACGAAAAAGAACTTTTAAAATCTATTCATGATTCTTTGATTCAGGAGCAGTTTCTTATTGAGACCGCAGAAAATTATCATATGGCGAGCGAAAAAATTGCTTTGTACACCTATGATTGTATTCTTCTCGACATTATGCTTCCCGGTGGAAATGGTCTTCAACTTCTTCAACAGCTTAAAGACATGGGAAAATCTGAAAACGTCATCATTATTTCTGCAAAAGATTCTCTTGATGATAAATTAACAGGATTGGAACTCGGAGCCGATGATTATTTAACCAAACCTTTTCACAATGCCGAACTCAACGCCAGAATAAAAGCAGTTCTCCGTAGAAAAAATCAGGAAGGTAAAAATAGTATTGAGATGGCTAACATCGAGCTAGATCTTACAGAAAGAACTTTTACAGTTGATGAAGAAAAGATTACCCTTAACCGAAAAGAGTTTGATATTCTTCATTTTTTTCTACTCAACAAAAAACGATTGGTGACCAAAACTGCTTTGGCAGAGCATGTTTGGGGCGATCATATCGATCAGGCAGATAATTTTGATTTTATTTATTATCAGATTAAAAATTTAAGAAAAAAACTACAGCAATCAAACGCCGAAATTGAAATTGAAGCAGTCTACGGGATCGGCTACAAATTGATAGAAAAATGAAACTCCTCAACCGCTCACTTTTGCACCTCATCGGCTGGCTTCTTTTGATTGTTAGTCTTTGGTCTGTGGTTTTCTATTTCAATATGCTCGATGAAATTAAAGGAAGTGTAGATGAAGAGCTCGAAAATTACAAAAGACAAATTGTTTTCAAAGCAGAAAAAGATTCTACTATTTTACAGCAAAAAACGTTTGATGAAGGTTTTTTTTCGGTTAATAAAATAAGCGAAGAAAAAGCTCTGAGTTTTAAAGATACCTATCAAGATACCGAAATCTACGCGCAGGATGCCGATGATGAAGCTCCCGAACTAGAACCTGTAAGAGTTTTGACCACGGTTTTCGAACAGAATGGAAATTTTTATGAATTAAAAATCTTCAATAATATGGTTGAAGAAGACGATCTCGTAAAAGAATTGCTTTGGGATGCTGCCGGATTATATGTTCTTTTAATTTTCAGTATTTTGGTCATTAACAATCTTGTATTAAAAAGACTTTGGAAACCTTTTTATGAACTGCTTAATGAGCTTAAAAATTATCGCTTAGGAGTCAGTAAGAGCTTTCCGAATATTGAAACAAAAACCAAAGAATTCAGTGACTTACAGGATGCCGTCACTACTTTATTGCAATACAGTGAAAAAAGCTATGAGCAACAAAAAGAATTTATTGGAAATGCGTCTCACGAACTTCAGACTCCTTTAGCGATTGCCATCAGCAAATTGGAACTGTTAATTGAAAAGGAAAATTTCACAGAAAATCAGGCTGAAAAGATTGCGGAGATTATGGAAATTATCGAAAGATTGGTTCGTCTCAACAAATCACTTCTTCTGCTTACAAAAATTGAAAACAAACAGTTTTTTGACAATCAGGAAATTAAAGTCAATGATATTGTTAAAAAAAATATAGAATATCTTCAGGATATTGCCGAGTTTAAAGAAGTCGAAATCAGTTTTTCTGAAAACAATGAACTTTTAGCAAAAGCCGATGCCGCATTAATCAACATTATTGTTTCTAATTTATTACGGAACGCCATTTTTCATAATATAAAATCAGGAAAAGTTGAAGTGAAGATTGAGGCTAAAAAACTGAGCGTTCTCAATACCGGAATCGATAATTCCTTGGAGCATGGAAAGATATTTACAAGATTCCAAAAGTCTGAGCAACATCAATCTGGTAGCGGATTGGGATTGGCGATTGTAAAAGCAATTGCAGAGTTGTATGATTTTTCAGTTTCTTATGATTTTAAAAATGGAATGCATGAGTTTTCGGTGAATTTTTAATTTTTCGCTACACGTTTTCATTATAGTATTTTATAAAATTGTTTAAGCTTCCGTTAAAGATAGCGCTCCTACGAAGCGCAATTTTATTGATAATAACCATCTTCTACACAGATATTGCTCCTCCAGAGCAAAAATAATTTTAAGCTCTCCCATATTTTGCAAATCACACAAATAAAAAATCAGCTTAATCTGCAAAATCTGCGTGAAACAATTTAAAATTTATCAAAAAACTTTTTACTTTTTACTTAAAAACAAATTCCCGTTTCTTTCCAGATTTCTTCCCAAAATTTTCCCGATTCGTACCGTTGATTTGCAATATGAAAACAACGAAACTGATTTTAACCGCAGGAATTTTAAACATTTTAGGATGCTTTTCAGCATTTGCACAAACTCCATCTAAACCCATAAAAGTATCTCATGCTGAGCCTATTTTTCAGGATTTAGTGAGAGACCTTGGTGCAAGAAAGGGAGAAAAAGAATTTAATTTGGGAGCCGATTTTTCAAGTGGAAAAAATTACAAAGAAAATGCTTATTTAGCAGAATACGAATTTGCTCCCATCAACAGATTAGGTTTAGAAGTAGAAACCGATTTTTCTTTTTTCAGTCCGAAAAATAGCACGACCAAAGAACAAATTCCGGGAAATAAATTAGACGGAATCAGACTTTCTGCGCAGTACACCTTTTTTGTTTCCGAAAAATCTCAGGCTTCTATGGCTTTAGGTTATACTCAGGTTATTGAATTTACAGATTTCAAAAATTACGAAAAAGGAAAATTTATTACAGGGTTGGTGTACAGTCCGTTTTTTGTGGCGGCTAAAAAATGGGGTTCTCATATTCACACTTTAGTTTACACCTACCCTATGATTCAGCATGAATTGGGAGAAAACGGAACCCCTGTTGATTGGCAAATCAATAGTTCGGTGATGTATTCTTTACCAAATTCCGGTCATTTTATTGGTGTAGAAGTCAACCAAGAAATTAGTCATGGGAAAATGTTTGTTACGCTTCGTCCGCAGGTAAAAATTAAACTCAATTCTTATTTTGCTGTTGGAATCGTAACAGGAATTCCGGTTTCCCATCAGGATGAAAATATTTCTTCGTTTTTTAGACTCGTTTATGAACTTTAATTTTTGTTGATTTTCGCAAATGCGTAATTTTATTTTGTAACTTCAAACGATAAGAAACAAGTATTTTACCTGCATAATTCAATAATAAAATTAATCAACAGAAACTGTTGTTCCCAATTGTTTCCAGAATCATGTCGGAAATTAGCACTATAAAAATTTACATTATGAAAAAATTAATTGTAACAATCAGCATTTTGGGGTTAAGTTTAACCAATGTTTCAGCACAAGACATTCATCAGAATGAAGTTCCTTCCGTTATCCTTAACAGTTTCCAGAAAAGTTTTCCAAAAGCAGCAGATATCGACTGGGAAATGAAAGGAAACTATTATGAAGTAGAATTTGAAACCGGATTTTTACGTGATGACCATAAAGCTTTCTATTCCAAAGACGGAAAACTGGTAAGACACGAAGAAGAATTTTCTAAAAGTAAGCTTCCAAAAACCGTTTTAGCTTCCATAAAAAAATCTTTTCCTGGTTACAGAACTGATGATGTAAAGAGAATTACAGAAGACAGAAAGATAATTTATCATGTCGAACTGAAAAATATTTCTGAAAAATGGAAAGTTGTTTTTGATGCACAAGGAAAAATTTTACAGAAAATAGCGGATTAAAACAACGTAAACCCGAAAATAGCCAACAGATTATCATAACGTTATAACGGTTCATCTCGTTAAGTATTCAAAAAACTTATGAGCCACGAATGCACGAATATAAAAAACATTCGTGCATTCGTGGCTCATGTGTCCTTAATTTCACCTTAAAATCGATTTCCCTAAGGCAAACCATTTTGTATCTACCCGTTTTATGTCTAAATTGCATTATCTCCCGAAAAAGAGAATGACACTCAGAAAAAACATTTATGGATCAGATTATTCCGTTTGACTTACAGATACAGCACAGTCCTTATTTTAACTATACTTTTTGTTTAAATCAATATCCATTTTTACAAAGCATTTCTTTTAAAGAAGTGAGTGACGATTTTGAAAATTTAAATCTTCAGATTACTTCTTCATTGGGTTTGTTTGAAAAATATGAGGTGCATATTGATAAAATCAGGCAAAATTCATTGTATAAAATTTCGCTTTTCAATTTTGTCTTTAATCATGCTTTGCTTAAAAATTTAACGGAGAAAGATTTAGACCAAATTAAAATTCAGGTTTTTAAAGACGGAAAAGCTATTTTTGAGAAAAGCTTCAACATAGAAGTTCTACCGATGGATTATTTCGGTGGATTGCAATCTTACCCGCAACTTTTGGCTTCATATATTCTTTCAAATAACACTTCGCTTTATAAGTTGAAAGCCAACGCAATCGATATTTTAGCGAGAAATAAATTAACACCGTCGTTTGAAGGGTATCAGCAAAAAAGTAAGGAAAGAGTTTTGCAAATGGTTTCGGCTATCTACAAATCTATCCAGAATCTGGAATTGATTTACAGTGCAATGCCGCCAAGTTTTGAAAAAAACGGACAAAGAATTAGGCTTGTAGACACTGTTTTAGAAACAAAATTTGGGAACTGCATTGATATTTCTCTGCTTTTCGCAGCGTGTTTGGAAGCGATAAGTTTGAATCCAATTATTGTGGTAACAGAGGGGCATGCTTTTGTTGGAGTTTGGCTGGAGGATCAACGATTTGAAGGAATGATTAGTTTTGATCAGGCTGCGATTTCCAAAAGAATAGCGACCGGAATTAAAGAAATTGCTTTAATTGAATCGACAAGCTTGTGTAAAGGAACAGAAATTTCATTTAAAGAAGCAATAAATTCTGCAGAAACGCAGTTGATGGATTCTTCAAGATTTATTCTTTCATTAGACGTTAAAAATGCAAGGTCTGCGGGAATTTCTCCTCTCCCACTTCTAAAAACAGAAAACATTCATACTGAAGATTTAAAACCGATAAAAACGTCCACAGAACTCGATCAGGATTTTGAATTGGGAACACAATATGATGATCTCGAACTGACCGATTTTACCAATCTTACCAAACAGAAAATCTGGGAAAGAAAACTCCTCGATTTATCGCTTAGAAATAATCTTCTTAATCTGCGGTTTACCAAAAGTATGCTTCAATTGATTGACCCTAAAATAAATGTGCTCGAAGACAGTTTAGCAGACGGAAAATCATTCACCATTCATCCAGATAACAATCAGACGGTTCTCAGAAAATATAATTTGTACAGTGAACCTTTACATCAGTCGCAACCGCTTTTCAAATTGGCGGAAGATGAGTTTAAATACAATCGATTGCTGACTTATTATCATCAAGATGATTTGGATAATATCCTGACCAACCTTTACCGAAGCGCAAAATTAGCGGAAGAAGAAAATGGAAAAAGCACATTGTATTTAGGAATCGGACTTTTAAAATGGTTTGAACCGAAGAATAAAGAAGTTCCAAGATTGGCTCCAATTTTATTGGTTCCTGTAGAATTGTCGAGAAAATCTGTGAATTCTAAATTTACCCTTCGAAGCCGAGAAGAGGAAACGATGATGAATATTACATTGCTTGAATATTTAAAACAGGAATTTAAACTTAATATCAACAGTCTCGAAAATCTTCCGATGGACGAATCCGGAGTTGATGTTCCGAAAGTTTTGGCGATTATTAGAAACGCTGTTTTGAACCTTGAAGGTTGGGATGTTTTGGAGCAGTTGGTTTTAGGAATTTTTTCCTTTAATAAGCTAATTCTTTGGCAGGATATTTCAAAATATTCGGAAGAAATTCAGAAATCTTCAATTGTAAAAAGCCTGATTGATGGCAAACTCACTGCAACTTTAGAAAGTGTAGAAAATGACGCACAAAGTTTAGAAAATATCTCGGCTTCAGAATTGGTTTTACCGATTTCTACCGATAATTCTCAGTTGAATGCAGTAAAAAATGCTAATCTCAACAAAAGTTTCATTCTTCATGGTCCTCCAGGAACTGGAAAATCGCAGACGATTACCAACATTATCGCCGATGCTTTGTCGAATGATAAAAAAGTATTGTTTGTTGCTGCTAAAAAAGCGGCTTTAGATGTCGTTCATCATCGTTTGGAAAACATAGGTTTAGGCGCATTTTGTCTCGAACTTCATTCCAATAAATCGAAAAAGTCGGATGTTTTAAAACAGTTTGAAAGAACTTTGGAAGTTCCGAAATATAAAATTAGTGCCGATTATCACGAAGAAGCAAAACGTCTGGATGAACGCAGAAAGGAACTCGGAAAATATGTGAATGAACTGCATCAAAAATTTCCAATCGGCTGGAGTTTATTTGATACGATTGCCTTTTTGGAAACCAATCATGTAAAAGCCGATGAACGTTTTTACATTAATTTCCCTTTTGAAAGCGCCGATGTTTTCAACTGGAATCAGTGGAAAGACTGGTTGATTCCGTTTGCTTCGATTGTGCAAAAAATCGGGCAACCATCGCTTCATGCTTTAAGACCGATTAAAACATCTAGTCATCAGTTTGAAAATAAAAACCTTATTCTATCAGCAATTTCTCAATTTAATGAAAAGAAAAATGCAGCAGAAAATGTAAAAATTCAGTTTCAATTAAATGAAGTTTCCAATTCTGACAGCATTGAAATTCTTGAATATTTAAAAGAAAATCTGGTGAAACCCGCTTTCATTGATTTGGTGTTTAACGAAGGTCTGTTGAATTTGTTTAAAAATTGGATGGCTCAGCAAACCCAGCTTCAGCAGACAGAAAATCAAATCACTTCAAGTTTTAATTCTTCCATATTAAACATCGATTATGCTTCCTTGAAGCTTTTGTGGAATCAGGCGAAACATACCTGGTTTATCCCGAAATGGTTTAAACAGAGGAAGGTGAAGCAACAACTGAACGGTTATGCAAAATCGGGAATTGAATCTGATATACAAATTGACGGGCTTTTTGAAAAGCTTGAAAATTATCAGCAACTTAAAAATCAATTAAACAACCTTCATTACAATGCACTTTCATCGGTAACAAATCTTTATTTTAATGGAAATTCGTTTGATATTTCTGCAATTGAAAAAGATTTAAGAACCATTGAAAACACAAAAGATTTAGCACAAAAAATTTCAATTCAAAATTTTGATGAATGGCTGAAATATTTTTCGTCTAAGCAAAATAATAATCAGCATATTTCTGAAACTATTGAAGCGCTGAAAGACTTTGAAAATGCAGAAGCGAATCTTTTAGAATATGTTGACGAAATCCCCAATGATGCAGATTTGCAAACGGTTGTACAAAATATTCATCAACTGGAAGATTGGATTAATTTTAACAATTTAAAGGAAAAAGCACAAGATTTAAACTTAAATTGGTTTATTGGTTTTCTCGAAAAAGGCTGGCTTGATACAGAATCTATCGAATTGGAATTTGAAAAAATCATTCATCTGAATTTATTTATTAAAACCATTTACAGTTCAGGAACGTTGAATGGTTTTGATGCCAATATTTACGAATCGCAAATTCAACAATATAAAAATCTACACAAAGAATTTACCGAACTGACGAAAAATCAGTTGACAATGAAACTGAGCGATAAAATCCCTAATTTCTCTCAGGAAGCCGTTCAAAGTTCAGAAATCGGGATTTTGCAAAAGGCAATTCGAAATAAAGGTCGAGGTTTATCTATCAGAAAATTATTTGACCAAATTCCTACTTTAATTCCAAGGTTGAAACCTTGTATGCTGATGAGTCCGATTTCGGTGGCGCAATATTTTGATGTCAATGAAGAGCATTTTGACTTGGTTATTTTTGATGAAGCTTCTCAGTTGCCGACTTCTGAAGCAGTAAGTGCTTTGGCGAGGGCAAAACAGGCAATTATTGTAGGCGACCCGAAACAAATGCCGCCAACAAGTTTTTTTGCTTCCCAAAAAGTAGATGAAGAAAATTTTGAACTGGAAGATTTGGAAAGTATTTTGGATGATTGCTTGGCACTGTCAATTCCATCGAATTATTTATTGAGACACTACCGAAGCAAGCATGAAAGTTTGATTTCTTTCTCAAACGCTCATTTTTACGACAATAAATTACTCACTTTCCCATCTCCGGATGATTTAAACAGGAAAGTTACTTTCGAATTTGTTGACGGATTTTACGATAAAGGAAAAACGAGAACCAATAAAAATGAAGCAGAAGCAATTATTGAATATATCAGAATTCATTTAGAGAAAAATAATAAAAAATCGATTGGTGTGGTCACTTTCAGCCAGACTCAGCAAAGTTTGATTGAAGATTTGTTACAGAAATTATTTCAGGAAAATCCGCATTTGGAAGAATTTGTAATCAATAGTGAAGAACCTATTTTCATTAAAAATCTTGAGAATGTACAAGGTGACGAAAGAGATATTATTTTGTTCTCGATTGGTTACGGACCTGATGAAGAAGGAAAAGTTTCGATGAATTTTGGCCCGCTGAATCGTGACGGAGGTTGGAGACGACTCAATGTTGCCGTAACGAGAGCTCGATACGAAATGAAAGTATTTTCTTCGTTGAAAGGTGACCAGATTGATATGAACAGAACGAGTTCGGAAGGTGTTTTGGGATTAAAAAACTTTCTGAATTTCTCTGAAAAAGGTTTGGTGTATCAAAGCTCAAATCAAACAGTAAACCAACAAAAACTGATGATTAATTCGATTGCAAAAACGTTGGAAGAAAGCGGTCTGAAAATTAAAACCAATATCGGAAGTTCGGAATATAAAATTGACATCGGAATTATCAATCCTGACAATGAAAGTGAATATTTACTGGCAATTTTGGTGGACAGTGAGAATTATTTTAACATCAATACGACCAACGACCGTGAGCTTTTGGTTCCAAATGTATTGAAAGGTTTGGGGTGGAATGTTTTCAGAATATGGACTTTAGACTGGTTGAAAAACAAAGATAAAATTGTTGAAAAGATTCAGGCTGAAATTGAAATCATTAAAACGCAGGTAAAAGAGAAAGAAGAAGAAGTTATTGATTTAAAAACCTCTGAAAAAGTATTTCTCAGTGAGGTTTCAGAAACTGAAAAATTGACAAAGCTGATTCCGTATGTTGCGGCAGAATTACGTTCTGAAGTGAATGCCAATTCGGAAACAATTTATTCTTTTGAAAATAAGCAGGCTCTTTTAAGTCAAATTAAAACAATAATAGATGCAGAATCGCCAATCAGCCAAAATGCTTTATTCAGAAAGATTCTTAAGCTTTGGAATATTTCAAGAGCCGGTGGAAAATTGAATACTTATCTTTTGGAAACGTTGAATTCTATTCCCAATTTACAGACGACTGAAAGTTATCAGAAATTTTACTGGAGTGAAAATCTGCAATCTCAAAATTTAGATTTCTACCGAGATAATTCTGTGGAAAAAAGGCTAATTGATGAGATAGCTCCTGAAGAAATTTCAGTGGCGATTATGGAAATCATGCATTCAAGTTTGAGTCTAAATAAAGAAGAATTGATTCGTGCCGTTTGCAAGACTTTCGGGTTTTCAAAAGTGGGGTCTCAGATTGATGCAGTGGTGAAGTTTTGTGTGGAGGAATTGGTTGGAAAAGGTTTATTGAAGGAGGTTGAGGAAAGAATTGTTTTGGGGTAAAAATGAAAATCTATATATTTGATAAAACTAAAAATAACTATAACCATAATGAAAAGAAAAAGTTTATTTATTCTCCTTTTAATTAGCTTTAATTTATATTATTCTCAACGATTATTAACTTCATGGAGTCAGCAAAATATTGAAAATTACACAAAAGAAATGTATGATGAAGCACAAAAACTTTCTACATCACAGCTTTTAGAAAAAAACTTAAACGATCAATATTGGAGTGAAGTATTTTTAACATTAAATGCATCCGTTAATAATTATACTAAAGATACAGATTACCAAAAGGCTTTAGCATTGCAAATATCAAATGCTTCAGAAACAAAACTCAAAGGAACAAGCAGATTGATTATTTGGGATAGAATTGCCAGTGGTGATATTTTATTCGAAGGAAAAGGATTGGTATTGGAAAATGATCTTTTTCTGGTGGCTGGAAGAGCAAACCAAATTTTACAAAACCTTACAAAAAAAAATTTTGGTTATGTAAGCATTCATTCAACTAAAGAAGATGTAGAAACGCTTAAAAACAAGTGGCAAAATTATTTAAACAACAAGCCCGTTGACGAATATAAACCAATTGAACTAAGCAAATCGAAGATTCCGGAAATCAGTAGTCTATCTGCTGTAAAAGCACTAATTATATCTCTGCAACCCAATTCTCAAAAAGATCAACTTACAAAAAACTGTCTGAAAAGAATATATAAATTAGATGAGATGCCAAAAGAAAAAGGTGCTCATTCCTATTGTAATCCGGATACTTCCACATTTTCTTATTTAGCAATGTTGTTAGGTGATGAAAAATTTGATGAAACAAAAAATGCTGCCTGGTATTTGAAATTTTGGAATGACAACCAAAAACAACTCATCTGGAACTCTGAAAAAGGGTACTACGAGGTTAAAAAATAACTCTGACATTTATAAATTTCTCTTTCGTAATAGTTAATCCGAATGTATTTCTATATCCGTTTATCTAAAAACACTTTCAAAAGTTAAGTTTATTCTTAAAAAAGAAAATTAAAAAGAGATTTTTGTGAACAACACTATTACAATGACCTCTGAATAACTTAATAAATCAAAATAAATAAATTATGAAGCAAATAATTCTAATTCTTGCACTATTTACTTTCAATTTTATTTTATCGCAAAAAAAAGATTCAAAAAATGAAACCAAAATCGCGGACCGCTATCAAACAACCCAACCACAGGATCAGTCTGTTCCGCCGCCACCGAGAGTAACTTTTCCAGCGCAATTTCCGGATGGGAATAAAGCATTTTTGAAAAAGATTGACCAGAATATCAATAAAGAAAATGTGAAAACACTTGGTAAAAATTTAAGTACCGAAATTATTTTAAAGATTGACCAACAGGGAAATGTACTTAATATTTCCACCTATGGCAAAAATGAAAATTTCAATAAAGAAGTAAAAATCGCCGCCACAAAATCTACTCAAAATATCATATGGACTGCCGGAAAAAATAATCAAGGTGAGAAAGTAATTGATATTGTGAAAATCCCTTATCGTTTTAAGAATTTGTAGTACAAACTTTTGAAACGTTAAAAGAATCTCAAAAACAATGGATACTTTACAGAGATAAAGAATTTGCATTCATTTCTAAATTTTATTTTGAACTGAAAAAAGGAACGATGTGGTACACTATCGCTGAAAATAAGAAAAAGGAAATGGTGAAAAGTAGAGCTTTAGATTTGCAAGAATATTATGAGAATTTAGATTATTAGCAAAAAAACAAAATCTATTTATGAAAAAAAAAATTACATTATTTTGTTTGATTTTCATGCTGTCTTTTTCTTTATTTAAAACTCAAATAAAAGCAGAAGTTCTGAAAAATTATGAACAGATAGCAACTCAATATGAAAAGAAAGGAGATCTTCTCAGCGCAATAAATGTTTATTATTATATTTCTAAAAATGACACCTTAGAAAGCAATAAAAAGTCTCTTCAAAAAATTGAAATTCTGCTTCCAAAATGTCGTGAAATACTACTCAAAGAACTTCAGGGAAAATGGGAACTCAAGAAAAAGTTTGATCTTGATTATTATTCGAATATTAAATACACAAAATTCATTGAGATTAAAGACAATAAAATCATTTTCTATAATCGTCCCGAAGAAATTGTTTCAGAAATAAATCTGGAAAATAATCCTTTCAGCTACAATGATTTTGGAGGTTTTCCTTCATTAAAATTAGATAAAGAAATCTGGACTTTTTCTACAAGAAAGGTTAATCGCGAAAAGAGATTACGTCTTAGAAAACATATCGATAAAAATGGAAATCTTATAGTATTATCAGATCACAGAGGTGTGATCATAGACGACACTGAAAGAGAAATCGCTTTAAAGCAGGAAATTGATACTTACTATGTGAAAAGTAAATAATTTATGAGTACAAAAAACCTTACAGCCACTTCAATTATATTAAATCTTTTTATTTATCTTTTCCTTTATCCATATGCTCAAGCTTTGGCAAACCAGCATATAAATATAGGATTTACCTTGAGAATTATTTTCTTTAGCTTTTCAATAATAACTTTAATCTACTCAACAATAATATATTTTAAGAAAAAAGAAATATTAAAATTTTCGTTGCTTTTAATATTTGCTTTATCTTTAATTATTTGGGGATTGAAGTTTGGAGGGCTTTTTTGTGAAGGCTGTGCAAATACCAAATGAAAATAATTTTTAAAGAAGAATTATATGAGAAGTAAATTCAATCTTACTTTATCCTCGTTTTTTCGTAGTTTAGTTCAATTGAAACTGAATTAATACTTTCATTTTAAAAAAGATTAATTCCCCAAAAACCAATGCATGAAAAAATTACAACGTGAAGATATTCAAATTCTGAGCAGTCACAGCGATATGACAGAGCAAGAATTGAATCAACTGCTGAAAGAAAATGTGTATAACGATAAAGAAATGTGGAAGAAATTTCTGCAGCTCTTTTTTATTACCCTCGGAATAGGGTTTACTACCGCCGGAATAATTTTCTTCTTCGCCTACAACTGGGCAGATTTAAATAAATTTATCAAACTCGGAATTGTCGAAATTCTTGTCATTGCAACCACGATTATTGCGCTACTTCCGAAAATCAGTGAAAATAATCGGAATATCATTCTTACCGGAGTTTCATTTTTAGTTGGCGTTTTATTTGCCGTTTTCGGGCAGATTTATCAAACCGGAGCCGATGCTTACGACTTCTTTTTAGCTTGGACACTCTTTATTGCACTATGGGTCATCGTTTCCAATTTCCCGCCATTATGGTTATTTTTTATTGTCTTAATCAATACTACATTTATTCTTTACACCCAACAAGTTGCAAAAGATTGGGACGAAATTTTGATTGCCACTTCACTTTTGATTTTTAATTCCGCGATGCTGATTGCCACTTTGATTATTCATAAAAAGAAACAGGATTTGAATATTCCTATCTGGTTTACTCATATTTTAGCTTTAGGATGTGTAGTTTTTGCAACCGTAGGGATGATGGGCGTTATTTTTGATAATTTCAAGCCCCTTTCAACTCCTTTCGTTTGCACTGTTTTGGTGATTTATGCTTTGGGAATTTGGCATGGAATAGAATCTAAAAGCGGTTTTTATCTTTCGGTAATTCCTTTCAGTCTCATCATCATGATATCTGCATTTTTAATAAACCTTTCAACGGACGGCGGAATGTTTCTACTCGTAAGTTTTTTTATCATTGGAAGCGTAACCTTGGTCATCATGAATCTTATTAACCTTCAAAAAAAATGGAAAAATGAGAACTAAAGAAGAAATAAAAGAGCTCATCAATCTCATTCAGAGCCGACAAAACAGAGAAATTCATTTTAACGAAGAAGAAATTGCTCAGAAATACGAAAATGCAAACAGCGACCAATCTTTAGCCATAAAAATCCTATCCATATTTGGTGGTCTTTTTGCGAGCTCACTATTTATCGGCTTCCTGTTTATTGCCGGATTATATGATTCTGCAATGGGCTTGGTTGTACTCGGAATTCCTTTAATTATTGCAGGCGCTTTCATCAACAGAGCAAATGACAACACCATCGTAGATACCATAAGTATTTCGTCATACATTATTGGTTTTATACTCTTGGGTGTAGGTTTATTTCAGTTTGAATTAGATGAAAATGCAGTCAGCTTAATTTTTATTGCCGTTGCGATTATTACACTGTATATTGTTCAGGCTTATATCATTTCATTTGTCTCTGTTTTAATTATTAGTGGCGGTCTATTCACACTTTTAATATCCAACGATACAACAAATCTTATTCATGTATATATTTGTCTGTTAGCATTTGTTCTAACTTTTGTTTTTTTGAAAGAAGCCCAACTTTTAAAAAGTGGAAAAAAGATTGCAAAATTGTACAATCCGGTTCGCATTGCTTTGATTTTTTCTTTTTTAGCAGGATTAATTTTCATGACAAAAATGAACACCTTTAAATTCTCAAATGAATATATCTGGATTTCTTCTGTAGCAATTATCGCTTCAATTATTTATGTAATCTCCCATCTTTTAGAAATGTTTGAAGTTCATCAAAAGAAACTTTTAGTGTATGCTATTGCTGTTATTATTTTATTACCTACCCTATTTTCGCCATCCATTTCGGGAGCTATTTTGATTATACTGTTAAGCTTTTTGGTCAATTACAAAACTAGTTTGGTGATAGGAATTGCAGCTTTCATCTACTTTGTATCTCAATATTATTACGACCTTCATTACACTCTTCTTACTAAATCGATTGTATTGTTTTGTTCAGGAGTTTTATTTCTCGCACTCTATTTTCTAACTCACAAAAAACTTAAATCTGATGAAAAAATATAAATGGCTGATTATTCTTCTCAATCTAATAATCCTTTTGGTATATTTTAATTATTCGGTTTCAAAAAAAGAAGAACTTTTAAAAGACGGAAAGTTAATTTTACTTTCATTAGCTCCCGTTGACCCACGTTCTTTAATGCAGGGCGATTATATGAATTTACGCTACAGTATTTCAGAAGATACTCATTCCCAAAATCTTCAAAAAAGAGGATATTGCGTTGTAAAATTAGATAAAAATGGTGTTGCAGAAAGACAGCGATTTCAAACAGACAAAACACCTTTGAAAAAAGATGAATATTTGATTAATTATACTGCTCCCGATAAATGGAACATAAATATTGGCGCAGAATCTTTCTTTTTTCAGGAAGGACAGGCGCCAAAATATGAGAAGGCAAAATACGGAGCTGTAAAAGTTGATAAAGAAGGAAACAGTTTATTGATTGGGCTTTACGATGAAAATTTAAAGTATATTAAATAGTATTTTTAAATTTGTAAGTACTTATCGTAACTTTTCATTAGATAAAATCTAAAAAAAAACAATTACAATTATTACTATTATTTTTATGAAGATTACATTTCAAAAAACCACATTGCTATTCGCCTTATTCATTTCATTTTTAGCTTTTTCGCAAACCAATCGATTTATTTACGAATTCAAGTATAAAAAAGATTCTCTTGCTACTACATATGACGAGGGAAATATGGTTTTGGATATCACCGGCAAAAAAGTTCAGTTTTATGATTTCAATGCCATCAAGACCGATTCGACGAATAGAAATTCGGCAGGTTATACGACCTACAGTTTTCCTTTTGCAAAACTGCAGCGAAATATTTCTTCCGGAGATAATATCAACTACAACTTGGTGGCAGAATCTTATTTTGCCTATAACTCTTCCGACAAATTCAACTGGATTATTTCCAAAGACACCAAAACAAAAAATAAATGGAAACTTCAAAAAGCCACCACTCAATTTGGAGGAAGAACTTGGGAAGCTTGGTTTACAACAGATTTGCCATTTTCAGAAGGCCCTTATAAATTCAACGGCTTACCGGGTTTAATTGTAGAATTAAAAGACTCTAAAAACAATTTTATTTTTGATTTAGTTAAAGTTGAAAATCCTCAAGATGCAAACCCAAAATTAGTGGAAACCGTATTTAAATCTAAACCGATTATCATCACATTTGAAAAATACAATATTCTGCTCATCAATTATTATAACGACCCGTTTTCAAGATTCCGATCGATGAAACCCGGAACGTGGTCTATCGGAAGAGCAGACGAAACTTTTATAGAAGATTTGGAAGGTTTAAATAAAATCACCAAAGAAGAGCAGGAAGAAATTAGAAAAAATAACAATCCTATTGAATTGGATAAAGCGATAAAATATTCTAAAAAATAAAAATTAAAGCTAGACTTTTCATTAAATGAGACAAATTATAAGTTTTTTATTTCTGCTAAATATTATATTCTGTTTTTCTCAAGTTCCTAATCTTGAAAAAGCAAAACGTAAATATTTCCAGGCGAATCTAGTCAGCTATAAAACAACAGCTTATTATCCCAATCCTGAAACGGATGCAATTTCTACATTCAGTATATTTTATACGATTTACAAACCTCAGAATAAAGATTTTGAATTTTACAGTAAGAATGAAAATTCTGAAGAATTTTATAAAAACAACGCTTATTATCAAGTAAATCACACTGAAAAAACCATTTACGAGTACGAAAATAAAGACAATCAAAACGCTGCAGTTTCATCGTCACGCTTAAGGCAATTTGGTCCGACAACGTTACTCAAAATGAAGTGGAGCTTTATTGATGAAACCTTAATCGACGGAAAAATTCATTCTCATTATTCCAACATCGAAAGCATCAGTCATTTTGAAGAAAAAGAAATAAAAGTAGAGTTTCACATTTATATTTCAGGAAATTTTACCATCAGAAAATTTGAAAGAAAAAGTTTTGTTGACGGCAAACTTGGGCAAACCGTCACCTATTTATTTGATAATTATATCTTCTTTGATAAAACAACCAATTTCAAGGTTACTTTACCGAAAAATTATGCTTTAAAATATTATGAAAGGCAAGATTCTTTGCAACCTTTAGCCAAAAACACTAAAATTATTCCATTTGAAGCGGTTGATATTTATGGAAAAGAATTTTCATTTAAAACAAATCAAGAAAAGAAAAAACTGTTGCTTTTTTCTTCGACCAATTGTGGCTATTCAAAAATAATTTCTGATTATATTTTAAGCTCAGGTTTTAAGCTAAATCCTCAGATTGAACTCATCAATATTTTTGGTTCTGATTCTAAACCCAATGCTACAAAATATTATGTAAACAAAGATGTAAAATTCACAGTGCTTGCCGACCGAAAAGATCTTGAAAAACAATTTGGCATCAATGGCTATCCTATTCTTTATTTCGTTGATGAAAACGGAATGATTACAGAAACTCTCGATGGTTCTTCGCAAATCTTACCATTTCTGAAAAGCTTAACGAGTAAATAAAAAATTAAAATGATGTTAAAATTTTCACTAAATTGGGATAGACTTTTAACACATGAAATCATTTCTCACTTTTCTGTTTATTTTCAGCGTTTTCGCACTGTTTTCGGGGCAAAATAAAGAGCTTACCGATAAACATCAATACGTTTCAGATTCTACTTTGATGAAAAATAATTACAATTCAGAAATAGAAACTAAAAAATTGAAAGAAAACGAAACCCATCCCGAATCTGAAAAAGTGATTGCAAAAAAAATCATTATCGTGAATGCGATTGATAGAATACTAAATTATAAAGTCAACCGTGTTTGGAGAGAAGATTTATACTGTTTGGTTTGCAAAAAAAACTATGCTTCTCGAGAAATTGCGTAAAAAATTCTTAAAAAAATTTTCTATTTAAAAAGTCATTAAACTCCAATTATATTCATTTTAATTATGAAATTATTTTTAAACCTTCTTTTCCTATTTTGCTTTGTTTTATTTTCAGCTCAAAGTAAACAATTTACTTATGAGTATCAATTCATCTCAGATTCTACTGATCAAAAAAATATGAGTAAAGAAATCATGATTTTGAATGTTGGTAAGGAAAAGTCATATTATTACAGTTTAGACAAATATATATCAGACTCTACCATCAATGCAGAGAGTAAAAAAGGGATGATGGTAATGCCTCTTCTATACACTATTTCTGAAATAGATATTAAAGATTTGACCAATAAAAAAGTTTCTTTTGAAACTAAAGTGGGTGATTCTAAATATCTTGTCGATCAAAATGTAAATTTAAAATGGATTTTATCTAATGAATTTGGCGAAATTTTAAACTACAAAGTGCAAAAAGCAACTACAGAATTTGGAGGCAGAAAATGGATTGCGTGGTTTGCCAAAGACATCCCAATTCACGATGGACCCTATAAGTTTCACGGTTTACCCGGATTGATTCTTACAATGGAGGACACAACTTCAAGCCATAAATTTATTTTAAAAGGCATTAAAAATATTCAAAATACTTTCGAATACCCTCATCGTAAAGATGAATCTCGTAATGCGAAAATCAGCTATGAAGCTTATATAAAAACCTATCTTCAATACAGAGCCGACCCTACTGCATATCTCGTGGGGAGAATTCCTGACCAAAGAGATTCTGAAGGAAATTTTAGAACCGGAGAACAAATTATTCGTGAACAGAAAAAATTTATGCTTGAACAAATCAGCAAAGACAATAATATTATTGAGATTGATATTTTGAAGAACAATAGAAAATAAAACAACAGAATTAAAATAAAAAGCACTTCCAAGATAAAAGTGCTTTTCGTTTTAATCAAAATTTTTTAGTACATGACAAAAAAACTTAAAATGCTTTTTAACCGCAAAAGTTTCAAAAGAACTGATTGAAAAAAGAAAAGTTCAAAAGTTTACAAAATGTAAAACCTTTACTTTATCCTTTGTTTTGTTAGCTTTTGGATAACTAAACCATTGTAAAATCTTTTGTTGCTTTTGCGGTTGAAAAAAAATGTCATGTACTTAATCAAAATTTATTTCAAATACGTTTCATACAAATCTGTTCGTCTGTCTTTAAGAATCTGAACTGAACCGTTGTAATGCAAATCTTTCAACAAGTTGATATCCACATCTACGATCAGCGTCATCTCAGTATTGGGAGTAGCTTCGCCTTTCACAGCATTTGATGGAAAAGCAAAATCTGAAGGTGTGAAAACCGCTGCCTGCCCAAACTGAATATCCATATTATTTACCCCAGGTAAATTTCCTACACAGCCTGCAATGGCTACATAGCATTCGTTTTCAATCGCTCTTGCAGCCGCACAATGGCGAACTCTCATGTATGCATTTTGAGTATCGGTCAAATAAGGAACAAATAAAATTTTCATACCCTGGTCGGCTAAAATTCTTGGCAACTCCGGAAATTCTACATCATAGCAAATCACCAAACCTATTTTTCCACAATCGGTATCAAAGACTTTAATTTCGTTTCCACCTTTCATTCCGTAGTACTTTCTTTCGTTTGGTGTAATGTGAATCTTTCTGTATTCATCAATTCTACCGTCACGATGAAGAAGATAGCTTACGTTGTACAAATCGTTATTTTCAAAAATCGGCATGCTCCCTGAAATAATATTGACATTATAACTGATGGCTAATTCTGAAATTTTCACTTTAATTTGCTCTGTGATTTTAGCCAACTCAATCATACTGTCGCGCTCCGAAAGATTATTAAATGGCGCCAGCAAAGGTGTATTAAACAACTCCGGGAATAAAACAAAATCTGATTTGTAGTCTCCCATTACATTCACAAAAAACTCTACCTGCTCATAAAAAGCGTCAATATCTTTGAAATGCCTCATCTGCCACTGCACCAACCCCAGACGAATAATACTATCCTGCATTGTGTTTGGTTTTTTGCTGTAATAGATGTTATTCCATTGAAGTAAAACGGCATTTTCACGGGAATCTTCATCCTCGGGAAGATATTTTTTAAGCACTTTTATCGGCAGAAAATTATTAGAAAGCTGGAAAGAAAGCACCGGATCATAAATTTCTTTATCTCTTACCCTTCTGATATATTCTCTGGGTGAAAGCTCGTGACTGTACTTATAATAATGTGGAATTCTACCACCCAAAATAATAGATTTAAGGTTTAATAATTCACAAAGTTCTTTTCGGGAATCGTATAATCTTCTTCCCAATCTCAACTCACGATATTCTGGATCTACAAAAATTTCTATTCCGTATAATACATTTCCGGTTGAAGTATGGGTATTGAAAGAATAATTCCCCGTGATATCGCTATAAGTATGGTCATCGCCAAACTCATCATAGTTTACAATAATAGACAATGCAACGGCTGCAATTTTCCCATCTACGGTGATACAGATTTGCCCGGCTTCAAAAATTTTATTCAGCTTGGCAATGCTTTTTTTTGACCAAACGTATTCTGACATTTGAGGATACGCTCGGCGCATGGTTTCTACCAACTCATCATAGTCGTCTACTTTCAGGGTGCGTGTTTCTATCTGCATAATATGTATTTTTATTAAAGTTACGCAAAAACTCTGCAAACCTTTTACCATCTTCCTTTAAAAATTGGTTTAGAGAATATTTACTATGATGTTTAAACATTTATAGTAACTGAAAAATATTCTTGTTGAAAATGCAAAGACACAAGGATTTTATTAATAAAAGCTGTTTAAACTAATTTTCGTTTAATCGCAATATGAATATCCGTAATTAATAATAACTTAATTTTCAACAGTTTGTTTGTCATTCCGCAGGAATCTAAACTAATTTATTTTCAATATGTTGAGATTCCTCCGGAATGACAAAACGACTGCTGATTTTAGCGTTATGCTTAAAAACGGACATTCACAAATCGCAAAAAAGCAAAAGATATTTGAAATGTATATGATTAGATATTCAAAGCTCTCATAAGAATAAAAAAACAAAAATTTTTGAAAGCTTATGTGTTCTTTTTTCATTTTAAAAATAAGCTTTAATAGAAATATCTAACTCTTTTGTGCCTTATTGTGGTTAATTAAAAAAAGAGAAATTAATCTGCTTAATCAGCAACATCTGCGAGATAAATTATTTTCATTTAAATTGAAACACACTCTAAGTTTCATTTAAAACATTCTTAGCATATCGCTCCAAATTTTGAGCATTGAGCTCGGATGATGAAGCTAAAAGGTCAAACTTTCATGCTTCGGACTCAAACATTTGAGCTAAACACTCAAATGTTGGTGTGTTTAGCTCAAAATTCCGAGCAAAAAGGTCGGCGGTTGGAGCATTTTGGTTCAATACAGAAGCTTTGAACTCGAAAAATTGAGCTTAAAGCACAACAACGCAGAAAATTGACCATCTAATTTTTTTAGTACATGACAAAAAAAACTTAAAATGCTTTTTAACCGCAAAAGTTTCAAAAGAACTGATTGAAAAAAGAAAAGTTCAAAAGTTTACAAAATGTAAAACCTTTCCTTTATCCTTTGTTTTGTTAGCTTTTGGATAACTGAACCATTATAAAATCTTTTGTTGCTTTTGCGGTTGAAAAAAAATGTCATGTACTTTATCTAATTTTATAAAAAAACCACCTCAGCATATTTACTAAGGTGGTTATTCTATTGTTTGGTTTTATCAGTTTACGGTTTCCAGAAGCTCCAAACCTTACCATTAAAAACAGCAAGTTGTTTGGTTGCTGTGTCATAAACCATCATTCCAGGAGCCGGATTTACTATATTCAGATGTGGGCTGCTTGTTTTGGGCAATACCATTGCTTTATTTACATCTTCTAATACTAAAATTCCTGGTGTAGCAGATAGCGTTCCTACAGAAGTCTTAGCTTCTATATTTTCTGTTGCTAAATCTTGTATTAATGTACCATCTACATTAGATACTGGATCAACAGTAGTACCTGTTGCATCTATCGAAAGATCTCTCCAAGCCAAAGGATATTTTACTTTTACCTTATGATCTGACAAATCATAGATTATCGTTCCGTTTACTGCGCCAACTACTGCGCCCGTATTATCAACCCAAGGAAGAACCATACCTCTGTTAGCACTTTCAAATTCTAAAGAGACTGAAGGGTTGCTCGTTGAGCTTTTTCCAATGGCTATTTGCCCTGATATAAGTATTCCGCCAAATAAAAAAGCGATTAATTTTATAATATTCATATCTTATTTTTTTATTTAAAATGAGGTAATTATGGTGTAGGGCAGGTTTGTGTATTATAACATTTCCACCCTGCAGCGGTACCATCGGTATTTATTTGTAAACAATTCAAATCGCTATTATAAACCATCATCCCTTCTATAAGATCTGTAGCTGGTATTGAAGCTATCTGTGCTGTTGTCAATCTATTTGGAACAAAACCTTTTGTTTTAGCTTCTAGAATTGTCCAAGCCCCTTTTCTTACCATTGGCCAGTTTCCGTTATCAGCTCCTGCTCGTCCTAAACTGGTAAAACCATGATTGGTAGCCAAAGCTGTCCCAGTTATTACTGCTGGTTTGTAACAGAAGGTTGGACAAGTCGCTATTGATGCATTGATTGCGTTTGAGTACGTATAAGTTCCGTTATAAGTAGCATTCGGCAAATCACTAGACTCTATTTTATTATAGAATCCGTTAGCACTATAGTCAGAAGGTGTATTATTTCCTACAATTGCATTGATTACTCCCGTGGTGGTAGCTCCTGAATTAACCACTGTTCCAGGCGATGTTTGACCACCCGTTTGAGCTAATGCGTAGGCTACCGTTCCTGATTCTGAAGCATCGGTACAACCATCACCATCACTATCTAAATCTTGATGATTAAGAACTCCATCACCATCTGTATCATTAGTACATGTAGGTTTTGGATGTGCTGACTGCGAATAATCACTCGCCAGTGTAGAGGTAATTTCTCCAATCGTATTAGCCAATGCTAATGCTCCCGGCACAGACCCAGTTTGTATTTTATAATAGTTATAAGGAACTGTGGTGGTTATTGCAAAGCTAACCGTAGCTCCTGTTATTAAAGTAGGAGACGTAAGCGGTGCAGACCATGTAAGACCATCTTGAGAACCTACTACTACAGCATTTGCATTGGTAGTCGTACTGATTTTTTGAGAAACTACCAACGTTGCTAATCGAATAGGCGTAGGATAAATTATGGTAAACAAATTACTTCCTGTAACATTTAATGCCGCTGCAACAGCATTGAAGCCAAATGTAGGCGTGGCAGATCCATCATGAAGCAACTGAATATCATTGTCCGTCTGATCATCATTTGGACTTGTAAACTGAGAATTAATTCTAAAGATTACATTAGCTTCGGCTGCTGTATAGAAGCAAGATGGAGATTCTACAGCATCTAACACTCCGTCATTATCATCATCAATATCTGCAGGATCTGGTACGCCATCATTATCTGTATCTGTACACCAGTTAAGACTTGCGCTTCTAGCATATAGATTATAGGTAGAAACATAATTGATAATACCACTATCTGGTGTAGTTTCTACCGCATCTCCCATACCATTATTACCATAAGCACCACCCACGATGACATAATTTCCTGAAACTTGTCCACCAGTATTAAAGAAGTTTGCCGGAACTAATAATGATTTACTAATACCTGCCTCTACAGCATCCGGACAACCATCGCCATCACTATCTCTATCTAAATAGTTTGGTACGCCATCCCCATCAACATCAGAATTACAACCTGTTTTTGTACGGTGTAGAGATGGATTATAGTTTAAATAATTGATACTAAAATCTGTCAATATACCTCCATTCGTAATATTAGTACTGCTCGTTCCTCTAATTCTGTAGGTATGATATCTCACATTAGGCTGCAAGCTATTTGTAAAGGTATAGGTAAAATTAGCAGTATTCATTGCCTGTACAGGACTTGATAACGCTACCCATAAAGTGGTATTGGTATCCAAGCCTTCTAATACCCAGGTTCCCCCTCCAAAAGCAGTTGCGCCAACACTCAGTTTTACATTAGCCATAAGCGCTGCATCAATAACAGGGATATCAAACGTTATTAATGCTTTATTTAGAATACTTGTTGCTGTAGGCGCAGATACCGCGCCGTATGTTGCAGAATTATTATCATATGTATTCGTTAGCTTATTAGTCGCATCCCAAGCAAAATCAGAGGTCACAACATCGGTAATAATCATCGCCTGAGATTCTGTATAGAAGCAAGATGGTGATTCTACAGCATCTGGAATACCATCATCATCTGAATCGATATCCATTAAGAATTTATTATCACAGGTACTTATATTACGATCTGTTGCTACAAAAAGGTAGCTGTATACATGCTTGTATGCATTCGGATTGGTTGACAATTCTAGAGCATCTGCAAAACCATTGCTTCCATAAGGACCAGGAACTGTTGCGTTAGGGGTAGATACTGTAGAAGTTACAGCACCACTACTTCCATTTTGTACATTACCTGATGCCGAAGCTTCGGTAGGATTATTGTATAAAATAGCTTCTTTTGTGTCAGGACAGCCATCACCATCACTATCGAGATCGAGGTGATTTAAAATACCATCATTATCAATATCTTCGGTACAAGTTGATTTTGGATATTGAGAAGCAGTATACATCGTTGTATTAAAATCAAAATAAACTTCTGAGGCATTCTGTGCAGCAATATTACTTGCAGCATCCCCCGTAATCCTGATATATTTATATGACGTTCCTGTATTAAGCGTTACCGGATATTTAATAGAAGTTGTAATGCTTGTACCGCCATTTACAGTGGTATTAGTCGTAACTGCCGGACCTGTAGAGACTGACAAATCTGCCCAATCTGAACCATTATTGGTATTAGAACCTTGGATCTTAGTGTTTCCTAAAAACTGTGTTGTGGTGTTGAATTGTAAATACAAAGCATCTAATCTTACAGGCTGTGCAAAATTAAACAAGTAAACATTGGCATTTTGAATAGCCTGAGTAGGTGTTCCTGAAAAAGCAACTGCTGTTGTGCTACCAATACCATCTATCAACTGACTGAAGTTAGACGTTGTCGTCGTTAAAGCCGAAGATATCGTTACCCCATAAGCAGGTTTAGCCCCTGTATTCCATTCATTGACTGTGTAGAAACATGTTGGAGATTCTACAGCATCTAATACACCATCATTATCATCATCGATGTCTACAATATCTATAATACCATCATTATCGGTATCTGTACAAAAATTTAACCCTTTAATTAGAGCATATTGGTTATAGGTATAAGTTCCATTATAAACTCCGCTTTCTGTTGCTGGAGGTGTCGCTTCAATACCATTAAAGAACCCATTAGCCCCATATTGACTTGGTGTACCGTTGCCAACATAAGCATTGGCTGTACCAGAAGCAATACCACCTGTATAGATAGCCCCTCCACTGGTAGACATAGAGCTTGATGCGCCAGAATTTACAGAAACACCTGATTCTTTAGCATCCGGACAGCCATCGCCATCACTATCTAAATCTAGGTAATTAGGAATACCATCACCATCTGTATCACAAGAAGGAACTCCTGCTCCCGCTACAGCCACACGATCGATTACAAAGTCATCATTAACACCTCCCGAAATTGATGGATAAAACATTAATAAATAATTACCACTTGTTGCAGGTATAAAACTTCCTGTAATATTTTTATAACTAGGATTATCTGAATACGCAGGAAGCGAATTTAAAAGTCCTGATTCTATTATCTTTTCAGGAGTTTGAGTATCTGCATTATATAATAAAACAATATATTTATCTGTACTTCCTGTTCCTCTATTACCTAAATCAAAAGTATAGTTATAGGCTGCTCCTGCAACTAAAGGATTTGGTAATTTATTAACCACAGGTCGTTGTGGATCACCTTCTTGTAAGGCATATTGAAGACCAGTCGCTGTATTAACACCATCATACAAATCGAATAAACCTCCTGTAAGTGGTGAATTCACTTGATTACCACCACCTATTCCATAGTTATAAACCACCCCATTATTAGAAACAGGTATTACAGTCGGCGTAAATGGTATCGTAACGGGAAGCGCTGAAGATGCAAATCCCATATACCAGTTAGGTATACTAGCAGCTGCAGTAGAAAAACCACCACCAGCAGTGATACTAGAAAAAAGAGAGGGACATTCAACAACATCTAGCACCCCATCATTATCATCATCAATATCTATCACATCTCTGATGCCATCTCCATCGGTATCAACACAAGCCTTGATAATATTATATATTGCATATAAATTATAGGTAGAAGTATAATTAACAATACCATCGCCATCTGGATCTACTGCATCTACCAGACCGTCGTTATTAGCGTCTACATCTGGGAATTGATAATTAGTTGACAGGTTGGTTGTAGCACTAGCTTCAAAAGCATCACTACAGCCATCGCCATCTGTATCTAAATCAAACTGAGGTAATATGCCGTCTCCGTCTATATTAGCATCGGTACAAGTTGCTTTAGGATATCTTGAAGAGACATAGGCAGCATTATTGAAATCAAAATAGACTTCAGAAGCATTTGCAGCTGCAATATTACTCGCTACAGCACCTGTAATTCTAAAATATTTATAAGCGGTTGTTGCACTAAGCGTAACAGGATATTTTATAGAATTAGCAACACTTACCCCACCATTTACCGTTGTATTTGTGGTTACAGTTGATATCGCAGTAGAAAGATCCACCCAAGTTGCCGCATCATTAGAACCTTGAATTTTTGTGGTACCTCCAAATTGCGTTGAGGTATTAAATTGAAGATATAAAGCATTCAATTTCACAGGTTGTAAAAAGGTAAACAAATACACATTCGCATTTTGAATAGCCTGAGTAGGTGTTGCAGAAAATGTAACTGCCGTTGTATTACCTATACCATCTAATAACTGACTGAAGTTACCGGTCGTTGTCGTTAATGCAGAAGAAATACTTACCCCATAAGAAGGCTTCGCTCCTGTATTCCATTCGCTGGCGAGATAGAAACAAGAAGGTGATTCTACAGCATCCGGAACACCATCGTTATCATCATCAATGTCTATAGCATCTGGCGTACCGTCACCATCAAAATCTGGACACGCATTGAGTGCAGCAGCTGTAGCAAGCCCATAGCTATAAGTTCCTGAATAAGTTGCTGCAGATGTATCATCTGATTCAATACCAGTGTAAAAACCATTAGCACCATAACTCGCCGGTAGTTTATTTCCAACAATAGCTTTAACAATATTGACTTGGGTACCTCCATCAGCCGCTTTATTGACTAAAGTTCCTGTTGAAGTATTTGCCACACCAGCTTGAGCAGCCGTACCAGCCTCTACAGCATCAGGACAACCATCACCATCACTATCAAGATCAAAGATATTTGGAACCCCATCATTATCGGTATCACAAGTAGGATATTTAAAAGCACCGATATTAAAATAGGCTTGTTCATGTACTAAAAATGTAATCTCTAATCGGCTAATGGTTTTACTTGTCTTTCCACGTAGCATGATTGCTCTACTGTCATTGCCAGAAGTGCCTACATTAAATGTAAATTTCAAACCATTGGTCACAGCTGTACTTGCTAAAGTACTTGCAGCAACTGTACCCCCTGGCCATGGCGCAGTGCCGACCTTATAAAAATCAAAATCCGATGCCGTAGCAGTACCTCCACCAGATGTATTGACTACAAACTGCATATAAGGCTGTGGCGTATTGCCTCCATTATTATCAACATCCCCCATCGAAACGAAGAGCTGATCTGCAGGAATAGGTGTACTAAAAGTATAGGTTAAAGTTACCGCAGCACCAGAAGTATTAATATCATAATCTGCGCCGTTATAGCTTCCTGAAAAGTTGGCGCCCCCTCCTGGTTTAGAATAACCTCTCGCTAAAGAAGCTGTTCTTTGCGTAATCGTTGCAGGTAATGAAGCAGGAAAACGAGTTATAGTACTCGTGGTACCACCTGGCCATGCAGTTCCTGAAGAAGAAGGAAGAAAAGTGGTTCCCAAATTTGGGCATTCAAAGATATCTAAGATTCCATCATTATCATCATCGATATCATCATAATTAGCAATCCCATCGCCATCAAAGTCATCTGTAGAACCTGTCTGGGCGGATAGGTAATTAAAGGTAGCAAATATTAATAATAAGAATAACTTATTAAAAAATAGTTTATAAAATTTTTCCATTTTTTGTGTGTTATTGTTTTGTGTTATTGTTTCTACAAAGAATAATTAATCAACAATTTTAATAGGAAAATATAAGTTTCCAAAACGGTGATCATTATGTAAAATTGTAAGATTATTGTAACCTAAAGTGCGCTATACAATTATTCGTTTAAAAATAATTATATATGAATTGTCATGGCCTGACCAAGAAAAAAAACAAAAAACCGAGACGGAATCTATGTTTTTTTGAAAAAGTGATTGCATTTTTCATCTGTAAGAATTTATGTGTTTTATAGTGGTAAATATATAAAATATTACAATACAATCTATAAAAAATATATTTTTCGTTATTTAAATATTAAAATGACAAATACAAATCTATTTTAACATTTAAAAACTTCGCTAGTAAATACTCACGATCTCCTATTTATCATAATAATTAGTTTAAAAATCAATACGTAGTAAACCTGATACTCTCGGCATTCATTGTTTTTAAAATTTCTGAAAAGTTTAAAATTTTGTCAAATAATTTCTTTCAACGATACTTTATTGGGTAAACTTCACTTATTTTCTAATCAATTTTAAAATATGTAAGCCTTCAAGAACTAATTCGGGAATTTTTGTTTTAAAAATCTAACATATTTTTTTAGTTATTCTAATATTTTAAGCTTAATTCTAAAAATATCGGCAATAATATTGTTAAATGTTTCATTTTCGACGCATCTAATCCCAACTTGCGCATATCACTAAAACGTTAATTAAATATTAAAAAAAAATAAAAATAGCCTATGAATATTGGATTTTATAAATGATACCACATATTTATTAAAATACAAATCAAAAAAAAGAGAATTATTTATAGAAAACATAAAAATATCAACAAAAACAACAGAATAAAACAAAATAAACCTCATTAAATTATATTTTTTACGAAAAATATAATTATTTTTTGTATATTTATATACTAAAACTGACCTGATGAAGCCTAAATTAACCATTTTTGGTGAACCCATGCTCTATACTGAGGGTTTATCAAAACTCCTGACTCAAAGCAGTCTTTTTAACTCTGTTGATTTGTGTAATTCTTACGAGACCTTACAGGAAAACCTTACAGGAAAACCGCCAGAATTTTTGATGATTAGTTCTAATATGCTTATGCTGACAGATCTTTTAAAAAATGTAGAAAAGATTACTGCACAAAACAAAACAATAAAAATTATTGTGATTGGCAACAGCTATGATATAATGGATATTAGAAAACTGTTTAATAAAGGTATAAAAAGCTACCTTGATAAAGACAGTCGGTACGATGAATTTTTGAAATCTGTACAAGCCTTACTTTCAAATGAAATTTACATCTGTGACTATGCAAAAGAGAAAATGATTAATTTTTTGAATACGGATGAAAAAAAACAAAAACTTCACATTCAAGATCCTCTTACCAAACGTGAAATGGAAATCTTAAAGCTCATCTGCGATGGATTAAGCAGTAAGGATATTTGCGAAAAGCTTTTTATAAGTATTAATACCGTAGAAACTCACCGTAAAAGAATTTTATTAAAACTGAATGTAAAAAATTCTGTCGGCGTGGTAAAATATGCCATTGCAAATCATATTATAGATTAATAACCAATAGTATTACCTTAAGTAAACTCCAGATCAGTTGATTTGGAGTTTATTTTTTTACAGCAAAAGAAACTTGAAATGTATAGTATTAGATATTCAAAGTTCTTAAAAGAATAAAAATCAAAGATTTTGAAAATTGATGTGTTCTTTTTTAGTTTAAAAATAAGCTTTAATAGGAATACCCAAATTTTTTGTGCCTTTTGCGGTTAAATAGAAAATTTGAGATAGATTCTTATATTTTTATCAAAGAAAAATGAATGTCCGTCTTTAAGCATAACGCTAAAATCAGTAGTCGTTTTGTCATTCCATAGGAATCTCAATACACTGAAAATAAATTAGTTTAGATAGACTTCGTCGAATCACTACATTAGGTTTCCTGCGGAATGACAAACAAACTGTTAAAAATTAAGCTATTATTAATTACGGACATTCAAAATAAAAAACTCGGATTATAAAATCCGAGCTTAAAATTACACTAAAGCTTTTGGGCTTATTTATTTTACGAGGTTACAACTTCTTATTCATAATCTGGCATTTCTGCGTTGGTAAAGAGTGTTGTTCTCTGCATATCTGTCAAATCATTATTTAAATCTACGGTGATTACATTTCTCTGAGAAATATTATCATTAGAAGTATTGGTAAAAATAATCTGAGCATTATTGGGTGAAAATCGAGGATCTAAGTCATTTGTACCTTGCGGTCTTTCACTTTCAGAAGATATATCATAGGTTATATTAGAGATCAAATCATAGACAAAAATCTTGGTATCAAGCTGTCTGTAATTACCACTAACATCTTCAAAACCTGACATATCGCGAGTAAATAAAAGGCGATTACCATCAATAGAAAGATTTAAACCTCCACTCGCTCCTAAAGTTCCTGATAAAATTGTCTTTATGGTATTTCCCAACATATCGATGATGTAAATCTGGGTACCATACCCATTGACACTATTTGTTTTTAATGCAATCTTGCTTCCATCGTAGCTCCAGTCGCATTCGGAAATCATCGTTCCGGAAGGTGCTGTGTAGACTAAATTTAAACCACTTCCGTCTTTATTTATTCTATAGAGTTTATTAAAGTTTGCATAGAGAAACTCTTGGCCATTGGTACTCCACGAGAAATCCATTTCATTATTATTAAATCCTGCGACGGGTACTGTTGTTACTTTAAACACATTAGACCCATCAGGATTAGCAGTATAAATATGTGAATTACCGCCTTCAGTTCTTAAAAACGCAATTAATCCTGCATTATTATTTTTCCTAGGTCGCCAACTATTGTAAGACGAATTTGTAAATTGGAAATTTGCTCCCAACTCATTGCTCGACACGATGAGTAAGTTTCCATTTTGTTTTTGTACATAATGATAGCGATTAAGAGGAACCATATTGGTGGTAAACTTACTAATCGCACTGAGTACAGGCGCATGTATACCATCAGAAACTGAAACCTGCCAGAAATAGCTTACCCCAAATTTAAGATTCGAAAGTGTATAATGATTGGTAAGAAGATCATTGACCTGGATAATATTGGTATCAAGATTATTTTTAATGGTTAAATTATATTTTAGCACATCGGCTGTATCGGGATCAGTAGAATTCCAAGTAAGCTCAACGATGAGAGGTTGATTCACCGCATTGTCTATAGGACTGAGCAATAACGGAGTTGTAGGCGGTGTATTGAGTGAATTATCATCATCCATTTCGAAAACCGCGGTTACTACCTGATCTTGTTTCTGAATATTGACTGCCTGAAACGTTGTAATATAACCACTCAGCTCAGCCTTTACAGAATAATTTCCAATGGGCATGTTTTTAATCTCAAAAGTACCATCTGTACCCGTAAATACCGTTTCGGTGGTGGGTGCGGTAAAAATTTTCACATTTCCCAGAGGAACATTCGTACCTCTTTTCACTACTTTTCCTTTTAATATTCCCGATTGAGCCTGCTCTACAAGCTCTTCATTACAAGAGAGAAGGGAAAATGAAAGGATAATTATACCGAGAATTTGTAATATAGTTTTCATAGTTTAAGTTTTTATTTTTTTCCTATATAAAAGTTTATTCCAATCGAAAATCTCATAGCCTGATCTTTTCTTTTTCCGTTTATCAAACCATCCCAATCATCTTTAAAGCCAAGATCATATTGTGAAGAAACTCTTATTCCTAAGTTTTTTCCGACCATATATTCTAATCCGACACCAAACTGCCCTTTGTACTGTGGTTTCATACCAGAATACATCGCTCCAACTCCTCCATAAACAAATGGGCTCAGCTTATACTGAGGGAAGATGACCGTTTCTAGATTCACCTCTGGAGTAAAATAGGTACGGGAAAAAATATTTTTATTTTCTATCGTGAAAACACTCGCGCTAACGTCTACATTTAAATAAGGATTAAAAAAATATTTGAATCCGAATTTACCTCCCAAATTAAACTTAGGGTTTACATAGTCGTCTTTTACTTTTTGTGTTTCAAGGTTGGTATACAAAGCAAATTGCTGTCTGTAATTGCTTGGGTATTTATTCCCTACTACTCTATTCAGATTATCATTCTGCTCGTTTTCGTAGCTTTTTATAAGGGGTTTGTAAACTCCTATATTTTCATCTACAGCCTTACCCCATATATTGTCTCTTATTCCCTCAACGATTAATCCTTTAACCGCTTTTTCTATGGCTTCTGTCACCGCAAGCTGCACGGGTTCGTTTTGGGTTAACCCAACCTCAGCTTCTAGAAGCCTTTCAGTATCAATATATCTGAAAAAACTTCCGTTAACACTAGTGGAAAGAATTGTTTTTGAAGTATAAACGGTTTTAAGAATCTCTCCATTTAAGGTAGAAACCGCACGAAGATAAATAGTTATTCTATCTTGTCTATATTGTGTAGAGGCACCGATACCGAAATATCTGGCACCCAAACCTCCTGTTAAGACATTGCTATCATAAGAAATAACCCCGCCCTCTAGCAAGATTCCTGCATAGAGAAGCGGAGGTAATGTCTGGCTATTTTTATCTGCGTCTTTAAGATATTCTTGACGGGTAGAGCGAATAATCTGTCTCTCATTAAGTAAATTAGCAATATTTTCTCTTTCTATAGGGATAAACCATTTGCTATCTTCTAATGCTTTAATAAGAATTGTTGTAGTACCTTGAGGTACGGCAGTACTCCAATTATTACCATTTTCGGATGGTTTATATTGACCGGTTTGATCTCTAAACTTATAGACCCCTATTACAATACGTTCCTTTGGCGGGATAAGATCTTTCAGCTCTCTTGTGTAAGCTGTATTTTCGCCAAGTGTTGATTTTTCTGGTGTAGAAGGAAGCCCAAGTAAAGAACTACATCCTATAGAAACACATACAAGTGTAAGACAGAAAAAAATCCTGATGTAAATGTAAAATTTCATGGTAATTTAGTTTTTAGTATTATTTGGGAATTACAATTTCAGATTGATCACCTGTACCAGTATCCAAAATACTAATTAGCAATCCTTGCGCAGTAGTTGTAATCTGTATGTACAACGAACCCAAAAGATAGTTTCCGGGTTTAAGAGCCCCATCACCAAATTGATTTTCGAAAAGCTTTTGTGATAATTGACTGAGAATCTGCCTATTTAAGCTTTCGCTAAAACTATCCATCGAATTCATGCCGTTTAGCAAATCACTCAAGCTATCTTTCTCATCAAATTGATTTTGAGCATTTGCAGAACTTAATAGCCATTGGTAATTGAACGTATCACCCCCAAATGCGGGATTGACAGGTTTATAAACAAGTTGCTGGGATTTTCCAAGGAAAAAACCGCAAAACAGTATAAGAAAAACATAAAGTGGTTTCATGGTAATTGTTTTTAGTATATGAATTCATTCTTAATAAGATTTTTCTTAGCAATAAATTCTTTAATCAAACGAAAACTCATAAGCATCTGTTCTTTTAAATAATCTTCACTAGGGTTGGTCATAAAACTATAGATTACCTTATCTTCAATTGCGATATTAATTTGCCCGTTTACTCCACGTGTGGGAACTTCTGATATAGTAATCGTAGCGTTGTCTTTTTTCGGAATTTGATTGTATTGCATATAAAACAAATCGTAGAAGTCTTTCCCTACTTTGGTTTTTGTTTCATCGATAGTCAACCCTGTTAGTTCCGAGAAAACTTCTTCCTCAATTTTACTTGCTTTTTTACTAAAAGCTTCTTGATTTATTTCTAAACTATCTTTAGCAATCAATTTTTGAGATTCTTCGTCTCTTATATATAAGAATACTTTCAAAGCATCTTTCGTTTCTAGATTAACACTAAGTTCTGATAGTTTTTTTACTTCATTAGGATTTATTGTAAACTTTCCGCTTTGCCGGTTGTTTGAAAGATTGCCTCCATTTCCTTTTTTAATTGATACTAAGAGATAATTGAGTTCTTTATATACAGGAGTAGTATTGGTAGCAAACGCTTTGATAATAAACTGCTGTTCTATAGTCTCACGCTCTAATCTGGCAGATACTTTTCTTTCTTCCTGTGCATAACAACCAAGGGACAGAAAGACGGTAAGAAAAGTAAATAATAAAACATTTTTAGTGATCATTACTTTTCTATTTAATAATTCCGCATAAAAATGGTCATGTTATCACCTTTTACATTTACTTTCATATTTTCAGATACGCTGTTGCTCCCCGTTATATCGATAATATTATTATTACCTTGGGTGTTGATGACATTTTTTGTTTTGGTATCAGAAAAAGAATTGTTAAAATATAAACTGTTGTAATCTCCAAGCTGCTGTATCATAATATTGGTTTTCGCATTAATCATCGCTTCAATATTATTAGAATCTCCTATTTGTAAAATATTAGAATAAGAAGTCTGATTATCTACAGCTTGTAATATTGCTAAATCTAAAACACTATTACTATTAATTTGATTCCATTCTACTTGTTGTGATTTCAGAGAAGAAAAAGAGAGAAATAAAAATCCTAAGCAAAAAAAGAATCTGGTGAGCGCATTCATTTTTTTTTATTTAAAGGTAACTTAATACTTATTGCTACAAAACACATGAATAGGTTACTCTATCAAAATCACTGTTTACCGTTATATTTACTACTAAAAAAATAGCTGATAGAAACTGAAAAGGAGAAGCAAAGATGCTTCTCCTTATTTTTTTATTAAATTTTTAGTTAGATTGTACAACAGTTAATGAATTTGAATTTCCAATCTGAGTTCCTAAATGGAAGTTATAAGTTCCAAATTGGCTCACTGATATCATATTGTCGTTTCCTAATTGGAAGTCAATGGCAGTGTTAGAATTACCTACTTGTAATTGATACAGCTCATTGTCTGAACCAAGCTGTAATCCTGTTGCTGAGTTATCATTACCTACTTGAGCTGAAATCGCTACGTTATCTGCACCAATCTGAGTATGAGAAGCCATATTATCATTACCATCTTGATATTGTAAAATATAGTTTCCGCTTCCTAATTGCACAGCAGAAGCATCATTTCTTCTACCTAATTGTACCTGTACAGCAGTATTATCAATACCTAACTGGAAAGCAGATGCTACATTTCTTCTACCATCCTGATATTGTACTACATCATTACCCACTCCCCATTGTATAGAAGTAGCATCGTTTCTTCTACCAATTTGTGTTTGTTCAGTAGTATTAAAAGCTCCTATTTGCCATGTTTGGGCAGAGTTTCTGTTTCCATACTGATTTGTTTCGTTTGAGTTTAATAACCCTACTTGATCTACATCAATAGAGTTTCTGTTACCATTACTCGAAGCAACATTAATGTTTAAAGCTCCAGTTTGGTCAATGTCTGCTGTGTTACGATTACCGTCTTGTAAAAGATAGTTTTGATTAAAAAATCCTGTTTGATTCACAGTGGCTACATTTAAGTTTCCCATTTGAGTACTCACATCTACGTTTGCTTGAGCGAATGCGAATCCTGTTGCTAGTAGTGTAAAAACACCAGTGATAAAATTTTTCATTTCAATAAAATTAATTGGTTATTTGTGAGACAAAGGTAGAAGCAAAACCAAAGTAAGAAACCACCAATCTCTTGTAAATTTCCAAAATCATTATATCTGGTTTTAAAACTAACCGTTTGTAGTTTTTACGCTCTAACCAATTATTGTTACACAAAATCACGGAGAACCATCATAAACCATAATTAACCACAATTAGAGTTTATCACTTGTATTACAGCATGCTTTCTACATTCTCTACCTTTAATTTTCATCAAAAAAGTATTAAAAAGCGAAACAAAGAATTAGACAAAAAAAACTATTTTTGAAATGCATAAAAATATTTCACCATACTCAGAGGAGAAATTTTTAGAATTTTATTTAGAAATCTTGGATCAATGCCAAAACCTGGGGAGAAAAATAAAAATACTTAATTTTGGGGTATGATTAACGATGCCGGGCTACTCAAATTATTATTACCAGAATATTTAATCGAGCACTTCGATATTATAAATTTTGAAGAAGAAAACAAAATTTTACATCTTTATTTCGAAGAGAAAAGTAGGATTCCAAAAGAGTTTTCTTCTTTAACCTTGTATTCCAAAGGTTTTTTAGAAGAAATTACGGTGGATGATTTTCCGCTTCGTGGAAAAACCGTAAAACTCCACATCAAACGAAGAAGGTGGACAGACACGAAAACGGGGAATATTCTCCAAAGAGATTGGACTCTTATTGCCCAAGGAACACGCATGACACAAGATTTTGCCGAGTTCTTAAAAAAAATCTGCCGATGCTAAAGCCTTGTCCTGCAAAACCATTGGAGAGCTTTACGGTGTGGAGGGCAGAAAATTTCAAAGACAGTACAAACATTCCCTCAGCGATTTTAAAAATTGGGAGCAAAAACCGCACGCCGAAGACTGGATTTTGCATCCTCAAAATATTTCAGAGCAGCTCTCTCTGGATGAAGTTGCCCTTTCTGATGGCGAACTCTATACCGTTCTCACCTCAAAAAAGGGAAAGGGTAGAAAAGGCTCAATTGTAGCCATTATCAGAGGAATACAGAGTGAAACAGTAATTGAACATCTTTTTAAAATCAACAGAAAATTAAGAATAAAAGTAACGGAAATTACTTTAGATATGGCTGGGTCTATGAAACTTATTGCCAAAAAATGTTTTCCTAATGCAACACCGGTTATCGATCGCTTCCATGTTCAGAAACTCGCCACAGAAGCCCTTCAGGAAATAAGGATTAAGCATCGCTGGCAGGCCATTGAGCAAGAAAATAACTTGCTCACGGAAGCGAAACAAAAGAAGCGAAAACCTATAATTAAAGTTTTTGAAAACGATGACACCCGAAAGCAACTTTTAGCAAGAAGCAGATACCTGCTTTATAAAACTAGAGAAAAGTGGACTTTATCACAAAAACAAAGAGCAAAAATCCTATTTAAGGAGTATCCCGATTTAGAAAAGGCGTACAATTTATCAGATGGGCTCAGGAAAATTTATAATCAGAACATTCAAAAATCTGTCGCTATGTTAAAGTTAGTCCATTGGTTTAGAGAAGTGGAAGAATCTGGATTTAAATCCTTTAATACCTTAACAAAAACTATTATGCATAACTACAACGGCATTCTCAATTATTTTAACCAGCGAAGCACAAATGCTTCAGCAGAATCTTTCAATGCCAAAATAAAAAACTTCAGGTTACAACTTCGAGGTGTACGAGATAAAGCATTTTTCCTATTCAGATTATCAAAACTTTTTGCCTAGTCCCCAGGTTTTGGCATTGATCCGGAAATAGGTTTTCATATTTTTTCAAATATGGAATCGAATTAATTAAAATAAGAAAAGCACTCAAATTGAGTGCTTTTCTGTGGTCCCACCTGGGCTCGAACCAGGGACCACCTGATTATGAGTCAGGTGCTCTAACCAACTGAGCTATAGGACCTCAAAATTTGGTTAAATTTTGTGTTTGCAAAAATAGTAAAATTTCTTTCACTACAAAATTTTTTATGCCTTTTCTTGACAAAGTTCTACCAGTACACCATTGGTTGACTTAGGGTGTAAGAAGACAACTAATTTATTATCAGCACCTTCTTTAGGTTCTTCAGAGATAAATTGAAACCCTTCTTTTTTTAATCTTTTTACTTCCTCAACGATATTTTCTACGCCAAAAGCCAAATGATGGATGCCTTCTCCCTTTTTATCGATAAATTTTGAGATAGGACTCGCTTCTTTACTCGCTTCTAAAAGCTCAATTTTACTTTCTCCTGTTTCATAAAAAGAAGTCACAACGCCTTCTCTTTCTACAGATTCTTTTTTATAAGATTCTTTACCCAAAAGTTTCGCAAAAAGCGCATCAGAAACTCCCAAAGATTTTACCGCAATGCCGATATGTTCTAATTTCATAAGTCTAAAATATATTTTTTTTGATTGCTAATCAATTTTCAAATAAGCAATTCAAACAAAAGTAGTAAATTTGCATAAATTATGGAAAGCAACAGACAAAGAAAAGTAGCACAGATTATACAGGAAGATTTCGCAGAACTTTTCCGCAAACAGGCATCAGAAAGTAAACAAAACTTTTTGGTTTCAGTTTCCGACGTGAAAGTAACTCCCGATTTGGGAATCGCCAAAATCTATTTAAGTATTTTCCCTCAAGAATTTCGTTCTTCAATTATGGCCGAAATAGAAGCAAATAAGGCACAATACAGAAACTTCATTGGTCAGAAAATGGCAAAACAAGTACGTATTATTCCACAATTGAGCTTTTATCTAGACACTACTCTTGATGATGTAGAGAAAATCGAAAGAGAACTGAGAGGCGAAGGCGACAATCCTGTTTTATAAAAATTTGAAAAACATTGCATTTTACATCGCATCGCGTTACCTTTTATCTAAAAAAGGAAGTACTGCGGTTACATTTATCACCTGGCTTGCTGCTGTGGCGATGAGTGTTGCTGTAGCTGCAATGTTTGTCATTATTTCAGTTTTTTCGGGGCTTGAGGATTTCAACAAATCATTGATTTCTAATCTCCATGCTGATTTAACCATAAAAAGCACTTCTGGAAAAACACTGAAAAATTTAGATAAAATAAATTCTGTCTTAAAAAAGAATACAGAAATTTCCAGCTTCTCAAGAGTAATAGAAGAGAAAACCTACATCAATTACAACGGGAAAGGTGACGTTGCCTATCTGCGAGGTGTAGACTCGGCTTACACCAAAGTAAACCCTGTTGATAAAACTATTTTTTACGGTAGCTACCCTTCATTCGAGTACAGCAATGAAGTTATTATGGAACGTTCGCTCCAGAATAGATTGGGAATTCCTGTAGATGACTCCAACGCTGATTTCTCAACTCTTTTCATGCCTAAACCCGGAACGGGAATTATCAATAAGGAAGAAGACATTTATAATAAAAAAGAGATTGTCGTTTGTGGTGTTTTTCCCGGAAACGAGCAACTTAACAATTACATTATCGCCCCGATAGAATTAGCTGAAGAATTATTAAATCTTCCAAAAAATTCGGCTTATCAAATCGTCATAAAGCTTAAAAATCAAGACAATATAAACTCTGTACAACAGGACTTACTTAAAACTCTAGGAAAAGATATCGAAATCAAAACGAAGGAAGAAGAAAATGCTGCTTTCTGGAAAATGATTAACACCGAAAAGCTATTTATTTATTTAATTTTTGCTTTGGTTATTTTTATCACGACTTTTAATTTGGCGGGGGCTATCATTATTTTACAGCTCGATAAAAAAGAGCAGGCAAAATCGCTTATTTCTTTAGGCTTCCCTCTAGCTCATCTTAGGATGACGTATTTCTACACTGGAATTTTAATTGTCGTTTTAGGCGTAATTTCGGGCCTTGTGTTAGGAACAGCATTATGCTATTTCCAGCTTTACACAGAATTATTCAAAGCGGTAGAAGATTTGCCTTTTCCTGTAAAAATTGTGGGTAAAAATTATTTAATTGTAGCTACCATTGCATCAGTTTTCGGTATCGCTATTTCTTGGTTTTTTTCTAAAATCAGCAAAGACTATATTACTAAAACTTAATATTTATTTTTTTTATTAATTTGTAAGTTTGCCGTCCAATTTAGAAAAAATGAGACGAATTTTAAATTCTTTATTGCTAAGTCTGATTACCATCAGCGCTCTAGCTCAAATTCCAGCCAACTATTACAGTACTGCAACCGGTACAGGCGCCGCACTTAAAACGCAGCTTAACACAATTATCACAAACGGTCACCAAGACCACGGTTATGGAGGATTATGGACAGCATACCAAACAACAGATCGTGATTATTATTATGAAAACGATGGTACTATTTTAGATATTTATTCTGAAAGACCAACTGTTGCAGACCCTTATAATTTCACATACAACACCAATCAATGTGGAACTTACAGCAACGAGGGAGACTGCTACAACAGAGAACATATTGTACCTCAGAGTTTATTTAACCAAGCTTCCCCCATGAGGAACGATATCCACTTTATCCGTGCAACAGATGGAAAAGTGAATGGTTTGAGATCAAATTATCCTTTTGGAAAAGTAGGAACAGCTACATCTACATCTTTAAATGGTTCAAAATTAGGAAATTCAGCTTCAGCAGGATATGGAGGTACGGTTTTCGAACCTATCGATGAGTTTAAAGGTGATGTTGCAAGAATGATTTTTTACTTTGTAACAAGATATGAAACCCAGCTTTCTGGCTTTAGTTCAGGAAATATGCTAGGTAATTCTGCATATCCGGGACTACAGGCTTGGGAGCTTAATCAACTTTTGGCTTGGCATAATTTAGACCCTGTTTCCCCTGCAGAAATAGGAAGAAACAATGCATCTTACACATATCAAGGAAACAGAAACCCTTATATCGACAATCCTAACTATGTAGATTTAGTTTGGGGAACAATAACTTTAGATACTGAAGCTCCTACAACTCCTACAAACTTAGTGGCAAACAACCCTACTTCAAGCACTGTCGCATTAAACTGGACAGCTTCTACAGACAACATAGGAGTTATAGGATACGATGTTTACGCTAATGGAGTTTTAAAATCGACAGTTTCTGGAACAACCACAACCGTTCAAGCACTAAACCCTTCTACAACTTACAATTTCTACGTTATTGCTAAAGATGCTGCAGGAAATCCTTCACCTCAAAGCAATATAGCAACGGAAACTACCCTTGCCGGATCTGGCGGCGGAACAGGAACTTGCGGAACCGAAGATTTTGAAAACATAACAGGAACAGGAAACGGATACGCTACAAGAATCTGGACGAATAATGGAATTACTTGGACGGCAACTGATGCAAGAATCGACCAAACGATTAATGAAAAAGCAATTACCATTCAAAATGGTAGTTTAACGAGTAGCTCTATTTCAGGAGGTGTTGCAACACTTACTGTTACTACACAACGTAAATTCGGAGGTTCATCATCAACTTTAAACTTACAGATAAACGGTACAACTGTAGCAACAATTCCATATAGTGATGTGGCTACAACGACAACAGTTAACGTTAATATTTCTGGAAATGTAATCATTAAACTTGTTAACCCTGTTGCTTCAAACCGAGTAGCAATTGATGATCTTACTTGGACGTGTTCAACGACTTTATCAACTGTTGAAAACTCAAAAGAAAAAGCATTCAGTATTTACCCGAACCCGGTAAAAAATCACGAATTATTTGTAAAAGGCGAAAACCTAAGCAAAATTTCAAAAGCTGAAATCTATGACCTTTCAGGAAAATTGATTAAGAATATTGCCAATCCTTTCAAAAACTCAAATAAAATTAATCTTCACAGAGTAACTAAAGGAGTTTATATCTTGAAAACAGACAATACTTCTACAAAATTCATCGTAGACTAAGACAACAAATATTTTCAACACTAAAGGCCGATTTTTATCGGTCTTTTTTTTACTTTTGATGTATGGATTCTAGCAACAAATTAGGACTGATTGGGAAAAATATCTCCTACTCTTTTTCGAAAAAATATTTTGAAGATAAATTTAAAAAGAAAAAACTTAGCGATTTTTCATACGAAATTTTCGATTTACAGGAAATTAATGAAATTGAAGAAGTATTTTTAAAACCTAGTCTTTTAGGATTTAATGTAACAATTCCTTATAAAGAAAAAATTATAGACTATCTCGATGCATTAAGTGATGAGGCTCAAAAAATAGGTGCTGTAAACTGTGTTTTAATTGAAAATGGGAAGAAAACAGGTTACAATACAGATGCTTTTGGTTTTGAAAAAACTTTAATTGCCCACAAAAAACCACATCACGATTCGGCATTGGTTTTAGGAAATGGTGGCGCTGCAAAAGCAATACAGTATGTTTTAGACAAACATCACATTCCATATAAAACCATCTCAAGAAAATCAGAGATTAATTTTGATAATTTAGATACAGAAACCGTTTCAGAAAACAAGTTAATTATACAGTGTACTCCGGTAGGAACCTTCCCTAATACCGAAGATTGCTTAAACTTTCCTTTCGAAGCACTTACCCATCAACATTTGGTGATTGATTTAATTTACAATCCCGAATGCAGTCAATTTCTTTTAAATTCATCACAAAACGGTGCAAAAACCGTCAATGGATATTATATGCTCGAACAACAGGCAGAAAAAGCTTGGGAAATTTGGTCATTTCAAAAAAAATAACATAAATTAGTAACTTAATTGGTTTATATTAGCTCGCTTTAAGAAGTTAATACCATTATTCATAAAAGATTTGCTATGACAACAGAAAATAATCTTTCTGAAAACGAAGAACAAAAACCTTCTACAGAAGTTCAGGAAACAGTTGAAACGATTGAGAATACAGAAGAAAACCATCAGGAAGAAGACCCCGATGCGCCTCACCATGATTCTATTGCCGACCTGTCTCTAGCCGACGCTCTGAAAGAAATGGAAAAAATCATCAATTCTCCTAATGCTGGTGAAAGATTCCGAGAATTTAATGTTTTAAAAGAAAAAGCAAATCATTCGATTCATGATGAGGTGGAAGACAAAAAGCATGAATACACTGATGGAGGAAATGCACTTGAAAATTTCAGCTACGAACATCCTTCTCAATCTAAACTTTCTGGTCTGATTCATATTTTCAGAGAGAAGCATGATTATTTTCAGAAAAACCAGGAAGAGGAGCAGAAAAAAAATCTGGACCACCGTCAAAGTATTATTGAAAGACTAAAAAATCTTTATACCAATTCTGAGCCTGGAGTCAATCTTTTCAAATCGATTAGAGAAATTAAGGAAGAATGGTCAAATTCTGGTCAGGTTGCAAAATCTGAATTTAAAATTTTAAATAATAATTACTTTCATCATTTGAATCAGTTTTATCAAATGTTGGATTTAAATAAAGAATTCCTTGAGCAGGAATACAGCCACAACTTAGAAAAAAGACAGCACATCATTGCAAGAGCAAAAGAGCTGGAAAACGAGCCGGCTGTACAAAAAGCTTTAAATGAACTTCAATATCTTCACAAACTTTGGAAAGAAGAAGCAGAACCTGTTTCTGAAGAATTCCGTGAGAAAACTTGGGAAGAGTTCAAAGAGATTTCAAATAAAATTCACGAGAGAAAAACAGAACTTTCTGCAGCTATTGAAACAGAGCAGAATGCCAATCTTGAGAAGAAAAACGAAATCATCACTGAAATTAAAAATCTTTCTGAGCCAAAAGACAGTCCTAATCATACCTATTGGCAAAACTCTATCAAGAGAGTTGAAGATTTGCGTTCAGAATTCTTAAAGACAGGAAGTGTACCTAGAAAATTATCCAACAACAATTGGAATGATTTCAAATCTATATTAAGAGCCTTCAACACGACAAAAAATAATTACTATAAATCTTTAAAAGGTTCTCAACAGCAGAATCTTGATGAGAAAATGAAACTCATTCAGACTGCAAAAGACAATATGCTTTCTGAAGACTGGGAGCTTGCAGTAGCTTTATTTAAAAAACTTCAGGAAGACTGGAAAAAAATCGGCCACGTTCCTAAAAGCATGACCAATAAAATCTGGGATGAATTCCGTGATGCATGCAACACGTTCTTTAATAACTACAGAGAAAAAAGCAGCGCTTCTACCGATAACTGGAAAGAAAACTATAAACTAAAAAAAGACCTTCTTGAGGAACTGAAAACAATTTCAGACGAAGAAGGAAGTATCGAAAAAATAGAAGCCATCAAAAGTTCGTGGAATAATATTGGAAAAGTTCCGAGAGACAAAATGGCAATCAACTCTGAGTTTAATAAAACGCTTAGAGAAAAGCTGAAGTTGAATAAGATTAATGAGCTTGAATTGAAAGAAGATGGTTTATCTGAAAACCAATTAACAGACAAGGCTAGAAAAATCAAGAGTCAAATCTCCGACCTTGAAGCGGAAATCGTTAAATTGGAAAACAATTTGGCATTTTTCAAAAATCCATCGAGAGAAAACCCTCTTTTACGAGATACTTACAATACGATTGATGACAAAAAAGCTCATCTTGAGACTTTAAAGCACAATCTTCACAATATCATCGCTGGAGAATAATTAAAAATTAAAGTAAAATATAGAGCGAAACAAAGAAATTTGTATTCGCTTTTTTTATCTTATGCAAGACGAATTTTACATCAAAAGATGCATTGAGCTCGCTCAGAAAGCCATCGGAAACACCTACCCCAATCCATTAGTAGGAAGTGTGATTGTGCACAATGACAAAATAATCGGTGAAGGATACCATCATAAAGCGGGTGAAAACCATGCTGAAATCAACGCAATCAATTCCGTTGAAGATAAAAGCCTGATTTCCGAATCTACTATTTATGTTTCTTTGGAACCTTGCGCGCATTTCGGAAAAACACCGCCTTGTGCTTTAAAAATTGTCGAATTGGGCTTTAAAAAAGTGGTGATTGGCGCAATGGATTCTCATGATAAAGTGAATGGAAAGGGCAAAAAAATAATTCAAGATGCAGGAATTGAAGTTGTATCCGAAGTTTTAGAAAAGGAATGCACTGATTTAAATAAAAGATTTTTCACATACCACGAAAAGAACAGGCCTTTTATTCTATTAAAATGGGCAGAATCTGGCGACCGTTTTATGGATAAAGATTTTAAACCTACTCAGATCAGCAATTCTTTAACCAAACAATTTGTACATCAACTAAGAAACAATGAACATTCTATTTTGATTGGAACGATGACGGCTTTGCGAGACAATCCAAGTCTTACAACGAGAGAAATCGTCGGCAGAAATCCTATTAGAATTCTTATTGATATTGATTTAAAAGTACCATCCGACTTTAATATTTACAGCAATGAAGCCCAAACTTTGGTTTTCAATTCAGTAAAAGAAGATGAAGAAGGAAATATAAAATTCATCAAAACATCGAGAGAAAATTTCATCGAAAATATGTTGAAAAAACTTCACGAACTGCAAATACAGTCAATCATTGTGGAAGGTGGAAGTTTGGTTCTTCAACAGTTTATTGATGCTAATTTGTGGGACGAAACAATGATTATTAAAAATAAAAATCTAGTTTTAGAAAACGGTACGAAAGCTCCTAGATTTAATCAAACTCCTCTCGAAACACAAGATTTCAGAGATAATATCATTGAATTTTACAAAAATTCTCACTAAGAAGGAGACAGAATGTTGCACGAATATAAAACCATAGAAAAACCTATTGAAAACACTTTGCTTAAAGAAAAAGGAAGCAAGTTTATCGGTTTTGCCTTTCCGGTTAATAATGAAACTGAACTTAAAAAAGCTTTAGAGAAAGTAAGAACTGAACATCCGAAGGCGACGCATCATTGCTATGCTTTCAGAATGGGTATCAATGGAGAAAACTATCGTGCCAATGACGACGGCGAACCTTCCGGAAGTGCAGGTTTGCCTATTTACAATCAACTTTTAGCCCATGAAATAACCAATGTTTTAGTCATAAGCGTTCGGTATTATGGCGGAACAAAATTAGGTGTTTCAGGGTTGGTAAAAGCATATAAAGAGTCGGCTAAAATTACATTAGAAGAAGCAACAATCATCACCAAAGAATTGGAAACAGAAATTGAAATTCAATTTAATTTTAATCAACAAAATCTTATTTTCACCTTACTTTCAAAATTTGACGCAAAAGTTTTAAATTTTGACGCTAATGAAAATTGCATTCTAACCGCTTCCTTAAAAACAGCACAAAAAGAAAGCATCTCAGAAAAACTATCTGAGATGCAATATATTTCTTTTGATTTTAAAGAGTAAGTTTAATCCCTTCTACTTCCCATTAAAAGAGAAGCAAAGTATATCAATTGCGCTAAAGATCCGAGTGCCGCCACCAAATAAGTTCGTGCTGCCCAAGTAAGACTATCTTTTACTCCTACAAATTCTTCTGCAGTCACCGTTCCTGTATCTTTTAACCATTTCATCGCTCGATTACTTGCATCGTACTCTACTGGAAGTGTAATAAAAGCAAAAAGTGTAGTTAACGCAAACATAATCACACCAATCAAGAGAATCAATTTATTGTTACTCATTGCCATAACAACAATACCTGCCATCAGTACAAACTGCATTAAATTGGAACTAATACTTACAATAGGAACCAATTTAGACCTTAATTGTAACATTGAATAACCAACTGCATGTTGTATTGCGTGACCACATTCGTGAGCTGCAACAGCTGCCGCAGCTGCATTTCTCTGCATATAAACTGCTTCAGAAAGATTCACCGTTTTATCTGCCGGATTATAATGGTCTGTCAATTGCCCAGGAACCGAAATTACCTGAACATCATGAATATTGTTATCCCTCAACATTTTTTCAGCAACTTCCTTACCCGACATTCCGTTGCTGAGATATACATTGGAATAATATTCGAATTTAGATTTTAATCTTGAGGAAACAAACCAGCTTACCAGCATCGAAATTCCTATGATAAGATAATAACCTGTCATTTTGTTTAATTTTTAATATATAATAATTGTAATAACTGATGTAAAAATTGTGCCAAAGTTTCAGGTTTAATTAATTATATTTGTGGTTGAATTTACCTGAAAACTATGTCGAAAGTTTCCATTCTTGAAGTAAAAACCCCAGAAGATTTAAAGCAATTTGTAAAATTCCCAATGAATTTATACAAAGGCAACCCCTATTACGTACCTTCATTTATAAAAGATGAACTTAATGTATGGAATCCTCAGGAAAACCCTGCCTTGCAATATTCTGAAGCAAAGCAGTTTTTAGCATGGAAAGACAACAAAGTAGTAGGAAGAATTGCGGTAATCATCAACCATAAAGAAGAAAAAGAACTGGGTATAAAAAAAGTTCGTTTCGGATGGATTGATTTTATTGACGACACAGAAGTTCCTAAAGCACTAATTGACACTGCAATAAATTACGCAAAAGAACATCAGATAGACAATATTGAAGGACCAATGGGCTTTACCAATCTCGACAAAGCAGGAATGCTGACTTTCGGATTTGAGAAAATAGCGACCATGATTGGGATCTACAATTACGAATATTACCCAAAACATATTGAAAACCTTGGCCTTGTTAAGGAAAAAGAATGGGTAGAATTTGAAATGAATTTCCCGAAAGTACTTCCTCCAAAAGTAGAAAAATTCAGCTCATTAATTGCTGAGAAATACAACTTAAGAGTGCTAGATTTCCAAAGCAAGGAAGAGATTTTACCTTACGTGAAACCAATGTTTAAGTTGCTTGACGAAACTTACAAACACCTTTCCACCTACACTCCTATTTCTGAAGAGCAAATCAAGACATACAAAGAGAAATTCTTTCCAATGATTGCCAAAAACTATGTTATTTGCGTAGTAGATGAGCATGACGAATTGGTTTCTTTTGCAGTAACGATGCCTTCATATTCTAAAGCTTTACAGAAATCAAAAGGAAAACTTTTCCCTTTCGGATGGTGGCATTTTTTACAGGCTCAAAAGAAAAATGACCGCGCTAATTTTTATTTAATCGGAATTCATCCTGAATATCAAAGACGTGGTGTAACGGCTATTATTTTTAAAGAAATTTTTGTAAGATTCAACAATATGGGTATTGATTTTGCGGAAACCAACCCTGAATTGGAAGAAAACAAAAGTGTACAAGTTCTTTGGCAAGATTACAACCCTACAAATCATAAAAGAAGAAGAACTTATTCTTTAAAATTCTAATATGAAACCACACCTTATTATTTTCGCTGTTTTGATTGCAGGATTTGCAGTTTATAACATCTTCTTCGCCTTAGCGGATGACAGATTAAATACGCTTGTGAATATTGTTTACGCAAGTGTACTTTTTGCTTATATTTCGTTTATGGCATTCACTGTACTCAAAAAACTGAGGAAATAACGCTATTTTTATTGATTCTAAATTATAACTTTTCTCTATTTTCATCAGACTTTTAAGATGATTAATTTCATGCTTTATTGTTTATTGCCTAAATTTGCAACTTGAGATAATAATGTAAAAATGAATTTACCTGAAAGTTATATTCCGATCCTTATACAAGCCTGTGTTGCCATAGGTTTTGTAGCCGTTTCTTTGCTTGGAGCTCATTTTCTGGGACCACAGCAGAAAAAAGGAAATTCTGTAAAAAACCAAAGCTGGGAATGCGGTGTACCTGTTGAAGGAAACGCAAGAACACCATTTTCAATCAAGTATTTCTTAACTGCAATATTGTTTGTATTATTCGATATCGAAATCGTATTTTTTTATCCTTACGCTGTAAACTTCAGAGAATTTGGTCTTGAAGGCTTCTTTGCAGTACTTACATTCGTTGCTATTTTCTTCCTTGCATTTTTCTATGTGTGGAAACGTGGCGCGCTAGACTGGGATAAATAAATTTTAACATTAAAAAGATTTAATTTATTTAAGTAATTAAAAGATTGTGAAACTCGTAATTTTTGATTTTTAAATTCTTCAATCTTTAAATAATTAACAAAAAATGTCAGATCAAAAACCAATAATAAGAACAGATGCACCAGCTCCGGAAGGATTTGAAGGAGAAGGATTTTTTGCAACGAAATTGAGCAGTGTTATCGGGATGGCTAGAAAGTTTTCACTTTGGCCTCTACCGTTTGCTACCTCTTGTTGCGGTATCGAGTTCATGGCTACCCTAAACCCAACCTATGATGCCTCTAGATTTGGTATGGAAAGAAACTCTTTCTCACCAAGACAAGCAGATATGTTGATGGTTTGTGGAACTATTTCTAAAAAATTAGGTCCTGTTTTAAAAGAAGTTTACACTCAAATGGCAGAACCAAAATGGGTAGTTGCTGTAGGAGCTTGTGCTTCTAGTGGAGGTATTTTTGATACGTACTCAGTTTTACAGGGAATTGATAAAATTATTCCGGTAGACGTTTACGTTCCTGGTTGCCCTCCAAGACCAGAACAGATTATAGAAGGTGTAATGCAGGTGCAGGCTTTAGCAGAAAGCGAAAGCATCAGAAGAAGAGATATGCCAGAATATCAAGCATTGCTTGACTCTTACAATATTAGCAATTAATTGATACGGAAATGACAAACGAATTTGTATTAGAAGCGATAACGAGAGAATTTCCGGACTCTATAATCTTACACTCAGAATCTTATGGAATGCTGAATGTTGAGATTAAAAAAGAGGATATCAAAAAAGTAATTCATTACCTTAGAGACTCATCATTAGAAATTAATTTTCTAACTGATATTTGTGGAATCCATTACCCAGAGTTTCCTGATAAAGAAATCGGCGTTGTCTATCATTTACAGAATATGATGACCAATTTCAGAATCCGTTTGAAAGTCTTCATGTCAAGAGAAAATATTGAAGTAGATTCTCTAACTGAATTATATGCTGGAGCCAACTGGATGGAAAGAGAAACTTTTGATTTCTATGGAATTAAATTTAAAGGACATCCTGATTTAAGACCTATCCTAAATATGGAAGACCTTGGTTATCATCCAATGCTGAAAGAATATCGTCTTGAAGACGGTACCAGAACAGATAAGAACGACAGCATGTTTGGAAGATAGTATAGCTTATGGCGAATGGCATTTTGCCAATAGCCAGAAGCAAATAGCTAAAAGCAATTATTATGAAAGACAACTCATTATCTAATATACTTAACCAGCACAACAGTAACGAGCAGATTGACGGGCAATTATATACCCTGAATCTAGGACCTACTCACCCTGCAACGCACGGAATTTTCCAAAACGTTCTTACAATGGACGGTGAAAGAATTCTTCATGCTGAGCAAACTGTTGGTTATATCCATAGAGCATTTGAAAAAATTTCTGAAAGAAGAAATTACGCTCAAATCACAACCCTTACAGACCGTATGAACTACTGCTCTGCGCCAATCAACAATTTTGGATGGCACATGACGGTAGAAAAACTGATTGGAGTAACAGTTCCGAAACGTGTAGATTATATGCGTGTTATCTTAATGGAATTGGCAAGAATCGGTGACCACTTAATCTGTAACGGGGTAACCGGAATGGATGCAGGAGCAATCACAGGTCTTACCTATATGTTCATCGAGAGAGAGCGTATTTACGATATGTATGAGCAGATTTGTGGAGCTAGAATGACAACAAATATGGGAAGAATTGGAGGTTTTGAAAGAGATTTCACTCCAAAATTCCATGAGTTATTGAAAGATTTCTTAAAAACATTCCCTGCAAGATTTGCTGAATTCGGTCAATTATTAGAAAGAAACAGAATTTTCATGGACAGAACCATTGGTGCAGGCTCAATTTCAGCAGAAAGAGCATTAAGCTATGGTTTTACAGGTCCCAATTTACGTGCAACAGGCGTTGATTATGATGTAAGAGTGGCACAACCTTATTCTTCTTACGAAGATTTCGATTTCATCATTCCAGTAGGAACTTCTGGTGACACTTACGACCGTTTTATGGTTCGTCAGCAAGAAGTTTGGGAATCTCTTAAAATTATCAATCAGGCTTACGACAATTTACCAGAAGGACCTTTCCATGCGGATGTTCCTGAGTTTTATCTTCCTGAAAAAGCAGACGTTTACAAAAAAATGGAAGCTTTGATTTACCATTTCAAAATTGTAATGGGAGAAACTGATGTTCCAAAAGGAGAAGTATATCATCCTGTAGAAGGTGGAAACGGAGAATTAGGATTCTATTTGGTAAGTGATGGCGGAAGAAGCCCTTACAGACTTCACTTTAGAAGACCATGTTTCATCTACTATCAAGCATATCCTGAAATGATTACAGGTTCTGTAATTTCAGATGCAATTGTTACAATGTGTAGTATGAATGTAATTGCGGGAGAATTAGACGCATAAGAAAAATTATAAATTTTAGATTATGAATTTTAAATTAATCTAAAATTATTAAATATAAAATTATAAAGTTGATAAGATTTTTAGAAAAATGATTTTCATTCAAAATCTAAAATCTAAAATCTAAAATCTATAAATATGAGCGAAACAATAGCTTTTAAACCGGAAAGTTTAGAACAGGTACACAAAATCATGGCAAGATATCCTGAAGGAAGACAAAAGTCTGCCCTTCTTCCTGTTCTGCATATAGCACAGAAAGAATTTGGAGGATGGCTAGATGTTCCTGTGATGGATTATGTTGCTGAATTACTGAGTATTAAACCCATTGAAGTATATGAAGTAGCTACTTTTTATACCATGTTTAATATGAAGCCGGTGGGTAAATATGTTTTGGAAGTTTGCAGAACCGGACCTTGTATGGTTTGTGGAAGCGAAAAAATCCTAGATCATATCAGAACAAAACTTAATATAAAAGACGGACAAACTACTGAAGACGGAATGTTTACTTTAAAACCTGCTGAATGTCTTGGTGCATGTGGATACGCTCCAATGTTACAACTAGGTAAGTTTTTTCACGAAAATTTAACGATAGAAAAAGTTGACGAAATCCTTGATCTTTGTAGAGAAGGACAAATTGATTTGGGTTAAAATAAATTTAAACAAAAATAGCAATACGCTAAAAGCTATAAGCTAGCAGCTAAATGCTAAAAGCATAATATAAAAATGAGTAAAAAACTTTTACTTAAAGACGCACACGTAGAAGGCATTCGTTATTTCGAAACTTACCGCAAACAAGGTGGTTACGGAGCAGCAGAAAAAGCTTTAAAAATGACAGCCGAAGAAATTTTGGAAGAAGTAAAAGCTTCTGGACTTCGTGGTCGTGGTGGTGCAGGTTTCCCAACAGGAATGAAATGGAGCTTTTTAGCAAAACCAGAAGGTGTTCCAAGACACTTAGTGGTAAATGCTGATGAATCTGAACCGGGAACTTTCAAAGACAGATATTTGATGGAATTTCTTCCTCATTTATTAATTGAAGGAATGTTGATTTCTTCTTTCGTATTAGGTTCTAATGTTTCTTATATCTACATCCGTGGAGAATATTCTTGGATTCCTGATATTTTAGAAGAAGCTATTGAAGAGGCTAAAGCAGCAGGATTTTTAGGTAAAAACATCTTAGGAACAGGTTTCGATTGCGAAATTTATGTTCAAAGAGGTGGTGGTGCTTATATCTGTGGTGAAGAAACCGCTTTACTAGAATCTCTAGAAGGTAAAAGAGGAAACCCAAGATTAAAACCGCCATTCCCAGCTGTAAAAGGACTTTGGGAAAGACCAACCGTTGTAAATAACGTAGAATCTATTGCGGCAATCGTTCCAATTATCGATATTACAGGTGCTGAATATGCCAAAATAGGCGTTGGAAGATCTACTGGTACAAAATTAATTTCTGCTTGCGGAAACATCAATAAACCAGGAGTTTATGAAATCGACATGACCATTACGGTTGAAGAATTCATTTACTCTGATGAATATTGTGGTGGAATTCCAAACGGTAAAAAGCTGAAAGCTTGTATCCCTGGAGGAAGCTCAGTGCCGATTGTTCCAGCAAACTTATTGTTAAAAACGGTAAATGGTGAGCCAAGATATATGAACTATGAATCTCTTGCTGACGGTGGTTTTGCTACCGGAACAATGATGGGTTCAGGAGGTTTCATTGTTTTGGATGAAGACCAGTGTATCGTAGAACATACCATGACTTTGGCGAGATTTTATAATCACGAAAGTTGCGGACAGTGTACTCCTTGCCGTGAAGGAACGGGATGGATGTACAAGATTTTAAAGAAAATTGAGAAAGGAGAAGGGAAAATGGAAGACATCGATTTGCTTTGGGATATCCAGAGAAAAATCGAAGGAAATACCATTTGTCCGTTAGGTGATGCGGCGGCTTGGCCTGTTGCAGCAGCGATTCGTCATTTCAGAGATGAGTTCGAATGGCACATCAAAAATCCTGAATTGTCTCAGACACAAAACTATGGATTGGCAAATTATGCAGACCCTATTCCGGCTGCAGCCAGTAATTAATATGAATTTGGAATTATGAAGAAGTTTATTGCTGTAGGATTATTGTTGTCGAATTTTGTTTTTGGTCAGAATATTAAAGACACTTTAAGTAAAGAAAAAACATTCGAAGAGGCTTGTGCATTTCCGGCAGCTTTACCATATGCCAAGAAAGTAAAGAAGACCTCTTTTGAAAGCGCAGGCATAGGAAATTCAATTACTGAGTACAATACAGTTTTGGATACTACAGAAGGAATTGAAGTTGAGGCAGCAAATAATTCTTTCAAAAAAGGAGCAATGTTCGTTTTTTGGGGCTGGAATAGATCAGGATTTAGTAATTCTGATATTAGATTTAAAGGAAATGGTTATGATTTTACCTTAAATAATGTGGTAGCTCATGACAGACCTTCAGAATTAAGTATGGCATATATAGATCCTACAAGGCTCTCTATTCCACAATTTAATTTTAGATTGGCATATTTCTTAAAAGATAATTTGGCATTAGTAGTAGGAACAGATCACATGAAGTATGTGATGGATCAGGAACAGACTGTTGATTTTAACGGAAATATTTCAGATCCTAAATATGCTGCAATGGTTCAAAACGGAAAAGTTGATTTAACAGATCAAGAATTCCTAACTTTTGAACATACAGACGGATTAAACTATGTAAATGCTGGGGTTGAAAAATATAAAAATCTCTTAAGTAAAAAGAATTTTGATATTTATTGGGCCTATGGAGCCGGAGCCGGAGTATTATTTCCAAAGTCTAATGTAAAATTATTTGGAAACGAAAGAAGTGACAGATACCATGTAGCAGGATTTGGGTTGGATGCAAGAACCAACATCAATTTTGTTTTATGGAAACATATCATGGCAAGAGTTGAAGGAAAATTCGGGTACATTAATATGCCGGATATTAAAACAACTCTTAATAATAAACCTGATAAAGCCAGTCAGGATTTTGTATTCTACCAGATTAATTTCGGGATTGGATATACATTCAATACAAAAAAAAATAAATAAAGCATTTGCTTAAAATATAATTATGAGCGAAGAGGTTAAAAAATTCAAAATAACGATAGACGGACAAACTGCTGAAGTTTTGCCCGGGACTTCTATTTTGGAAGCTGCAAGACAAATCGGTGGGAAGTCTGTTCCTCCGGCAATGTGTTACTACAGCAAATTGGAAACCAGTGGTGGAAGATGTAGAACGTGTTTGGTAGAGGTTTCTAAAGGATCAGAAGCAGACCCGCGTCCTATGCCAAAATTGGTAGCAAGTTGCAGAACCAATGTGATGGACGGAATGGAGGTGAAAAACCTTTCTTCTGAAAAAGCTCAGGAAGGTAGAAAAGCGGTTACCGAATTTTTATTGGTAAACCACCCGTTAGATTGCCCAGTTTGTGATCAGGCAGGTGAATGTCACCTTCAGGATTTGGGTTACGAGCACGGAAATCTTGAAACCAGAACTGAGTTTGAAAGAAATACGTACGAAGCTGACGATTTAGGTCCACATATCAAGTTGAATATGAACCGTTGTATCTTATGTGCAAGATGCGTTTTGGCGGCCAATCAATTGACAGGTGAAAGGGAACACGGAATCCTTTTCAGAGGAGATCACGCTGAAATTTCTACCTATTTAAATAAAGCTTTAGATAATGATTTCATCGGAAACGTAATCGACGTTTGTCCTGTAGGAGCATTAACAGACAGAACAGCTCGTTTTACAAGCAGAGTGTGGTTTACAAAACCAATGAATGGTTCTTGCAAATGTGATAAGTGTTCTGGAAAAGCAACAGTTTATTTGAAAGGTGACGAAGTTGTAAGAGTAACTGCTAGAAAAGATCAGTGGGGAGAAGTGGAAGAATTCATTTGTGATACTTGTCGTTTCGAAAGAAAATCTCTTTCAGACTGGAACATTGAAGGACCAAGACATATCGACAGACATTCGGTAATTTCTTTAAATCATTACGAGAAGCCAAAAGACGAACTAAGAGTTTTAGACAATCCGATGGCTAAAGAAATCAGCGAAAAAGACGAAAAATAAAAATTTGAAAATTTATTAATTTGAAAATTTGAAAATGAGAGCAATCTCAAACTTCAATTCTCAAATTTCAAACTACTATAGAATGGATTTAATTACATTTAAATTAATACTTGTACTGGCACTTTTCCTGCTTTCGTTAACGATTGCAGCCTACTCTACTTGGGCAGAAAGAAAAGTTGCAGCCATTATGCAGGATAGAATCGGGCCAAACAGATCAGGACCTTTCGGTTTACTGCAACCTCTTGCAGATGGTGGTAAATTTTTCTTTAAAGAAGACTTTACACCAGCCAATGCCGAAAGATTTCTATTCGTATTGGGACCTGCATTGGTGATGTTTATTTCATTAATTACCGGAGCAGTTATTCCTTGGGGAAAAACGTTAAACTTGGGTGGAGTTTCTTATGATCTTCAGGTTGCCAACATCGATGTTGGGGTACTTTTCATCATCGGAATGGCTTCTATCGGAGTTTACGGGATTATGATCGGAGGCTGGGCTTCCAACAACAAGTATTCATTACTAGGTGCCATCAGAGCTTCTTCGCAGATGATTTCTTACGAATTGGCAATGGGATTGGCTTTACTTTCTATCATTATGATGGCAGGAAGTTTAGATTTAAAAGTAATTACGGAAAACCAAACTGAAGGAAAACTTTGGGGAATTATCCCTATCGGTTCTGGGATGAACTGGAATATTTTCTACCAACCATTAGCATTTTTAATCTTCTTTGTGGCAGCTTTGGCAGAAACCAACCGTCACCCTTTCGATTTACCAGAATGTGAATCTGAATTGGTAACAGGATATACAACCGAATATTCATCAATGAAATTAGGTTTATACATGTTTGGTGAATATGTGAATATGTTTATTTCTAATGCTTTCATGGTAGTACTTTTCTTCGGAGGATACAACTATCCAGGAATTGACTGGGTTACTGAAAACTGGGGAGAAAATGTAGCAGGTATTTTGAGTATCGTAGCATTCTTATCTAAAACCATTATCGGGATTTTAATCTTTATGTGGATCAGATGGACGTTACCAAGATTCAGATACGATCAATTGATGCACTTAGGATGGAAAACTTTAATTCCATTGGCATTAGTCAACCTAATGATTACAGGAGCTGTGATTTTAGCTTTTGGAAATTAAAAAGAGAATTTGAAAATTTGAGAATGAGAGAATTTGAAAATTTCTTTAACTCAGGTTTAAAAAAATAAAATAGTAAATAATTAAGATAACAGGCAAGATTAGTCTAAAATCTAATGTCTAACATCTAATATCTATAATTAAATGAAATTAACCAACAGATCAAAAGTTGTTTCAAATAAAGAGATGACCTTTTCTGAGAAAATCTACCTACCGGCGATTTTTAAAGGAATGGGGATTACTTTTAAGCATGCTGTGAGAACCGTTGTAAAACGTGCTCCCAATGTTTATTCTTATCCGGAAGTACAAAAGCCTAGAGCTGATATCTGGAGAGGTCAACATGTTTTGAAAAGAGATGAAGAAGGCAGAGAAAGATGTACAGCTTGCGGACTGTGTGCCGTAGCATGCCCTGCAGAAGCTATCACCATGACTGCTGCAGAAAGAACCAGAGAAGAAAAAGATCTTTACAGAGAAGAAAAATATGCATCGGTGTATGAAATCAATATGCTGAGATGTATTTTCTGCGGTATGTGTGAAGAAGCTTGCCCGAAATCTGCAATTTATCTTACAGACAGATTAGTAGATGTAGAAACCAACAGAGGTTCTTTTATTTACGGTAAAGATAAATTAGTTGAAAAAATAAATGAAAGGATTGATATCACAGAAAGACAATCCGAGAAACAAAAAAATGCGGTAAAATAATGGATCAGTTTTTATTTTTCTTGGTGGCGTTTTTAGCAGTAGCAAGTGCAGTTTACTTTGTATTTGCAAAAAATCCTTTGTATGCTATTTTGTCATTAATTGTTACAATGTTTTCTATTGCTGGAATGTATATTCTTCTGAATGCGCAGTTCCTGGCAATTATCCAAATCATCGTTTACGCAGGTGCTATCATGGTGCTTTTCCTTTATATCTTAATGATGCTTAATCTTAATAAGCAAGACGAAAGTAAGAAGAACAATACTTTAAAGTTTGTGGGAGTTTTTACAGCAGGTCTTCTTTTGATTGGTGTTTTAGGGGTTTTCAGAGGAGTGCAAGAAAATCATGTAGTGGTTGAGAACGTAGACAAAGGAGTAGGTCTTACAAAGAATCTGGGAAGACTTTTGTTTAATGACTATGTTTTGCCGTTTGAGCTTGCTTCAATCCTGATTTTAGCAGGTATTGTAGGTGCGGTATTAATCGGTAAAAAAGATTTATAAAATTATGGGAGAAGTAAATACATTTATGCAAAGCATCCCTCTAGAATATTTCATTACTCTTTGTTCAGTATTATTCTGTTTAGGAGTTTTGGGAGTATTGCTTAGAAAAAATGCGATTGTAATTTTAGGTTGTGTAGAGCTTATGCTTAATTCTGTAAACCTTTTATTGGCTGCATTTGCGGCATACAACGGGAACAGTGACGGACAGCTTTTGGTTTTCTTTATCATGGTAGTTGCCGCTGCAGAAGTAGCAGTTGGTTTAGCAATTATTGCGATGTTATATAGAAACACCCGTTCTGTAGATGTTAGTATATTTAATAAATTAAAAGGATAAGAATGGAGAATTTAATATATGCAATAATACTTTTACCACTTATAGGTTTTCTTATCAACGGGCTTTTCGGAAAAAATCTTCCTAAGATTGTAGTCGGAAGCTTGGCAACAGTTGCAGTTTTTGCACCTTTTTGTATAGCAGTAAGCTTATTTTTAAATTTCGATTCAGAAAGTCCTGCAGTTATTGTAAGAGCTTTCGAATGGTTTAGAGTAAACGGAATTCAAATCAACTTTGGTTTTCAGATTGATCAATTATCATTGATGATGGTCATGATTATCACAGGAATCGGATCGTTGATTCACCTCTACTCTATCGGATACATGAGTCACGATAAAGGTTTTTATAAGTTTTTTACTTACTTAAATCTTTTCATCTTCTCAATGTTACTCTTGGTAATGGGAAGTAATTATATGATTTTATTCATCGGTTGGGAAGGTGTAGGTCTTTGTTCTTACTTATTGATCGGATTCTGGTATACCAACGAAGAATACGGTAAAGCAGCAAGAAAAGCGTTCATCATGAACAGAATTGGTGACCTTGGTTTACTAATCGGTATTTTCATGATTGCGTCTCAGACCAACTCTGTAGATTATATTTCAGTAGCACAAAATGCTTCTAAATTTGAATTAGACGGAACCATTATCATCTTTATCACAGCCAGTTTATTTATCGGTGCTGTTGGTAAATCTGCTCAGGTTCCTTTATATACTTGGTTACCGGATGCGATGGCAGGTCCAACTCCTGTTTCTGCATTAATTCACGCGGCAACGATGGTTACGGCAGGTATTTATTTGGTGGTAAGATCAAACTTCTTATTCACTTTAGCTCCAACAGTACAAGACGGAATTTTATTAATCGGTTTCTTAACCGCTGCTTTGGCTGGTTTCTACGCACTGCGTCAGAACGATATCAAAAAAGTATTGGCATATTCTACAGTTTCACAACTTGGTTTTATGTTTATTGCTTTAGGTTTAGGAGCTTATTCTACAGCAATGTTCCACGTAATGACACACGCTTTCTTCAAAGCATTGTTATTCTTAGGAGCAGGTTCTGTAATTCACGCAATGAGCAACGAGCAGGATATGCGTTTTATGGGTGGACTTAAAAAAGTAATACCAATTACACACATTACTTTCTTAATCGGAACATTGGCAATTTCAGGTTTCCCTTTACTTTCGGGAATGATTTCTAAAGACGAAATTTTGGTTGCCGCTTTTGCTAAAAACCCTATCTACTGGGTAATGTTATTCATTTTAGCAGCAACAACCGCAGCATATATGTTCAGACTGTATTATTTGACTTTCCACGGAGAGTTCAGAGGTACAGAAGAGCAAAAACATCACTTACACGAAAGTCCGATGAACATGACGTTACCATTGATTGTTCTAGCGATTCTTTCAGTACTTGGAGGTTTTATTAATTTACCACACTTTATCGGTCACGGTCATTATGCTAAATTAATGGAATGGTTAAAACCAGTTTTAACTCCGGAAAGTTTCAAACAAATGGAAGCTACACTTTCAGGTGTTGATTTCAATACAGAAATGATTCTTTTAGGAGCAACAGTCTTAATGTTCTTCACGGTTTGGTTTATTGTTAAAAACATGTACGTTAACAAGAAGAAAATGGCTAAACCTGAAAATGAATATACAGGCTGGGAAAAATTGTCTGCTAAAAAATTATACGTTGATGAACTTTACAATGCATTAATCGTAAAAACTTTCGAAGGACTTGGACGTGGCGGAAAAATGTTTGATAAAGGCGTTTTAGACCGTTTCGTAGATTATATCGGAGAAGGTGCTGAAGACAGCGGTAAATCGATGAAGCGTATTCAAAACGGAAACGTTGAAAGCTATGTTTTGATTATGGCTTTAGCAGTGGGAATTATATTAATTGTTAACTTTATATTACAATAATGTCTTATTTACTATTAACATTATTACTTTTACCTCTTGTAGGTTCGGGATTAGTTTTTGCATGGAAGAACGCTTCTAGCAAATATTTGGCGCTGGGAATTGCTTTGATTCAGATGTTGCTTACATTTTACATCCTTTCGGATTTCAATTTTGAACCGACGGTGGATAGTGTTTTGCAATACGAGATCAAATATCCTTGGTCGCAGTTTATAAAAAGTAACCTTCACTTCGGAATCGATGGGATGAGTTTGCTTCTTTTATTGCTGACTAATATTCTTTCGCCGTTAATTATTTTATCATCTTTTAACGAAAACGTAAGCTACAAAAACTCTTTCTACGGATTAATTTTGCTAATGCAATTTGGTCTTGTAGGAGTATTTACAGCGTTAGACGGTTTGTTATTCTATATTTTCTGGGAAGTAACGTTGATACCAATCTGGTTTATTGCTGCTCTTTGGGGACAAGAAAACAAAAGAATGGAATTCACAACAAAATTCTTCGTGTATACCTTCGTAGGATCTTTGTTTATGTTGGCTGGTTTAATCTATGTCGGAATTCACTCAGCATCGTTTGATGTTACAGATTTGTATAATGCAGATTTAGGTGAAACGCAGCAGATTGTTGTATTCTGGTTTATCTTCTTTGCATTTGCAGTGAAACTTCCGGTTTTCCCTTTCCATACTTGGCAACCCGATACGTATACCTACTCTCCTACTCAGGGATCAATGCTTTTATCAGGAATTATGCTGAAAATGGCAATCTACGGAGTAATCAGATATTTGTTACCTATCACGCCGACTGCAATTTTTGGAATTTCAGGACAGATTGTAATTATCTTAGCCATTGTAGGAATTGTACACGGTGCTTTAATTGCGATTATCCAAACGGATATGAAGAGAATCATAGCTTATTCATCTTTCTCACACGTTGGATTGATGGTGGCTGGTATTTTCTCTTCCGCAGTAATTACTTTAAATGGAACTTTAAATATTGAAGGTGCTGAAGGAGCTTTGGTTCAAACTTTTGCTCACGGTATCAACGTTGCAGGTTTGTTCTATTGTGCAGATATTTTATACAAAAGATTCAAAACAAGAGATATCAGACAAATGGGAGGTTTGGCAAAAGTAGCCCCTAAATTTGCGGTATTATTCTTATTGATTATTTTAGGTTCAATGGGAGTTCCGTTAACCAATGGTTTTATTGGAGAATTTATCTTGATTAAATCTATTTTCGATTTTAATATTTTAGCTTCTATCATTGCAGGTTTAACGATCATTTTGGCAGCAGTGTATCTATTAAGATTTTACGGTAAAGCAATGTTTGGTGAAGGTAATGCAGAAGTTTTGAGCACCGCTAAAGATTTATCGGCAGTAGAGTTTTCAGTATTGGCAAGTATTGCCGTATTTGTAATCGTGTTTGGTATTTTCCCTCAACCGATTATCGATATGGTGGGAAGTTCATTGAAGTTTGTTTATTCATCAATGATTAATTAGAATCATAGGATTTAAAAATTTAAAGATTTAAAAATTGAGAGATTAGAAAATGAGAAATTAGAACTGAGATATTGAATCTCATATCTATCATCTCGCATCTATTATCTCGCATCTCAAATATAAATTATGAGTGTTTTAATTATTGTTTTCCTGACGGCAGTTGCTGCATTATTCTCGGGAGTTTTTGAAAAAGGAAAATTCGCAAGATACATTGGGATTTTTGGGTTAATCGTTGCATTATATGTAAGCTTTTTACCTGAAGCTTCTTTCTTCGAAAAATACAGATTGATGTATGAGTACGGAGCAAATACAGCTTTGTTTACAAAAATTTCTATTGTAACGACTTTGCTTTTATTCTTCCTTGGAGGTTTTGCATTCAGCAATCACAGAAACCATCAGTCAGAATTGTATGCATTAATGCTTTTTGCATTGTGTGGAGGTTTTGTATTGTTCGGATACCAAAATTTGGTGACTTTATTCTTAGGAGTTGAAATTTTGTCTATTCCGTTGTACGTAATGGCGGGAGCTAACAAAACCGACCTTAGGTCAAACGAAGCTTCATTAAAATATTTCCTGATGGGAGCATTTGCAACAGGTTTCTTATTATTAGGAATCGCATTCATCTACGGAAGCACAGGAACATTTGATTTATACAGAATTCACGATTTCAGCACGGTAAATCCTACCAACGGAATGTTTATTCTTGGAGTTGTATTGATGCTTTGTGCAATGGCATTTAAAGTAGCTTTAGCACCTTTCCACATGTGGAGTCCGGATGTTTACCAAGGTTCACCTTCGTTAATCACGGCTTTCATGGCAAGTGTAGTAAAAATCTCAGGATTTTACGCATTATTCAGATTAATGACGATTGGATTCTCTGGTGTTACTCACGAATGGATTAACATTTTAGGCGTATTCCTTATCATTACTTTATTATTGGCAAACGCAATGGGTCTTGCACAGACGAATGCTAAAAGAATGTTGGCGTACTCATCAGTTTCGCACGCAGGATATATAGGATTGGTATTCTTCGGAATGAATGCTCTTTCAACGTATACATTGGCATTTTATTTATTCGCTTATTCATTGTCTACAGTGGGAGTATTTATGTGCTTAATCTGGGTTGAAAAATTAAAAAGAGAAACTTCTTACGGAGCATTTAAAGGTTTGGCTAAATCTGAACCATTATTAGCAACCGTTGCAACTATCTCTTTGCTTTCAATGGCGGGAATTCCATTAACAGCAGGTTTTATGGGTAAATTCTCATTATTTGCTCAAGCGTTAAGCAAAGACAACAATGCGTTCTTAGTAATCGTAGCAGTTTTAGGTTCAGCAATTTCAATCGCTTATTATTTAAGATTAATTATCGCGATGTTCTTCTTCAAAGAATCTACATTTAAGACCAACGAAAAAGTAAGCATCACGTACAATATTGTTGCTGTATTTATTATAGTATCAATTATTGCATTGGGAGTTTTCCCTGATTTATTTGCTAAACAGTTTGGATTATAATCTGAATCAGTATATTTAAAATTTAAACCTTTCAATTTTTTTGGAAGGTTTTTTTGTGATTAAAAAGTAGATTTTAAACTAAATTTAGACTCACATATTTCAGAATAAACGAAGAACTTAAAACAGTCTCAATTTTTGGTGTATTTTTTGGAAAGAGATAATAAAAAGATGAAAAATTTAATAACCATCTTATGCATTGCTTTAAGCATCAATTTGACTATGGCACAAACGTATCATTTCCCTGAAGAATCAGGCGAACACGAAGGAACCTGGCTTCAGTGGCCTCATCAACACCAACACGGCATAACGTATAGAAACCGTGTAGAGCAAACTTGGGTAGACATGACAAAAGCTTTGCAAACCAACGAAAAAGTTCACATCATTGCTTATAATGAAACTGAAAAACAAAGAATCATCAACATTTTAGAAAAAGCAAAAGTTGCATTGAAGAATGTAGACTTTAAAATATATCCTACAGATGATGTTTGGATAAGAGATAATGGACCTATTTTCGTGAAAGATATTAACGGAAATATTTTAATTGAAAACTGGGGTTTCAACGGATGGGGTGAAAAATATGATTTTGAAAGATGCGATAAGATTCCTTCAAAAATTGGAAAAGATTTAGGCATAAAAGTAATTGAGCTTGGTGAAAAAATGGTCAATGAAGGCGGTTCCGTAGAGACTGATGGCAATGGCGTTTTGATGGCTTGCAAAAGTTCGGTAATCAGTCAGGAAAAAGAAGCGATAAGAAATCTTGGGATGACACAAGGTGAAGCCGAAGATATGTTCAAAAAATATTATGGGGTTTCTAAAGTCATTTGGCTAGACGGCGTTACTGGTCTTGATGTTACCGATATGCATATTGACGGATTCATGAAATTTGTCAATCACAATACCATGCTTACCATGAAAGACGACGACTTACTAGAATTAGGACTTTCTGAAAGCGATGTTGAAAAATTGTACTCTGCAACCAATACCAAAGGTAAAGAATATCAGAAAGTTTATGTTCCAGCAACCAAAAACAAAGTGAAAACGGCCTACGGAAAACAATTGGAAGACAAAGGTTCTTACGTTAATTATTACGTCGCCAACAAAGTTGTTTTAGTTCCGAATTATGGAGATGTAAATGATAAAATAGCCAATGCTATTATTCAAAAACAATATCCCGACAGAAAAGTCATCGGCATCGATGTAAGAAATCTCTACGAAAACGGAGGAATGATTCACTGTGTCACCCAACAACAACCTGCAGGTAAATTATTAAAGTGAAATTCAGTTACTTGTCTGATATTTAATCTAAAACCCTCTCTTCTTTAACACTTATGACTATATTGTTTAATAATGTAGAATAATAGATTCAGTTATAAAGTAAGATTTAATAATCTAAACCTTTCGAATAATTTGAAAGGTTTTTTTGATTTTTAAATAGTACTTTTTTCAAGACTCTTCAATTCCATGAAATATTAAAGTCAGCAGACACTTTGTCATTCTGTAGCGAGCTCAACATGCTAAAAAAAACAGTTTAGATTCCTACGGAAAGACAAATAATCCGCTAAAAATTAATTCATTACTGATTAATGCCATTCAAAATACTTTTATAATTGTACAATTAGGAAGAATAAAAACATCCAATATTTCACGTCAAGTTTTGTCGTACTATGAAATTATGTTTGCGAAATCAACATGAATCTTATCATATTAATTCTCATTAAAGAGATGATGTATAAAGTTTAAAAAAGTTAAATTCGCAAAAATAATAACCATTAAAAACGCAAATCATGAAAAAGCTCTACATGAGTGCATTTTTCGTATGCACAACGGCTGTACTGTATGCTCAGGATGTGGTATGGCAGAAAGATATTAAATCTTCTACTCAGGATTTTCTTTCACAAGTCACCACAACCATAGACCAACAGTATCTTATAACAGGAAGCTCTATTCAATCTAAAAAAATAACTTCGGATAATAAGCAGAACAACGGCTACGACTTTCATTTAATCAAACTGAATCAACAGGGTGAAGAAGTCTGGGAAAAGTATTTCTCAGGACAGAATCATGATTTTCTTTCAGCAACCGTTGCTACTCAGGAAGGTGGATTTCTTTTAGCAGGAACTTCTTTTTCAGGAAAAAGTTTAGACAAAAAAGATGCTTCAAAAGGAGGATCTGATATCTGGCTCATCAGAATCAATGAATTCGGAGATGAACTGTGGCAAAAAACTTTGGGAACAGCTCAGGATGAAGAAGCAAGATCAGTGATTCAGACTGCTGATTTTGGTTTTATGGTTGCTGGAAATGTTCAGAATGCAGCCAATGGATTCGGCTCGAAAGATGTGACCGTAACAAGACTTGATAAAAACGGAAAAGTACTTTCAGAAATAATCTTAGGCGGAAGAGGCCTCGATGAAGTGGAAAAGATGATTCCTACTCCAGATGGAGGAGCTTTGTTGGGAATTTACTCGAGAAGCGGAATTTCTAATATGAGTAATAAGCAATCGGTAATGGGTAATACCAATTCGAATGCAAAAGGAGACTCATCAGACATTACTAATTACTCATTACCAATTACTCATCCCAAGTCTACAGAAAACTTCGGGGAAGGCGATTATTGGATGATCAAACTCAGCAAGGACAATAAAGTAGAATGGGAAAAGAATTTTGGAGGTAAAGGTGATGATCATTTAAGAACCATGGTTTTTACTTCATCCGGATATATTATTGGTGGAGAATCGAGATCTGAAAAGTCAGGGGACAAAACCGTTGGCATTGAAGAAGGAACCGACGTTTGGTTGATTTCTTTAAACACAAAAGGTAACGAACAGTGGCAAAAATCCTACAATTTCAAGAACCGTGATATTCTGATGAGTATGAATGTAATCAACACCGGAAATGGTAGAAACACGAAAGGAGTTTTATTGGGTGGATACACTCAGGCAGAAGGAAGAATAGAAGCCGATGATGAGACCTTCTGGATGCTGTACATTGATAATGATGGCAATGAGCAGTGGCGAAAACATGTAAAAGGTGAATCTAGAAAGAAAGAGGAAAGGCTTTCTGATCTGAAGATGAATAAAGACGGTTCTATTGTTTTGGCAGGAACCAGTGCTGAAGAATTAGGTAAAGAGAACTGGAAGATTGTGAAATTGGGCGATCAACAAACTGATCAGTTGATAGAGAAACAGAATATTAAGATCTATCCTAATCCGGTATCAGACTACGCTTATGTAGAAATAGGATTTGACTCTTCGACAAGCTCAGAGCAAGGTTTTAAGGAAGCAGACATCACCCTTTATGATATGGGTGGAAGACAGCTTCAGAGCTTGAAAACAAAGAATAAGATTACAAAAATAAATACGCAAAATCTCATTCAAGGAGCTTATCTGATTGTGATAAAAACAGATACTAAGAAAACTGCGAATGCTAAATTGATCAAGAAATAAAAACATATGAGAAAAAACTTATCTATTATAATTGTATTTCTGTATTGCTATATATATTCTCAATCGCCAAGTATACCTCAGATTAAAACAGATTTACCCCAAATAATTACACCGTCTCCAACGGTGGCTGCATTAATGAAATTCGAAGAAGTACCTGTTAATAATTATACCGGTACTCCTGATATAAGTATTCCTCTGTTTTCGGTTTCAACTCATTCCAAAGATATTAATCTGGAGGTGGCGTTGAAATACCATCCGGCAAACGTAAAAGGAGATAATATAGCAGGGGAAGCTGGATTGGGATGGAGCTTATTATCGGGAGGAAGTATATCAAGAACAGTGAGAGGACTGCCGGACGAAATTTTTGTTCACGGCAATACTAATGGTACTATATCCTCTAAAATAGGTCTTTATCATGATAATATCATGGGAGATGATAATAACTATTACAATAATGACATCAGCGTTCTTTCTCAACTTGCATATAATTTTCCTAATAAAGCCAACAAGTTTTATTGGGAAACAATAGAAAAAGGCAAATTTGATACTGAACATGATCTATGGCAGTTTAATTTCATGGGGAATTCCGGTCGCTTTTATATAAAGAAAAATCAGTCGGGAATATTAGAAGTTGTACCTTTAAGTGATTATAGGGTAAAAATCACAAACCATTATTCTATGATTAACAACAATCCCTATGTACCGATTGGTTTTACTATTTATGATGAAAAAGGATATCAATATATATTTGATGTTTCTGAAACAACAAGTACCTCACAAGCTGTTGAAAACAGAAGTTTATATAATCCAAATTCTTCCATGTCTTCCAACACAGAATTTAGAAGCTCTTTTCAATTAAAAGAAATCAAGGATCCTAATAATAATCTTCTAATTCAATATGATTTTTATGATACAGAATTTATAGAGGTCAATAACAGCTCTAATTTTATTCAGAATTATTATCCTGACGGATACGAATATTACTCAAAATACAATTGTTTTAATGAAATTCAACCTTCGCAGCAAGTAGTCAACTCACTTTCACGTACTAAAGTAAAAAAAATAAAAAATATTATTGTAACTGATTATTCCAAAATATCAGTTGAATACGCAACAGACAGAAATGACTCGAATATACAATTAAACAATAAGGTAGTGAGAGTTAGCAAGATGATCTTCAAAGATTTTGGTGATAAAATTATCAAAAAAGTGAACTTCAACTATGGATATTCTAATGTCCTGAAAAATAGATTAATCTTAAAAGAGGTTGTTGAAGATTTTGGAATAAATACACAACCTTTAAAATATATCTTCTCATATAATGAGATCGATCAAAATCTGAATGGAACGATAGCTTTAGACTATTGGGGGAATTTTAACCTTGTTACCAATAACTGCAATTCTCAAAACCTATCCACCCTTAGGGTTCCAACACCACAAACCAGCAATCTAGATTTACTAAATAAAGTGCAATATCCTACAGGAGGTTCTTCTATTTTTGTTTTTGAAAGCAATACTTATTCATATATAGGTGATGAGCCTGTTACTGATTTTAAGGAAAATACTTTAAATGAGTTTTTTTTAGATTCTGATTATAAATCTTTCAACAACTCATCTTTTCAGTTTCTTCCTGTTCATTCAAAAGATAGAAGAGCAATATTGAAAACAGATATTTTACTTCCTGAAGATCCTAACAGCTGGAATAGAAGTATTGGTTTATTTAAAGTTATCAATGGTCAATATAATTTAGTTGCTAATATTTTTTGTGTAGAGCCAAACAACGACTGCTGTAAGGAAATTATATTAGAAAAAAATATACAGTATGCTGTAAAAAGATTAAGCCTGAATTTAAACTATACGGGTACAGATCATTTAAGTATTGATTATTACACAGCAACAGATGATGAAAAAAAATATTTATTTGGAGGCGGAAATAGAATTTCCAAAATAGGATATTTTTCAAATAGTTCAAACGACTTATACAACAATTACGTAAGCAACACTGTAATCCCAGAAAAAGAAAAAAAATATAATTACAATTGGTTGGGCGATAGTAATAAGAGTAGTGGTTCTTTATCATTTATCAAACCGGTTTTCAGTTATTCAAGGCAAACAAAAATAAGTACTGTGTGTACGGAGCCGCCTTTCTTAAGTGGACAGGCACTTGGTGCAACTATCGATTTCATCACAACAACAACATTGAATAATACCCCTCTAATTAACACCCATGGTTCTGATGTGGGCTATAAATATGTAACAGTCTTTGAAACAGGAAAAGGTAAAGTAGAGCAGGAATATACTTCACCGATAGATTATCCTGAAGAAATTTCAATAGCAAATACAAGACCCTTCATTCCCAGTAAAAATATTGATTATAAAAGAGGGCTTTTAGAAAAGGAAACTATTTTTGATAATCTATTAAGACCACTATCCGAAAAGACTTTTAGCTATGAATTTGATCATTACGAGCAGCTATATGGTTACCGCTTTTACAGGGCAGACGGAGCAGGATTTGACGGAAGCTATTTCAATACATATGATGCATATGAGATAGCCTTACAACAAGGTAATATTTCACTTCCCTTTGGTGGTGGAAATACTTTTTCAACTCAAAATCTGGCGGGATATCCTCTTGAATACATGCAAAACATAGCTTTAATTGATGCTTTTGGCTGGGCAAAACTAATGTCTACAAAAACGGAAAATTATTTCTATGAAAACGGATCCCAAAGAATTTTAGAAAAAAATGAATCGTTTGAATATAATACCTTAAATAAACAAATTTCTCAGCATATCGCAATGACAGAAGATGGAAGTATACTTAAAACCAAGTATTTTTATCATTCAGGAGACTCACCTTATTCACAAAACAGAATCTCTGAAATAGAGAAAATAGAAAACTATAAGGATGGAAAATTACTGGATACAAAAAAAATAAACTACAGCAACAGTTGGACTGGAAATGCTTCTTATTTTCCAAATCAGATACAATCTTCTTTTGGGAATACAGCTTTAGAAACACAATTGATTTTTGACCAATATGATACAAAAGGTAATATTCTGCAATACACCACAAAAGACGGTATTCCTACAACAATCATTTGGGGCTATAATTCAACTCAACCTATTGCTAAAATTGTAGATTATCCATATGCTTTAGTAAACGGTTTAGCCACCGATATTATCACAGCTTCTGATGCTGATGCTTTAAATCCTTCAAATGAGACAGCATTGATAACTGCTTTGAATAATTTCCGTAATCTCCTGCAGCTAAAAGAGTTTCAAATTACCACTTACACCTATGATCCATTGATTGGAGTAACAAGCATTACCCCACCATCAGGTATTAGAGAAGTATATTTATATGATTCTGCTAATCGCTTAAAAGAAATCAGACAGGATAATGCAGCGGGTAAACTATTGAAAGAATTTAAATACAACTACAAACAATAAAAACCAAATCATGAAAAAAATAATCATCCCGATAAGTACATTGTTTGTAGTGGAGCTTTCCCATGCGCAAACTTTAACCTTAAGCACAGATCAGAATTATGTGTATACAAAAACCTATCTCGATTATAATGGAACAACTGCCTCTAAGACAGCAGAAACCGTTCAGTATCTTGACGGCTTAGGCAGACCCAAGCAGGTTGTCAATATCAAAGCATCCCCACTTGGAAATGATGTTGTATCTCACATCGAATATGACGGATTTGGAAGGCAGGTGGACTCTTGGCTGCCTGCCCCGATGAGTACCTTGAATGGCGGAATTCAATCAGGAGTAAAATCTTCAGCCACGACTTATTATGGTGATAATTTTGCCTTTGGACACTCCAATCTCGAAGCGTCACCTTTAGACAGGGTTTTATCTCAGATACAGCCTGGAACAGATTGGCAAACACATCCTATTACATTTAATTATGATGCTAATATAGATGGAGAAGTGAAAAAGTTTACAGCCACATTTGACTATACAAATTTAGAATCAAAGCTTACTCTATCAACATCTTACACTACTGCCCAATTATATAAAAATATGGTAACCGATGAAGACGGAAATAAAACCATTGAATATAAAAATGGCCGAGGTCAGGTATTGCTTATCAGAAAAGTACTAAGCGACACAGAAAATGCCGATACTTATTATGTATACAATGATTATGACCAGTTAGCGTATGTTATACCCCCTTTAGCAGCAGATGCCGTTAAAAATTTAACTAGTGGTCTATTTCCTGATATTACATTAAACAATCTCTGCTATCAATATAAATACGATGGTAAAAACAGATTGGTAGAGAAAAAACTGCCAGGGAAAGGCTGGGAATATATGGTCTATGACAAAACTGATAGATTAATCTTTACCCAAGATGCCGTAATGCATCCTTCTGATAAATGGCTTTTTACCAAATATGATCAATTGGGAAGAGTTATCTACACAGGTATTGTACGAGGAGAAGGCAGCAGAATTGCTTTACAAAATATGATTAGCAATTTGGTGATTACCGAAAAACGAGACAGAGCAGGTTTTACAAAGAATGGAATGGAAGTTTATTACTCCAACATTATGTTTCCTTATCTTGAAACTGTATTATCGGTTAATTATTACGATACTTATCCTACAGGAAGTCCTTCTATTCCTACCCAGGTTTTAGGACAAACTGTTCTTTCACAAGATTCTCAGAATTTAAATATCAGTACCAAAAGTTTACCAGTAGCTTCTTATGTGAAAAATATTGAAGATGACAATTGGACCAAAAACTACACTTGGTATGATGAAAAAGGGAGACCAATCGGAATACACTCCATCAATCATTTAGGAGGTTACACCAAAACAGAATCTGAGCTTGATTTTTCGGGAACACCTAAGATGGCTATTACCAGACACAAAAGATTAAACAGCGATACTGAAAAAGTAATTACCGAAAACTTCACCTATGATCATCAGAACAGATTAATGACTCACACCCACAAGGTGGACAATAATCCTGTAGAATATCTGGTTCAAAACAAATACAATGAGCTTTCACAACTGGAAAGCAAGAAAGTGGGTGGAACAAGTTCAAACACACCATTGCAGCAGGTAGATTATTTATATAATATTCGAGGATGGATGACGCAGATTAACAATCCTGCTGATTTAAGTGGCGGAGATCTTTTCGGATACTCAATAAAATATACCAATCCTGAAAACACAAGTCTTTCAACAGGTAGATTCAACGGTAATATTGCGGAGATTGATTGGAAAACATCAACAAATCCTAATGATAATAAACGTAGATATTCTTACACCTATGATGGATTAAATAGGCTTCAACAAGGTATCTATTCAGAACCCGGCTCATCACTTATCAACAATGGTAACTATAATGAGCAACTTACCTATGATCTCAACGGAAATATTGCTAGCCTAAAAAGGTTTTCAAAGCCTTCTTCTGGAATCACTGCTGAGAAAATTGATGATTTAATTTATGATTATACCGGAAATCGTTTGGATAAAATAAGACTTCCTGTTGGGGTTCTCAATAACTCTTCAGGATATAATGCATTGCAAAATGTTTTTGACTATGATTCCAATGGAAATATGACTAAGCATTTGGATAAAGGAATAACTTCAATTGTCTACAATTATCTGAACCTACCGTCAAATATTTCAAGCGGTATCGGAAAAATAAAAAGCGAAACTACCCATCTTTACCGCGCAGACGGAACGAAGCTGAAAAAAAGTGTAATTAGTAATCTGGCAATGGGATCAACAAAAGAAATAGATTATCTGGATGGTTTTCAATACTCTTTTTACGGTGGTGCAATTGTTGCCCCAAATTCATCAGGTCTTCAGTTTGTTCCAACTCCAGAAGGATACTTTGATTTTGTAAAAAATAAGTATATTTACAATTACAGTGATCATTTAGGAAATACTAGGTTAAGTTATTTCCATAATGGCAGCAGCGTAGAAGTTCTTGAAGAAAACAACTATTATCCTTTTGGATTGAAGCATGAAGGATACAATGGTTTAGTAGGTAATCCTTCTTATCAGTATAAGTACAACGGGAAGGAGTTGCAAGAGACGGGAATGTATGACTACGGTGCAAGGTTCTATATGCCGGATATTGGAAGATGGGGTGTGGTGGATCCGCTGGCGGAAACTTCCAGACGATGGTCACCTTATACCTATGCTTATAACAATCCGATAAGATTTATTGATCCAGATGGAAGACAAAATGAAGAAGCAAATAGAGATTATTCTTCAATAAACCAAAATAATGAGGGGGTTTTCCCTCCTGATTGGTATCAAAAAAATGGAACAAACAACGTAGAGTGGAAAGATACCAATAAAGCGGTTGAAGGTTATACAAGTTTAGGCAGAAGTAATACAATTGGATCTTCTGCGGATGGCTATGATAGAATGTACGATTTACATGCTAATGGTTCTGCCACAGTAAAAACAGGAGATGGCGAAACTACTCTTTTACATGCAGAAGGGGGTGAAACTTTAAGTATTATCTCTGGTGGCATAATTACTACGTCTGCAACAAGCGTAAGTGGTTTAGCTGTTCAAGGAAGTGCTACATTTGCACCATTAGTAACGCCTGGATTCACTGTTGCTGCTGGTTATGTTAAAGATTCTTATGGGAACGGAGAATTTTATTTTTCCTATGGAAAAGCTAATGGATTAATGCTAGGAATAGGAGGTGATTTTATTCCTATTAAAACTACAAATCCCAATCAGATGTTTCATGTTAATGATTTTGAAGGGTACGGTAATTCATACTCTGCAGGCATTGGAGCAAGTATTAGCTATGGAGGAACTACAGATACTAATACGACGTTCATGCAAAATGTCAATCCCAATGCTTGGGGGAAAAACAAAAATGGTTATACTACTGGAGGGGTTGGCTATGGGCTAGGGTTAGATGTTGGTGCAGCTTGGACAAGAACAAATACAATATTACCTTTTAAAAAATGATGCTTTTAAATAAAAAATACCCAACAATAATACTTGTTGGTTCGTTTATAGTTTTAGGTATTTTTATTTTTATCTTTATCTATTATAAAAATACTCCTATAAGTAATGAAAATCTTAATAGCCTACTTTTTACAAAAATTGAAAATAGAACTATTAAATCTATTGTGAGTAAAAAAAGTACTGATTATACTAATCACGGGGCCACATATGTAGTATATGGAAGAGATAGTTTGCCTACTCATACAGGATGGGATGATAAAATAGAAATAGGAGATTCCATTATAAAACCAAAAGGTTCTTTGAAAATTACTATTAAAAACAGTGAAAAAATCTATATTTTAGATTACGAAAAACAAGAAGAAGAAATATTAACAACTAATTTTTAATTTTCCTCGCTCCCGCACGATTTTATCGTGTGACAAATAATAAAAAACCCTCGCATTTTGCGAGGGTTTTGCGTTTTATATACCTTGCAAAACGTTTGCAAGATTGTCTTTTAATCGTTTTCTACTGATAGTAATATCGATAATATTGAAGATGGATTTTTTTTCTGTTTCGTCGAGTTCTTCTAAAAGCCTTACTTTATCAATTACATTTTTATCGTAAGAATTAATATCCAAAATCTGTTCTTCATCCAAGAGCTCAGCGAGTTTGATTCCCAAAGCTTTCCCGCTGGTGCGAGCGCAATGTCATTAAGTTAAGATTTAAATATCTGTAAATCAATATTTTATATTGTTTTTAATAGTCGTATTTCGTATATTTACTTAGTAATCAGACAGTTATTATGTTGAAAAAAAACGACTTTATCTATTTTAGATAAAATACAGGCAGAATTTTTTAGTACCTTACTTCAGGAAACGTATAGGATGAAAGACAAAGATTTTACTCGTAATAGAAAACAATCATTCGCAAGCACTTTGCTTCTAATGGTTAATTTCCTTACCAAGAGTCTTTCTTTAGAAATTGAAAATTTCGTTCGTTATTTGAAAATTGAGATTACCAATACGAAGCCTTTTACCAAAAGTGCTTTTGTGCAGGCTCGAAAAAAAATATCTCCAAAAGTTTTCCGCCACCTATCAAACTTATTAGTTCGTGAGTTTTACACCGATAACTCAGGGGTTGCACTCTTAGAAGGTTTTAGGATACTGGCCGTAGATGGTTCGAGAATTACATTACCGATAACGCAGGAACTTGAAGGTCAATTTGGTAGAACAACTAATCAAAGTGACACTTACGTCATACAAGCTAAGGTTTCTGTATTGTACGATGTTCTGAATAATTTTGTCATTGATGGTGATTTATCTCCTATAAGTATTGGGGAAAGGGAAATGGCACTAAAGCATTTGCAACACTGTAAAATAGGAGATTTACTAATCTATGACAGAGGTTATCCTTCTTTTGATTTTATATTTGAACATCATCAGAGAGGTTTGGATTATTTGATGAGAGTAAAAACAGATTTTAGTTCGGTAACAAAATCTTTTATGAAAAATGGGAAAACATCAGAAATCGTAGAAATAAATCCTGGTAAAAATACGAAACCTTATGTGAAAGTAAGCCAAAAGAAACCTTCACTAAGAGTAAGAATCATAAGAATAGAATTACCTAACGGACAGACAGAACTGCTCATTACATCTTTGTTGGAAAACAAAAAATATACACCCCTCTTTTTTAAGAAGCTCTATTTTAAGCGATGGAAAATTGAAACTTTTTATGATGAGTTCAAAAACAAATTAAAAATAGAACATTTTTCGGGATATTCTTACCAAAGTATCATGCAGGATTTCTTTGCTGCTTTATTTGTAAGCAATGTGCAGACACTTATTATAGGAGATTTAAATGAAGAAATTAAAGAGATGAACTTGAATAAAAGATACGATTATAAAATCAATAACAATTTATCGTATGGCTTTATGAAAGACAGAATAGTAGGAATGTTTCTCAAAAAACAAAATACACAAGATATATTGGAAGAGCTAAAACAACTTTTCAAAAAACATCTCATACCCATAAGACCTGATAGATCTAACAAAAGAAATGTAGGCAAGTACCGAAATCGAATAAAGCCAAAAACAACTAAAAATCAAAAAGATACGCTGTGATATTTTCTTAACTTAATGACATTGGGTGCGAGCGTCTCGCTCGTTCCTTTGAACACAAAAAACCTCGCATTTTGCGAGGTTTTTTGTGTTCAAAGCATCCTATTTTATATCTAAACTGTTCAACAATAAAAGCATTCATCATAGTAAAAAACCAGTCTTTTATATAAAATTTGCACGTTCAAAACACGCAATTCCCTCATAGATTTCATACCTTTACCCTCACAATTTTTCTTACATTTTGGCAAATCTCTACAAGAAAGAAAGTCCGTTTCAGGTTTTTATATCGTTCAAAAAATATTTGGATGTGTTAGAACATATTCGGTACAATGACCGTTTAGAGTATCGAGCCAATTATGCCGAATCATTGATTGAGAAAACCAAAAACTTTCAAGAATTAAGAGATGGTTTTCAGGATTTGTCGGTATTTGAGAAGCATAAAGACCTCATCAGGCTTTTATTGGCAGACCTCTTCCCTACCGGCTTGACGAAAAATGAAATTAAAGCGGCAGGAATTCCGCTCACCAATCTTACGTTCAATTATACCGAGAGATTTCAGAATATTTTGAATGATGCCGGAAAAGATTTTGAGATTGAGTTTAGAGACATTAGTGATGACGAATATTACGTCTTTTGCTGTTGCCTGATTTTGCAGACCTACCTTAAAAAAGATATTAAAGTTACCATCCCATTTTATTATTACATTCCCGATAAACAGGGAATTATGAAGCATTATAAAATTACAGTCAACTCAGATTTCAGCGATGTTTATCCTGCCGAAGGAACCAAAACTCCGCCAGACGATGTTTTAGATATGCTGCTTGAAAATCTGGATGATGTACCGCTTTGGAAAAAATATTTCCAGCCAGAATCATGGATTTTAAATGGGTTTAGTATTATTTCGCTTATCGACTGTACTTCGGAAGTTGCCTTATCAGATTTGAAGTCAAGCATGATTAAAATTGATTTGGAAAACCCTTCTCCTGATGAGAATTTAAAAGAAATATTTAAATCTTATTTTGATGTTGCCGAGCTCAATTTTGGGCTGATGCTTTTTAATACTAAAAACAAAAGACTCGAGAAACTTCCTATTTACGAAAATGTTTTCACCAATTATCTTCTCGATTTTTGGATCAACACCTTTGATGAAGAAGCAAGAAAAACGGCTTTTGAAAATATCCGTTACAACTCAAAACCGATTGTCGTTTCCAACGTCGACAACCTTGATGAAGAAATTAAAAAACTCCCTTCTTTCAATATTTTAAAAGATAATAACATCAATAGCTTCATGGTCATTCCGATTATGAAAGACAACGAACTTTTGGCGATGATGGAGTTTACATCCCCTCAAGCCAACAGTTTGAATGGTTTAAAATTGAAGAAACTTGAGTTTGTTGCCGATATGATTATCTTCTCTCTCAGCAGATTTACGTATGAAAGAAACAATCAGATTGAAGCTATTATTCAGCGTGAATACACCACAATTCACGACAGCGTTATCTGGAAATTCAGAAATGAAGCTGAGCGTTATTTTAATGCTTACTTATCTAAAAAAATATATACGTTAAAGGAGATTTCATTTAAAAACCTAACTCCGCTGTTTAGTTTTTCAGACATCCGTGCTTCGTCAGACAAGCGCGTTACTCTGATGCTGGAAGACCTCAACCAACAAGGCGACGGGCTTCAGGATGTGATGACGATGCTCAATTCTGCAGAATCTGAAAAGTTTGCATTGGCATTAGATGTTTTTGAAAATGAAATCAATAATGAAATCAAAGCAGATACAGAACAGCGTTTTCAGAGAGTTTTACGTGATGAAATCCATCCTTACCTGCAAGGGCAACTTGAGGTGAAAAGCGACGAAGATATTAAAGATAAAATCAAAAATTACTTTAGTCAGGTCTTTACTCAGAATGACCTTTTTTATGCCAACAGGAAAAATTTAGACGATTCTATCACACTTCTCAACCGTAAATTGGCGGATATTTTAGACGAAAAACAAGTGGCTGCCCAGGAGATTTTCCCGCATTATTTTGAGCGGTTTAAGTCGGATGGTGTAGAGCACAATCTCTACATTGGTCCTAGTATCGCTCCAGAACTCCCCTATTCTGCAAAAGTCGTTCAGGAGTTGAGATATTGGCAGCTTGAAACCCTTTGTACAATGGAACATGAGTTTCGTGTATTCAAAAAAGACCTTCCGGTTTCGCTTGATATTGCTTCGCTAATTTTTGTATATAATGAAAAAATAGACATCCGTTTCCGAATGGATGAGAAACGTTTTGATGTAGACGGTGCCTTTAATTCTAACTTTGAAATTATTAAAAAAAGGTTGGAAAAAGCCCATATCAAAGATTCTACCGAAAGAATTACCTGCCCTGGAAGAATTACGATTGTTTATTTCGGCTTAGAAAATCAGCGTGAATATTTACAATACATCCACAGACTTCAGAAACAGAATGTTTTAAAAACGGATGTTGAACTTTTAAGAGTTGAAGATTTGCAGGGTATCACAGGATTGCTTGCGATGAGAGTTTCTTTGGCGTAAATTAATCTACAAAATAAGAATCCGGCTTTTTTAATTCGCCTTGTGGAATTTCTGCCTGCTCAAAAATAGAAAATTCAATCGTTCTGCAAATACTATTGAGTGCCAAATCATTTTCTTCCTCACCAAAAGGTTCCCCAATCTCCTGAATGATGGCATCTAAAGCAATAAAAGTATAGCTGATAAGAAGTACAATCAAAGGCATCATCCAATCTAAACTGTCGAGTAAGCCGAAAGGCAACCAAAAACAATAGAGATAAACCGTACGATGCAACAAAACGCTGTAGGCAAATGGAAGTGGCGTATTTAAAATTCTCTCGCAACCACCAGAAATATTAGAAAACTGATTCAGCTGATGATTCATAGAAGACAAAACGATGGTATCGATGTTTCCTTTTTTATTCTGAGTATGCAGCCAATCTGAAATAAACCCTAAAATAATATTAGGAATAAACGTCTTCCCTTGTATTTGATGAAACTGATCTTCAGAAAGTAATTTTTTAAGATTTCCTGTTTCAGACTTGCCTCTTAATTGATCATTTAAAGACCAGCAAAATGCAGAAATAAGCTTTACGATTTCCTGTTTTTCTTCTTTAGGAACATTGGGTATAAAAGATAAGATCTGTCTCGTTAAAGAACGGGTTTCAATAACCAATAATCCCCAAAGCTTTCTTCCTTCCCAAAAACGGTCATAGCTTGCGGTATTACAAAAGCCCATGAAAATGGCCAAAGCTAAACCTATCAATGTAAAAACAGTGGGATTGAGCTTTACTTTGTAATCGTAAATTTTTCCGTTAAAATAATATACCGCGACAGAGAAAATAGTGATAATAAAAAGCTGCGTGATTATTTTCTTTAAAACAGAACCTTTCCATATAAATAGCATTTTCAGCCAGTGCGTTCTCTGTCTTACAATCATCTAATTTCAGTTAAAGCGTCAAGAAAGCATAGGCAAAAGACAGGACAGAAATGATAATTCCTGCCATAAAAATCTGATAGGTAATCGAAAGAAGTTTATATTTTCGGTCTAAAACTTTACCCAGAAAGTATAAATCTCTCACCATAGAATCGTAGATATAATCGCGGTCTTTGATAAGATCATGCATCGAGGTCAGATAATGATCAAATTCCATTTGCTGGAAATTTCCAAAAAACAAAAGGTTGACTTTACGGTCTTTAATATCCTGATTGGTAAAAACAGTTTTTGTAACATTAGGTTTTGTAGAAAGAATTGCAAAAATAATCGTCAGTACACTCGAGATTAAAAGAAAAAATGTAGGAATAACCAAATGTGCATTTTTCGGAGTATCTAATTTAGGCACCAAAACAGAAAGACAAACCGAAATAATAATCGCATTGACCGAAAGCAAAATATTGGCTTTGCTGTCTGCAATATCACTCAATCTTGTATGGTTATTCAAAGTCACTCTGAAAAGTGTATCTACACTTCTATCCGACTTTTGATCTTTTTTATCTGAGTTTTCTTTTTTAGGCTTTTCTTCTTTATCAAGCTTTTTTTCGAGCTTTTTTACATTCTTCATTTTTAGCGGTTCCCAATTTTCTTTGGCGTAATCTGTGAAATATTTATGCTTATTTTTAAGAAAATCTACATTCATTACATTCCATTCGTCGTTAGAAAAGCACATTCCTCCCGTCAGTTCCCATTCTTTACGCAAAGCTTCTGCAGAATCACTGTAAAATGGGCTTGCAAAATGACTGAAATCAGCATCTTTCATAATTTCCTCCAGAAAACCTTGAGGCTGATGGTATTTTTCAGTGGAAAGAATCAATTTAGAAACCTCCTCAATATATTCATCAGAAAAATTATCTTTCTTCAAAAATTCTTTCATAATAACCGCACTTCGTTGCTCATGCCCTTCAGCATTGCAATCTGTAAAGCCTACATCATGAAACCATAAGGCAAGCAATACTTTTTCTCTGTCAACTTCAGGTAAATTGGTATGCTTTATGATTTCATCTGCTTTCTGAACAGCGTATGTGGTATGGATAAAATTATGATAAAAGTAAACAGAAGATAGTTTATCTTTGAATAAGTTTTCAACATAATTTTTAGCTTTGTCTAAGATGCTCATCACCAAATTTTTCTTATTGTAAATGTATGAATTTATCCTTTAAATCTTATTTAAAAAAAATATCACCGGCAGGAAAAACCGTTCTCCTTTCGGGACTTCTTTTGTCTTGTGCTACCTACAACGTAAAAAAAGGTAAAAACTTACATGAGATACCGCAATCTGAACAAAAAACAGAGCAAAACTTTCAGATTTTCCTCGTGGGTGATGCAGGAAATTCAGAAGAAATTCAGGCTCAGCAGACTTTAAATTTCCTTAAAAATAAGATAGATTCTGCCAACAGCAATTCGATGCTGATATTTTTAGGAGATAACATCTACCCTCTCGGAATGCCAAAAGAAGGCGACAAAGACTATCCTTTGGCAAAAGAAAAAATGGAAAACCAATTGGCAATTACCAAAAACTTTAAAGGTAAAACATTGGTTATCCCCGGAAATCATGATTGGTATCATGGTTTGGATGGTCTAAAAGCTCAGGAAGACTTTGTAAAAACGTATCTGAAAGACAAAAAATCTTTTCTCCCTAAAAATTCTTGTCCGATTGATGATATCAATTTAACAAAAGACATCAAGCTCATCGTCATTGATTCTGAATGGGCACTGATTAATTGGGATAAATACCCCGGAATCAACAAAGGATGTGATATTAATACCAGAGAAGATTTTTACACCGAATTTAAAGATCTTATTACCAAAAATCAGGATAAGAGAATTATCGTTGCGCTGCATCATCCGGTAATCAGTACGGGCGTTCATGCAGGATTTAATTCTGCAAAATCTCATCTTTCCGCCTTTAACGGTAAAGTTCCCATTCCCGGAATTGCCTCTGTGCTTACCACTTTGAGAAGTGTTTCCGGAGCGAGCATGGAAGATCTCAGCAACAGACATTATGCAGACTTTGCCAATAGACTAAAAAGCATCGTTCAAGATAAAGAAAATGTAATTTTCGTTTCTGGGCACGATCACAATCTGCAATATCATGCAGACAGAAACATCAGACAAATTATCAGCGGAGCCGGCTCAAAAACAGATCCTGCCACCATTGTAGAAAAAACAGATTTCTCTTATGGCGGAAGTGGATTTGCTGTGTTAAATCTCAGAAAAGATTTGAGCTCAGATGTAGAATATTTTTCAACAAAAAATAATGCGCTTAAAAAGCTAACCCAAATTTCTGTAATTCCTAAACCTCAAGTATTTGAAAATAATTTCCCTAGCTCTTTTCCGGAAACCTATACATCATCCGTTTATCCAGAAAGATTAACCAAAAAAGGAAAAATCTACCGTTGGCTTTGGGGAGATCATTACCGAAAATATTACGGACTTCCTATTGAAGCTAAAACGAAAAATCTCTCAGATATGGATCCTGGGTATTCGCCTTTCAGAGAAGGTGGCGGAAATCAATCGAACAGTCTTCGTCTGAGAACCAGTGAAGGACAGGAATTTGTGATGCGTGGAGTGAAAAAAAGTGCCGTCCGTTTTCTAAATGCCCAAGCTTTTAAGAAAAATGATTTTGGAAATGAATTAAACAACACTTTTCCTGAAAGATTCTTACTCGATTTTTACACGACCAATCATCCTTTTACCGGATTTGCCGTTAATAATATGATTGATAAGCTGGATATTTTTCATAGCAATCCGGAGTTGTATTATATTCCAAAACAAAAAGCGCTGGGTCGCTACAACAAAAATTACGGTGACGAAATGTATATGATTGAAGAGCGTTTTTCTTCTGACCCTAAGACCTTACAGTCACTTGATAATGCTTCTGGTATTGTTTCTACTTCAGATGTCCTAAAAAATATGCGAAAAGACAGCAAATATTCTGTCGATCAGGATTTGTATATCAGAGCAAGAATTTTTGATATGCTGATTGGTGATTGGGATAGACACGAAGATCAATGGAAATGGGCCGAATATAAAGTGGGAGATAAAGTTGTTTACAAACCTATCCCAAGAGACAGAGATCAGGCGTTCAGCATCTATGATGGCGCTGCGTTTACCTTTATTATGAATATCCCGATGATTCGTCACATGAAATCTTTTAAAGATGAAATAAAAAATGTGCGTTGGGTAAACATGGAGCCTTATCCTTTAGATTTAATTTTTCTGAAAGGTTCTACCGAACAAAACTGGAGCGAGCAGGCAAAATACATTCAGAAACACCTTACCGATGCCGATATTGATGTTGCTTTTAAAAATCTCCCGAAAGAAGTTCTGGATGAAACCATTGCCGATATTCAAAGAAAATTAAAACTGAGAAAAGAAAAAATCGAGGCCAATGCAGTAGAATATTATCACATTCTTCAGGAAAAAGTGCCGTTGGTAGGAACGCTCAGTCCGGACAAATTTGTCATTGTAAAGAACGAAACATCAGTTGAAGTAAAGCAATATAAAATTAATAAAGATAAAACCGAAGAACTAGTTTTTGAAAAAACTTACGACGGTAAGAAAACCAAAGAACTTTGGATTTACGGATTGGATGATGATGACGTTTATGAAGTTTCCGGAGATGGAAAATCAAAGACAAATATTCGCTTAATTGGTGGTTACAATCATGATGTTTACAATGTTTCTAACGGCAGAAACGTTAAAATTTACGATTTTAAATCTCAGAAAAACACCTACGAAACCAAAGGCGCGACAAAGCACATTACCGATGATTATGATATAAATACCTACAACTGGAAACACCCTAAATACAATTTCTTTGCAGGATATCCGATGGCAAATTACAATCCTGATGACGGGGTTATTTTGGGTCTTGTAGCTAATTTTACGGTTAATAATTTCATTCGTGACCGCTTTACTCAAAAACATAGTTTTAGTGCTAATTTATACACCGCAACAGGTGGATTTAATTTAGGCTATAAAGGAGTTTTCAAAAAAGCAATTTTCGGGTGGGATGCCGGAATTGATGCGACTCATACAACTCCCCATTTTGCAAGAACATTTTTTGGATTTGGAAATGAAACACAATACGACAAAGATGCGGTAGATAGAGATTACAATCGTGTAAGAATTTCTCAGAGTAAATTTGCACCTTCCATCTCAAAAACAAGCTGGCTCAACATCAAGCATCAGTTCCAATTAACCTTTGAAAACTCTAAACTGCAGAAAAATGATGACCGTTTTGCGGTTATATCACCAGATGTAAGATTAGAAAACTTCGACCATCAACAATTTGGAGGAGCCAATTACACCTTTAGTTTTAAAAATTTCGACAATAATGCTTTTCCTACACTAGGTTTAGAATTAGTTTTAAATGCAGGCTGGAAAGCCAATTTACAAGAGCTTGAAAGAAATTTTGCAAGCTTTCAGGGAAGTATGACCGTTTTCCACAGAATTGATAAGAAAGGAAAATTTGTATTTGCCAATTCTACGAATGCCATGATTATCAACAATAATAATTTTGAATTTTATCAGGCTGCAGCCATTGGTGGAAACAATGGAATGCGCGCTTACAGAAATGAAAGATTTGCAGGAAAATCATACCTTATCAACAATGCGGAAGTTCGCTGGGATTTTGGAAGAGTAAGAAATAATATCGTCCCCGTCAATATGGGAATTTTAGTAGGATATGACGCAGGAAGAGTATGGATAGATAAAGAGCAATCTAACAAATGGCATCAAGGAGTTGGTGGCGGTTTTTGGATGAATATGCTGGAGTCTTTCTCTGCAAGAATCGATTACTTTACCGGTGAAGATGGCGGAAGAATTTCCGGTGGCGTTGGAATGAGTTTCTAACGGTCATTGATTGTTTTATTAAACGTAAAGTTTGTCATTCTGAAAGAATCTATACAATTTTATAAAAGGTTGCAGAGATTCCTCCAGAATGACAAACTAAATATTTATTTTAAAGAAAATTGATACACATTTCCACCTGTTTTTTTATCCTTTTCATCAGCAATCAGCAAGGTTTTATCATCCACAAAAACGACTGCTTCTTTTTGTGAATTGTGTTCTAAAGAGATTTTCTGAATTTTAGCACTATTAAAATCATTTGCTGTAAACCCTGAAAGTACGTGAATGTTTTTATGCGTTAAAAGCACAATTTCATTTTTAGAATTAATAGCAGCGGATGTAATGGCAGCATCACCGTAACCGCCTTCTAGTTTTAATTTCCCAATTAATTTAGCTTCAAAATCACCTTCCTTATTTGGAATTTGGAAAACCAAAAATGTTCCGTCAAAACCTTTGCTTCTGTTTTTTGTAAACAAATAAAAACTTCCGTCTTTTTCTACAAAAGCTTCACAATCGTATAGTAAATTAGACTTTTGGGGAGGAAACTCAGTCTGTCCTTCATAATGAAATTTTGTCGTCTGAATAACTTTTGTTGATTTCTGAGACTCATTCTTTAAATCTAATTTTAAGATGGAAAGATTCTGTCTGTCATTTTCATTATTCCCGAAATCACCAATGTAGATATTTCCGGCAGCATCTTTTGTAATATCTTCCCAGTCGTTATTTTCAGCATTTTCTACCAATACATCATTAATCAGGTCACCTTGTCGGTTGAGCCCGTACACTACATTTTTATTTCCGGCATCTTCAATAGCCCAAATAATTTTCTGGTCTTGCGAAAGAGCAATTCCTGAAACTTCTTTCAACTTTTTGGGAAATGAAAATTCTGTTTTCAAATCTTCCTGTGATTTTGTTACCGAATCTTGAGCTTTCGGATTGCAGCTCATCAACATAAAAGCAAATACAACGAGAATGCGCATAATTTTATTTTTTTAATTTTTTAAACTGAAAGAAAGAATATCTGATGTTTTTCTCCAATTGATTGATGATTTGTTGGTGATGGAGAAAAAAACCAGCAGCCAATCCCATCAAACTTCCAATAATAGTATCGAGTAATCTTGCCTGCATCAGATTTTCAACCTCATGATGCACGGTGCTTCCGACTTCTATTAAAAGCAAAGTAAGTGGTGTAATAAATATAACGGCAAAACCATAATTTCTTACAATCATCAACTCAACTATGAACTGTAAAACTACAATAATTCCTATCATTACAATTTTTTCAGGGTCAAAAAGAAGAATCAGCCATGCTAAGCCCAAACCAATGAAAGTTCCGAAAATACGGTGCATATTTCTCTGTCGCACATGCTCAAAATTTCGCCCCTGAATAATGGCAACAGTAGAAATAGAAATCCAGTACGTATTTTGAAACTTTAAAAGATGCCCGACAATTAAAGTCAGCATCATAATTAAACCTATAATCGTACTTTCAACAAACTTGGTATATCTTTTTTTCTTAAAAACTCTTCGTGGAATATTGACCACTTCACTTTTTTCAACAAAAACAGAATAAAGAAACGCCAGTGAACACGATAAAATAGCTCCCATTGTGACTAAACCAACTCGTAAAGGAATCATTTCCAAATCAAACTGATATGTACTCGCCATCGCCGCCAACATGATGAAGAAAAAATTTCCAGGCGGTGAAATTTTAAAATAAGAAGTGATAAAATGAGAAAGGAAAGAAACAATCCCGAAAGATAAAGCCGCTGTGTAAATATTAAAACTAAAAAAAAGACTGATGGTAAAGGAAAATATAATCCCAAAAGCACAAACCGCCAAATGAATCATTCGCTGACTAATCGGCGCCGTCGTGAAATACAATATCGTCAACGCTCCCAAACTCGAAAGACTTCCATAGTTTGGTTTACCCGAAAACCATCCTAATAAAAGAGGAATACCAATGCATAATGCAGCAAGAAACGGAAAATGCCATTTCCGCTCGGTTTTCTTCATTTCAATCAGATATTGAAAACGGTTTTGTGAAGGATTGTCTACTTTCATTTATTCAAAACGTTTTGCTTTTTCCCAAAGAACATCCATTTCTTCTAAAGTGATATCAGCTAATTTTAAATCTGCCTCAGCTGCAAGCTGTTCCATTTTCTGAAATCTTGAAATAAATTTCAGATTGGTACGCTCTAAAGCCGAATCAGGGTTTAAACCTGAAATTCTTGCGTAATTAATCAATGAGAAAAATACATCGCCCAACTCCTGTTCTTTTTTATCTAAATCGGTTTCTGCATGAAACTCGTTGATTTCTTCATCTACTTTTTTCCACGCATCTTCGGCATCGTGAAATTCAAAACCAATTCCTTTTACTTTATCCTGAATTCTATAGGCTTTTACCATACTTGGCAATCCTTTCGGAACGCCACCCAAAATAGATTTATTACCTTCTTTCAGTTTTAGTTTTTCCCAGTTTTGTTTTACTTCTTCTTCATCTTTCACTTCTACATCGCCATAAATATGAGGGTGGCGGAAAATCAGTTTTTCATTTAAAGAATTAATAACATCAGCAATATCGAAACTCTTTTTTTCAGAACCTATTTTAGCATAAAAAACCAGATGCAGCAATACATCGCCAAGTTCTTTTTTAATTTCGGTTAAATCTTCCTGTAAAAGAGCATCCGAAAGTTCGTAAGTTTCTTCTAAAGTTAAATGACGAAGCGTTTGTAGTGTCTGTTTCTGATCCCACGGACATTTTTCACGAAGGTCATCCATAATATCTAAAAGTCTTCCGAAAGCTTCGAGTTTTTCTTGTCTGGTATTCATTCAATTAAGGTTGAGGTTAAGATTAAATAGAAGTACAAATTTACGGCAAATCTTCTGTATTGCTATTTTGTCTTGATACAAAAGAATTATAAGGAACTAACATTTCTGTTGGTTAATCGCGAAGGCGCAGTTTTTTAGAATCAAACCGTTTTTAAGGCGCAAGAAAATCAGAGATTTTCAAATTGTGAATTGTGAATATTTAATGATTCATTATTTTTCATGTGTAATCTTTCATTTGTAATCTTTCATTAAGAAATGAATATTTAATTTTTTTAACGCAAAGATTTATTTTTCTTCATGTTTTACTTTAAGGTGGCAAAGAAGCATCAATGAATTGATTTGATAAAGCTCATGCATATTCCAAGCTTAATCGACTTGTTCGATAATCTTTGCTCCTTAAAATCAAGATTTTTTTAAATAAAATCTTTGCGTGATAAAAATAGTATAGCCTTAAAAATTGTGAATTGTGAATATTTAATGATTCATTATTTTTCATCTGTAATCTTTCATTTGTAATCTTTCATTAAGAAATGAATATTTAATTTTTTTAACGCAAAGATTTATTTTTCTTCATGTTTTACTTTAAGGTGGCAAAGAAGCATCAATGAATTGATTTGATAAAGCTCATGCAGATTCCAAGCTTAATCGACTTGTTCGATAATCTTTGCTCCTTAAAATCAAGATTTTTTTAAATAAAATCTTTGCGTGATAAAAACAGTATAGCCTTAAAAACAGTAAAATAAAAACTTTTGCGCCTTTGCGATTAACTAAAAAAGTTTAAAACAAAAAACCTTGTCATTACTGACAAGGTTTTCTATTAATTAAGATAAACTAAATTATCCCATTTTTCTGTGTGTACTTTTCGTCGCTGCTTTAGCTCCTGTACTTGCTTTTACTTTTGGAGTTGCTGGCTTGTCTGCTTTAAGAGCTGCCTTTTTTGGAGCTTCTTTTTCAATACTCGCCTCACCTTCTTCAGTTTCAGCTTCTGCTTTTACAAAACCTTCAGGAGTGATGTATCCAGCTTTGTGAAGAATGTTGTACCACTGAGCCAATTTCTTAATATCAGAATTGTAAACTCTGTCTGTATCATAGTTTGGAAGCGATGCAGCCATAAAATCAGCTAATTCTGCTTCTGAAGATTTATGATTGATGGTTTCTTTGTAATCGTAGTTTTTAGCGATATTTTCAAAAACTTCAAACAAAGGAACTTCTTTATCAAAAGTAAACATTGCAATATTATCCAACAAGCTCACTTGGCTTGAGTTCCCGATGCTTACTTTCTTTTTGGTAGTAACTTCTTCAATGATAAATCCGTTTTTCAACTGCGATACCAATTTGTAAAGACCTGGTTTCCCAGAGATCGAAATTATTTTTTCTAACAGCATAATTTTATTTTTTTAATTTCAGTAAAAGCTATAACGCTTTTTATAATAGTATATTTCTTAGTTTAAATTATTTTGGAAACCTCATTTTGTAGCTAATAGACACGTCTCCTTGCGTAATTTTTGTAAGTTTCCCTTTTACCAGCTTTTTCTTCAGCGCGCTAAGATGATCGGTAAAAAGTGTTCCTTCAATATGATCATATTCGTGCTGAATTACGCGGGCTCTAATATCGGAAAAAGTTTCGGTATGC